>NZ_CP061497.1:355833-711666 GCF_014678725.1 Thermomonas sp. XSG | reverse complement strand
CGCCGTTCGATGCCGACCGCGCCATCGACATCGCGCTCGCCTGCGAGGCGGCCGGGCGCGAGGTGGACGCGCGCATCGGCAATTCCGACGGCGCGTCGATGAACGCCAACGCTTCGCTCAGCGTGTATGCCAACTCGCACGGCTTCCTGGGCGCCGAGCGCGCTACCTCGTACAGCATCGGCTGCGCGCTGATCGCCGGCGAGGGCGAGGCGATGCAACGCGACGCCTGGTACAGCGTGGCGCTGGCGCAGGGTGACCTGCAATCGCCCGAGACCATCGGCCGCCGGGCCGCCCGGCGCACGCTGGAGCGGCTGGATCCGCGCCGGCTGCCGACCGGGCAGGTGCCAGTGCTGTTCGCCGCGGAGATGGCCCGGTCGCTGGTGGGCAGCTTCATCGGCGCGGTGTCCGGCGGCGCGCTGTACCGCCGCGCCAGCTTCCTGCTCGACAGCGCGGGCACGCGGGTATTCCCGGCGTGGTTCGCGATCGAGGAAGATCCGTTCCTGCCGCGCGGCTTCCGTTCCGCCGCGTTCGACGCCGAGGGCGTGGCCACCCGCAAATCGATGCTGGTGGACGACGGCATCGTCCAGCGCTATGTGCTGGGCAGTTATTCGGCACGCAAGCTGGGCCTGGCCAGCACCGCCAACGCGGGCGGCGTGCACAACCTCAACGTGCGGGCCAATGCCGGCGACCTTGCTTCGATGCTGCGCGGCATGGGCACCGGCTTGCTGGTGACCGAACTGATGGGCCAGGGCGTCAACCCGATCACCGGCGACTACTCGCGCGGCGCCGCGGGGTTCTGGGTGGAAAACGGCGAAATCGCCTACCCGGTCGACGGCATCACCATCGCCGGCAACCTCAAGGCGATGTTCGCCGGGATCGAGGCGGTGGGCAGCGACATCGATCCGCGTTCGCACGTGCGCACCGGTTCGATCCTGGTCGGCCGGATGACGGTGGCGGGCGAGGGCTGACGGCCCTGACGATGGCCGAAAGCGTCACCGGTTCGCGTTATCCTCCCGGACGCGGCAATCGATGCCGTATGACCAATCGGGGAAATTCATGGACCAGAACGATACCGTCGCCACGCCGCCACCGCCGCCCGTCGGGCCTTCCAAGGAAGAGCGCCAGTGGGCGATGTTTGCCCACCTGTCCGCGCTGGTGGGTGGCCTGCTGACGTCGGCACTGGGCGGCTGGGGCTTCTTCATCGGCCCGCTGGTGATCTGGCTGATGAAGAAGGACGAGATGCCGTTCGTGGCCGACCAGGCCAAGGAAGCGCTGAACTTCAACATCACCGTGTCGGCGATCTTCCTGCTGCTGCTGATCTTCACCATCCTCACCATCGGCATTGGCGCGCTGCTGACCGTGCCGGTGGCAATGGTGGTGGGCATCGGTGCGCTGGTGCTGGTGATCCTGGCGGCGGTCAAGGCCAACGACGGCGTGGCTTACCGCTATCCGCTGACCATCCGTCTGGTGAAGTAAGCCCGGCGGTCCAAACGAGTGCGACGAGCCCGGGCTTGCCCGGGCTCGTCCGTTTTGGGGCCGCATTCGATGCCCCGGCGCGGCCCTCCGTCGCGCCACGCCCGGTTTCGTCGCGTGCCCGCTTGCGCGGTGGCAAGGCGCCGCCATCATCGATCCATACCGGAATGGTTCCGGCAGGAGACGACAATGGAAACCGTGCAGATGCAGACGCTGTCGACCGCCCAGGGCGAGCGTGGCTGGGCCGCTGGCGTGCATGCGGGCGCCCTGCTGCTGGCCTTCATGACCAGCTGGACCGCGGGTGTGGCCGGGATGCTGGCGGGCCTGGCGGTCTATTTCCTGAAGAAGAACGATTCCGCCTTCGTCGCCGAACACGCGCGCGAGGCGTTCAACTTCAACCTGACCATGTTCCTGCTGACCTGTGCGCTGGCGATCACCGGCGTGGTGCTGGTGGGCGCGACCGTGTTGACCCTGGGCATCGGCGCCATCGTCACCCTGCCGGCCGGGCTGGTGCTGGTGTTGCTGGCGGGGGTGGTGGCGGTGAGCTGGCTGGTGTGCAGCGTCATCGCCACGTTCAAGGCCTTGAATGGGGAAAGCTACCGCTATCCCTTCACCCTGCGTCTGCTGTGAGGCGGGGATGCGCAGCGACTGCACAGGAACAGTGACCGCGCGGGGTGGGCCGGCAACAGTCGCAGCCGGCTCGACCGCCCTCGATATGGGCGCGGCGGCCGCGTCGACAGAAACAGCCGCCGGGCGCCACCTGCGCGCCATCGGCGGGGTGCTGTGGGCATTGTTGCTGGGTGGCGCGGCGGTGCTGGGGGCGATGTTCGCGTTCCGGCAAGGGCTGCTGCCGGGGATCGAGGCGATGTTCCAGCCCGGCTCCGGCGCACTGAGCGGGATCCGGCGTGCCGGCATCTTCCTTGCCGCGATGCTGGGCTATTGGGCCTACGTGCGCGTCCACGACAAGCGCGATGCGACCGAGCTGCGGCTGCAGCCGTGGGCATTGGCACTGGGCGGCATCGCGGGGGCGGCATTGGTGGTGCTGCCGATTGCCGCGCTGTTCGGACTGGGCGCTTACGAGCTGGTGCAGCACCGGCCGGCAACATCGGGGTTGCTTGGCGCTGCCGCGGTGATCGGCATCGCCGCAACTCTGGAAGAACTGCTGTACCGCTGCCTGCTGCTGCAGGTGCTGGAGCGGGCCTGGGGAACCGGTGTTGCGCTGGCGGTGCAGGCGCTGGTGTTCGCCCTGCCGCATCTGGCCAACGTGCAGGACGGCGGCAGTGCCGACGCCATGGCCGTGCTGGTATCGGTCACCTTGTTGGGGCTGCTGTGGGGCGGAGTGTTCGTGCTGACCCGCAACCTGTGGGTGTCGGCTGCACACCATGCGGCATGGAACTTCAGCATCCTGCTCAGCGGCGTACCGCTATCCGGCATCGGGGACTGGCGCGCGCTGGCGCCGCTGGAAACCCGCCTTGCCGGCCCGGACTGGCTGACCGGCGGAATGTTTGGCCCGGAAAATTCGCTACTGGTGATCGCGGTCATCGCGATGGCGGTGGTGCTGGTGCTGCGGACGGCGCATCGGCGCGGCAAGCTGTGTTCGCCAGCTGCGCTGCGCATGCGTTAGCGCAGGCGCAGTTGGGGATCCGTCGCGTGGATCAGTGGCTGCGTTCGACGACCTGCCGCGCCAGCGCGTGCAGTGCGCCGGTCTCGGCATCCAGTGCGTCGAGCGCCTGTCGCATGACTGCCGATAGTTCTTCAAGCCGGGCGCGGCTGGCGTCGACGCCGAGCAGCGCCGGGAAGGTCGCCTTGTCCTGCGCGATGTCCTTGCCGGCGGTCTTGCCCAGCGTGGCGGCGTCGCCCTCGATGTCCAGCAGGTCGTCGCGCACCTGATAGGCCAGCCCCAGCGCGTCGGCGTAACGGTCGAGTTGTTCCGCCTGCGCCGGCGTCGCGTTGGCGGCCAGCGCACCCAGGCGCACCGCGCAGCGCAGCAGCGCGCCGGTTTTCAGCGCGTGCAAGCGCTCCAGTTCGATCAGCGCGATGGCCTGGCCGGTGGCATCGATATCCAGCGCCTGCCCGCCGCACATGCCGGCCACGCCGGAGGCGCGGGCCAGTTCGGCAAGCATCGCGATGCGCTGTGCGGGCGCTTGCGGTGCGGCCGCCAGGGCCTCGAACGCCAGCGTCTGGAGCGCATCTCCGGCGAGGATGGCGGTGGCTTCGTCGAAGGCGACGTGCACCGTGGGCTGGCCACGGCGCAGGTCGTCGTCGTCCATCGCCGGCAGGTCGTCATGGACCAGCGAATAGCAGTGCACCAGTTCCACCGCGGCGGCGGCGGCGTCCAGGTCGGCCTCGCGTGCGCCCAGCGCGGTGCCGGTGGCGTACACCAGCAGCGGGCGCATGCGCTTGCCGCCGTTGAGGACACCGTGGCGCATCGCTGCGTGCAGGCGCCGCGGGGCGGTAGCGGGGTCGGGCAGGGCACGTTCGAGCGCGGCTTCGGCGCGCATGCGCCACGGCGCGAAATCAGGCGCAGCCATCGTCGCCGGCGTCGAACTCGCGGGCATCGCCAGGGCTGGCGGGATCATCGAGCAGGCGCACGCGCAGCTCGGCCTGCTCCAGCGCGCCCTGGCAGCGGCGGTACAGGCCGACGCCACGCTCGTAGGCGGCCAGCGATTCTTCCAGCGTCATCTCGCCGGCTTCCATCCGGCCGACCAGGTCTTCCAGCGCCAGCATCGATTGTTCGAAGTCGGCGACGGGGGAAATGTCGGGGGCGGGTTTCTTGGCCATGCGTGCAGTTTACGCCAGCGCGGCCGTTCCTCCGCTGTCGCCCTCCGCGCGCTCAGGGACCGGTCGGGAGAGCGACAGATGGGCGCCATGCGCCGACAGCCATGCCGCCATGGGCGCCGACAAGATCTTATCCCCCGCTGCCAGCAGGGAGCCGTCGGCGGCCGACAGCAGCGGCAAACGGGCGCGTTGCCACGGCGGCATGCCGGCGTGCTGCAGCACGTGCTTGAGCGCATGCGAATGGCGGCGTCCCGGCAGCACGATGCGTTCGCCGCCTTGCCGGGCATGCACGCGCAACGGTGCGTCGAAGCCTGGTGCGCCCACCAGCTGCAGGCGCTCGCCAGCTGGCATCAGCAGTGCCGCGCGGCCATCCCAAGCTTGGGCCCAGTCGGTTGGCAGCGAAGCACGCTGCACGTCTGCGTGCAGCAGCCCGCGCCAGCGCCAGACCCGCGCGCCCTGCCAGTCAAATTGCGGGCTGGCATCCCGCCTGCTGGCCAGCAGTTCATGCTCGATGCGGGCGATGCCGTTGCCCGGCAGCGGCGGCAGCTGTAAATCCGCGATCCAGCGCCGCAGCACGCGCGCCCGGCGCGCTTCCGGCATCGCCTGCAGCATGCGGATCTCCAGCGTCTGCGGATCGCCGCGGGCAGCTGCCAGCGCTGCCGCGTCTTCGGTCTCCAGCAGGTCGACGGCCTGTGCGCACAGCGCGGCGCTGCGGGCGAAGCTGCCGGGGGCGTCCGGCCAGCGCTGGCGGAGCAGGGGCAGGACCGCATTGCGCAGGAAGTTGCGGTCGAAGTCTGCGTTCATATTGGCGGGATCGTCGATCCACTGCAGGTGTTGCGACGCGGCGTGGTCCTGTAGCGCTGCCCGCGGCAGCTCGAGCAGCGGGCGCCACAGCCAGCCGCGCGCGTGGCGGCGCCACGGCCGCATCGCCGCCAGCCCGTCTGCGCCGGCGCCGCGCAGTGCGCGCAGCAGGAAGGTCTCGGCCTGGTCGTCGCGATGATGGGCCAGGGCGAGGATTTCGCCATCGCCCAGCGCTGCGGCAAAGGCGGCATGACGGGCGGCGCGTGCGGCGCCTTCCACGCCCAGCCCCGCGCTCAGGTTGACCTGGACGCGGACGACTTCCAGCGGCACGTCCAGCGCTGCGCAGACGCGCCGGCAGTGTGCCGCCCAGGCATCGGCGTCCGCATGCAGGCCGTGGTGGACGTGCAGCGCACGCAGGCCGCGGCTGCGGATGCCGGGATCCGTAGCGAGCAGCTGCAGCAGCACGCTGGAGTCGAGCCCGCCGCTGAAACCCAGCAGGATCGGTGACGGCAGCGGCGGGTTGGGCAGGCGCATGCCGCCAGTGTAGGGCGACGCCTGCGCGGCAGGTCGCGACGCATCGCCGGGCGGGCCCAGCGTGCCGGGATCAGGAGGCCAGGTCGTAGGCGCCGAGGGCGCGCAGGCGGCGGTAGCGGCGCTCCAGCAGTTCGTTGGCGGGCAGGTTCTCCAGCGCGTCCAGTTCGCGCAGCAGCACCGCCTTCAGGCGCTTGGCCATCTGCACCGGATTGCGGTGCGCGCCGCCGGTGGGCTCGCGCACCACCTTGTCGATCAGGCCCAGCCCATGCAGGCGCTTGGCGGTCATGCCGAGCTGCTCGGCGGCGTCCTTGGCCTTGGCGGAATCGCGCCACAGGATCGAGGCGCAGCCTTCCGGTGAAATCACCGAGTAAGTGCTGTACTCCAGCATGATGGTGCGGTCACCCACGCCGATCGCCAGTGCGCCGCCGCTGCCGCCTTCGCCGATCACGGTGCAGAGGATCGGCACCGTGAGTTCCGCCATTTCCAGCAGGTTGCGCGCGATGGCCTCGGACTGGCCGCGCTCCTCCGCGTCGATGCCCGGCCAGGCCCCGGGGGTGTCGATGAAGGTCAGGATCGGCAGGCCGAAGCGCTCCGCCATCTTCATCAGCCGCAGTGCCTTGCGGTAGCCCTCGGGCTTGGGCATGCCGAAGTTGCGGCGCACCTTGGTCTTGGTGTCCCGGCCTTTCTCGTGGCCGATCACCATGACCGGACGACCGTCGATGCGGGCCAGGCCGCCGACGATGGCCTGGTCGTCGGCGAAGGCACGGTCGCCGGCCAGTTCCTGGAACTCGTCGCAGATCACCCGCAGGTAGTCCAGCGTGTATGGCCGCTGCGGGTGGCGCGACAGCTGAGACACCTGCCATGGCGTGAGGTCGCGGAAGATCGTCGCGGTGCGCTTGCGCAGCTTGTCCTGCAGCGCCTGCACTTCCTTGTCGATGTTGAGCGCCGGGCCGTCGCTGGCCTGCCGCAGCTCCTGGATCTTGGTCTCCAGGTCGGCGATGGGCTGCTCGAAGTCGAGGTAATTCGGGTTCATCCCGTGGAGTTTATCGCAGCGGGGGCGCCGTACCGAGGCGTAGGGCTGGCAGGATCAGTTGGCCGCCGTCCACGGCCGCGCCAGCTGCACCTGCACCGTGCTGACGCCCGGCAGGCTGCGCAGCAGGCCGGGCAGGCTGGCGTCCACCTGCAGGCCACGGCCGCCGCCTACCGTCAGCCGGCCGATGCCGGCGGCGGTGGCGACCTCCAGCAGCACCGGGGTCGGGCCGGCATGGGCCTTCAGCACCTGCTCCAGCTGCTGCTGTGCCCCGGGCACGCGCAGATCGATGCGAATGGAAATGCGCTGTGCCTGCTGGCCGCAGATCTGGGCGAAGTCCCAGCAGCGGCTGGCGCGCAGCGAGTAGCCACCGTTGAACTCGTCCTCGCGCAGGCCACCCTCGACCACCAGGATGCGGTCGCGGGTGAGCAGCGGGGCGAATTCCTGCCACTGTTCGTTGAAGAAGCCGCATTCGATCCGGCCGCGGCCGTCCTCCAGCTGCACGAAGGCCTGCGATTCGCCGCGCTTGCGCATGCCGATGACCTGGCCTGCGACGACGGTCTGCACCATCGGCCGCCAACTGCGGCCTTCCTGCGGGCGGCTGCTGCGCGCGGCGCCCTCCCAGATCCCCGCCAACGCCGACAGGTCGTGGCCGACCAGCTTCTGCACGTCGTCCCGGTAAGGATCCATGGGATGGCCGCTGAGGTAGTGGCCCAGCGTGTCGTGTTCGCCCTGCAGCAGCTGCGCCAGCGGCCACTCGGTGGTCTCCGGCAGTTCCACGCGGATGTCGGCGCCGCCGCCACCGCCGAACATGTCGAACATGCCGGCTTCCCGGTTCTTCGCCATCTGGTCGGTGGCTTTCATCGCCTCCGGCAGCTGCAGCATCAGCGAGGCGCGGTTGACCGCCAGCGCATCCATCGCGCCGGCGTGGATCAGCGCTTCTAGCGTGCGCTTGTTGAGGCCTGCGGCGGAGACGCGCTGGCAGAAGTCGAGCAGGTCGCGGAACGGGCCGGCGCCGTCGCGGGCCGCCACGATCGCCTCGCACACGCCCTGGCCCACGCCCTTCACCGCGCCCAGGCCGTAGCGGATGGTGTCCGGCGTGGTCGCCTCGAACATGTACGCGGAGGCATTCACGTCCGGCGGCAGCACCGCCAGGCCGAGGCCGCGTGCCTCATCGAGGAAGGCCACCACCTTCTCGGTCTTGTCCATGTCGCTGGACAGGGTGGCGGCCATGAACTCCGCCGGGTAATGCTGCTTCAGCCAAGCGGTCTGGTAGGCGACCAGCGAGTACGCGGCGGCGTGCGACTTGTTGAAGCCGTAGCCGGCGAACTTCTCCATCAGGTCGAAGATCTCGTCGGCCTTGGCCGCGCTGACGCCGCCCTTGGCCGCGCCCTCGCGGAAGATCTCGCGGTGCTTGGCCATCTCGGCCGGCACCTTCTTGCCCATCGCGCGGCGCAGCAGGTCGGCGCCGCCCAGCGAGTAGCCGCCGACGATCTGCGCCATCTGCATGACCTGCTCCTGGTAGACCATGATGCCGTAGGTCTCCTGGAGCATCCCCCTGGTGCGGGGGTCGGGATATTCGAACGTCTCGGTGCCGTGCTTTCGCGCCACGAACGACGGGATCATCTCCATCGGGCCGGGGCGATAGAGCGCGTTCAGCGCGATCAGGTCCTCGAAGCGGTCGGGCTTGGCGTCCTTCAGCGCGCGGCGCATGCCGGAGGATTCGAACTGGAACACCGAGCCGGTATTGCCGTTGGCGAAGATGTTGCGGTAGACGGACGCGTCGTCGAGCGGGATCGCGGCGATGTCGACCGGTTCACCGCCTTCCTTCGCGCGACGCGTGTTGATCGCCTTCACCGCCCAGTCGATGATGGTCAGCGTGCGCAGGCCGAGGAAGTCGAACTTCACCAGCCCCACCGCTTCGACGTCGTCCTTGTCGAACTGGGTGACCGGGTTCTTGCCCCGCGTGCCGTGATCGTGTTCGGCGTACAGCGGGCAGAAGTCGGACAGCGGCGAGGGTGCGATCACCACGCCGCCGGCGTGCTTGCCGGCGTTGCGGGTGAGGTCCTCCAGCTGCAGCGCCAGGTCGATCAGGTCGCGGACGTCGTCTTCGCTTTCGTAGCGCTGGATCAGTTCGGGCGAGGCCATCTCGCCATCCATCCCGCCCTTGCCCTGGCCCATCGCGTCCTTCAGCGAGATGCCGAGGATGTTGGGGATCAGCTTGGCGATGCCGTCCACCATGCCGTAGCCGAAGCCGAGCACGCGGCCGGTGTCGCGCAGCACCGCCTTGGCGGCCATGGTGCCGTAGGTGATGATCTGCGAAACCCGCTCGCGGCCGTACTTGCGGGCGACGTAGTCGATGACCTCGTCGCGCCGGTCCATGCAGAAGTCGATGTCGAAGTCGGGCATCGACACGCGTTCCGGGTTGAGGAAGCGCTCGAACAGCAGGTTGTACGGCAGCGGGTCGAGGTCGGTGATCTGCAGCGCCCACGCCACCAGCGAGCCGGCGCCGGAGCCGCGGCCGGGGCCGATCGGGATGCCCTGGTTTTTTCCCCACTGGATGAAGTCGGCCACGATCAGGAAGTAGCCGGGGAAGCCCATCTTGATGATGGTGTCCAGCTCGAATTCCAGCCGCGCGTCGTAGTCTTCGCGGGTCTTGCCGGGTGCCAGCGGGTTCTTCTGCAATCGCGCTTCCAGCCCGCGCCGCGATTCGCTGCGGATCCAGCTGTCCAGGGTCTCGTCGGACGGCACCGGGTAGGCGGGCAGGAAATAGGTGCCCAGCTTCAGCTGGAGGTTGCAGCGCTGCGCCAGCGCCACAGTGTTGTCCAGCGCGTCCGGCACGTCGGCGAACAGCTCGACCATTTCCTCGGTCGAGCGCAGGTACTGTTGCGCGCTGTAGTCGCGCGGGCGGCGCGGATCATCCAGCACGCGGCCGCTGGAGATGCATACCCGCGCCTCGTGCGCGCCGAACCCGGTGGCATCGAGGAAACGCACGTCGTTGCTGGCCACCACCGGCAGGCCGAGCTTGCCGGATGCGTGCAGGGCGAACTGGTTGAACGCCTCCTCGCCGTCGCGGCCGGTGCGGGTCAGCTCCAGGTGCAGGTCGTCCCCGAACACCCGGCGCCATTCCGCCAGCTGCGCTTCGGCGACGTCATGGCGATTGGCCTGCACCAGCCGCCCGGCCAGGCTGGCGCGACCGGCGATCGCGAACAGGCCGGCATGGTCGTCGCGCAGCCATTCCGGCTCGATCGCCACGCAGTCGCCGCGCTGGCCCTCCAACCAGGCCCGGCTGAGCAGACGCGACAGGCTGAGGTAGCCGTCCTGGTCGCGGCACAGCAGGGTGAGCTGGGAGGGCGCATCGCCGCCGTCTGCCACCAGCACGTCGGCGCCGGCGATGGGTTTGATGCCCACGCTTTCTGCCGCCTTGTAGAACTTGACCAGCGCGAACAGGTTGTTGCGATCGGTGACCGCCAGCGCCGGCAGCTGCAGTTCCACCGCGCGGCTGAGCAGGTTGGGCCGGTCGCCGGCCTTTTCCGGGCGCGCATAGTCGGGCTTCTCGGGTACGCGGATGGTGGAATCCGCCAGCGAGAATTCAGTGTGCAGGTGCAGGTGGACGAAACGGGCGGGCATCGGCGTACCGCAGGCGAAGCCCGCAGGTTAGGCCGCGGCACTCATTCGGACAAGGACTTGACACTGCCGCTAGCCCGAACGTCCACGCTGCCGAAGTCCGTCAACCGATCCTGAAGGGCTGGCTGGGTCTGCCGCTGTCTGCGTAGTGGCTGGCGTTGACGCGTGCGTGATGGCGGTGCAGCGCCAATGCCTCCAGCCGCGCCCGGACCCAGGCCTCGCGCTGCTCGGCCGCGCTGCCCCGCGGTTGCTCGTCGTCGCGGAATCCGCAGAAATCGCGGTAGTCCTCGGCTTCGATCTGCAGGGCCGGCCACGCCATTTCGAGCAGCAGCACGTCGTCTAGCAGGCCGAGCAGCGGGATGCCTGAGGGGATCAGCTGCTCGCCGTCGCCGTGGTCGAAATAGGCCAGCAGCGCATCGATCCGCCGGCGACTGTCGTCGCTCGCGTTCCAGTCGGAGTCGTCGCGCATCGCGCGCAGCAGCTCGAAGCGGGAGAGGCGGTCGCCCAGGAAGTTCCGAGCCTGGTCTTCGGGCAGATCCTGCAGCCAGCGCGCCAAGGTGGCGATGCGGTCGGCGTCGATCTGCGGGGCCTGCGGGTTGATCCGGTGCATGTACCGGTCGAACTGCGCCACCGCCTCGGGGGTGAGCAGGTGGCTGCCGGCATGGCGACGCAGGCTCTTGCCGGGACGCTGTTGCCATGGCAACGCGGCGGGTTGGTGTTTGACTGTACGCATGAGCATGACGTACCTCGCGATGCCGACATGCGGGGGAAGGCGGCGTGCAAGCGTCGGCCGATCCGTACACGCGGCCGCATCTGTCAATGCAGGCCTAACCTACGTCGCAGTCGAATAAGTGTCACGTGCCGGAAGTGGGGTGGACCGATTCTTCCCTGAATTGTTCACGTAGTGCGCGCTGGACCGGCGCATAGCTCCGCCGATGTTGCGGGCAGGGGCCGTGTGCCTGCAGTGCGGCCAAGTGCAGCGGGCTGGGATAGCCCTTGTGGCGGTCGAAGCCGTACTGCGGATGCTGCGCATGCAATTCGCGCATGCGCGCATCGCGCGCGACCTTGGCAAGGATCGAGGCGGCCATGATGGCGCGGTCGCGTGCGTCGCCGCCCACCCAGGCCTCGGCCGGGCAGGGCAGGTCCTTCGGCAGGCGGTTGCCGTCGATGCGCGCGCAGTCGGCGACGTGGGCCACGCCGAGCAGCGCTTCGCGCATGCCGTGCATGGTGGCCTGGAAGATGTTGCGGCGGTCGATCTCGTCGGCCTCGACGAACACGATCTTCCACGCCAGCGCGCGTTCGAGGATGCGCGGATACAACAGCTCGCGCTTCTTCCCGGTCAGCGCCTTGGAATCGTCCAGCCCGTTCACCGGCGTGCGACCCGGCGCGAACACCACCGCGGCCACCACCACCGGTCCGGCCAGTGGGCCGCGTCCGGCTTCGTCGATTCCGGCAACGCGCAGGTTCATGGCTGCTGCAGGAGCTGCGCCACAGCGTCGGCGGCGCGCGCGGAGGCATCGCGGCGCAGCGTCTGGTGGATGGCGAGGAAGCGCGGCTGCAGGGCCGCCACCGCATCGTCGTCGCGGAACCAGCGCAGCAGTGCGGCGTGCAGGTTGTCCGGCGTACAGTCGTCCTGCAGCAGTTCGGGGATCAGTTCCTCGCCGGCCAGCACGTTGGGCAGGCTGACGTGCGCGGACTTGAGCATGCCGAACATCCGCACGATGCGGTAGGTCAGCGGCGCGATGCGGTGGCCCACCACCATCGGCCGCTTGCACAGCATCGCCTCCAGCGCGGCGGTGCCGGATGCCAGCAGCACCGCGTCGCTGGCGATCATGATCGGCTGCGCCTGTCCGTCGATGACGCGGAATCCCGGCGCATCGCCGAGGATGGCGTCGATGGTGGCGCGGCACTGCGCGTTTGCCGCCGGTACCAGCACGCGCAGGCCGGGGACCTCCGCGGCAAGCCGGCGCGCGGCTTCGGCAAAGTCGGGCAGCATGCGCCGGATCTCGCCCAGCCGGCTGCCGGGCAGCAGCGCCAGGAGCGGCGCATCGCTGGATTCGCCCAGCACGCTGCGTGCGCCGGCGCGATCAGGCTGCAACGCAATGGCATCGGCCAGTGGATGGCCGATGAAGGCGGCATCCACGCCGTGCCGGGCGTAGATCGGCGGCTCCATCGGGAACAGGCAGAGCACGCGGTCGGCGCTTTCGCCGATCTTGAGCGCGCGGTTCTCGCGCCAGGCCCAGATCGAAGGACTGACATTGTGCACGGTGCGCACGCCGCGCTGTTTCAGCCAGCGCTCCACGCCGAGGTTGAAGTCCGGTGCGTCGATGCCGATGAACACGTCGGGCTTCCACTCCAGCACGCGCTGGCGGAAGGCCTTGCGCAGCTTCAACAGGCGCGGCAGGTGCGCCAGCACTTCCGCCAGTCCCATCACCGCCAGTTCGTCGGCGTCGAACCACGTGTCCATGCCGGCCGCGCGCATGGCATCGCCGCCGATGCCGGCGAACCGGGCATCGGGAAAACGTTCGCGCAGCGCTTCGATCAGGCCGGCGCCGAGCTGGTCGCCGGAGGTTTCGCCGGCGCAGAGGGCGATGCGTGGGGTCATGGCTTGTTTTGCTTCTGGGTCGCGCCATCGCGCGGGCTGGCCTGTGTCCCGAGCCGCCCCACGTTATTCGCTTTGTCGGGACACAGGCCAGCCCGCGCGATGGCGCTGGTTGTGTCGCGCGTTGGAGCAGCCTGCATTCTTGTCACTCGCGATGAAATCGGGTCGCACCTGCGGCGGGGGCGGACTCCAACCAAGCGAGTATCGGGGAGCGACTTGGAGTCCGCCCCCGCCGCAGGTGCGACACAGCCGATCAAAATCACCGCAGCAACGGCCGCTCGCCAGCGTCGATGAAATCGAGGAAGGCGCGCACGTCCTCGCTGCTCGCGGCGATCTCCGCCAGCTCGAGCTTGGCTTCGTCCAATCTCGCCTCGCCCATGTACAGCGCCCGGTAGGCGCGCTTGATCGCGGCGACGCGGGTGGCGTCGAAGCCGCGGCGCTTCAGGCCCTCGGCATTGATCCCGCGCGGACGCGCGTACTTCTCCTGCGCGATCATCAGGAACGGCGGCACGTCACCATTGACGAAGGCCCCCATGCCGATGAACGCGTGGTCGCCGATCCGGCAGAACTGGTGCACGCCGGAGAAGCCGCTCAGGATCACGTGGTTGCCGACGGTGACATGGCCGGCCAGCGTGGCATTGTTGGAAAACACGCAGTCGTCGCCGACGATGCAGTCGTGGGCGATGTGGCTGTAGGCCAGGATCCAGTTGCGGCTGCCGATGCGGGTCAGGCCGCCGCCGTCGCCGGTGCCACGGTTGATGGTGACGAATTCGCGGATCGAATTGCCATCGCCGATCTCCAGTGCCACCCGCTCGCCGCGGTACTTCTTGTCCTGCGGCTCGCCGCCGATCGCGGCGTAGCCGTGGAACACGTTGTCGTGGCCGATCCGGGTCGGGCCCTCGATCAGGCAGTGCGGGCCGATGCGGGTGTTGTCGCCCACCTCCACCTCGGCGCCGATCACCGCATAGGCACCAATCTGCACGCCCGCGCCGATCCGCGCGCGCGGGTCGATCACGGCGGTGGGGTGGATGGCGCTGGCGTCGTGGCTGCTCATGACTATTGGTGCTGGCTCAGTCGCGCGATGCCGCGCACAGAATCTCGGCGCAGGCGACCTGCTCGCCGTCGACCCGCGCCACGCCCACGTACTGGGCCATGTTGCGGATGCGGCGCTTGAGCTCGACGTCGAGCTCCAGGCGGTCGCCAGGCACCACCATCCGGCTGAACTTCGCGTTGTCCACCTTCACCAGGTAGAAGGTTTCCGTCTGCGGATCACCCGCCGCGGTGGAAAGCTGGGTCAGCAGGCCACCGGCCTGCGCGAGTGCCTCCACCACCAGCACACCGGGCATGACCGGCTTGCCGGGGAAATGACCCTGGAAGAACGGTTCGTTGATGCTGACGTTCTTGTAGGCCAGCACGCGCTTGTTCGGCTCCAGCTCCACCACCCGGTCCACCAGCAGGAACGGATAGCGGTGCGGCAGCAGGCGCTGGATGTCGGCGATGGTGGCGGGCAGCGCCGGCGTTGCTGTGGTGTCGGTCATTCGGTGTCCTTCGCCTCGCCGGGACTGCGCCGGGCGATGCGGTCGAGTTGCTTGAAGCGGGCGGCACTCTTGCGCCAGCTGCGATTGTCCATCAACGGGGTGCCGGAAGAATACTCGCCGGGCTCGCGGATCGAATGGGTGACCAGCGACATCGCGGTGATCACCACGCGGTCGCAGATCTCGAGATGGCCGAGGATGCCGGCCCCGCCGCCGACGAGGCAGTGGCGGCCGATCCTGGCGCTTCCGGCCACCGCGGCGCAGCCGGCCATGGCGGTATGCGCACCGATGCGCACGTTGTGGCCGATCTGGATCTGGTTGTCGAGGCGCACGTCCTCTTCGAGCACGGTATCGCCCAGCGCGCCGCGGTCGATGGTGGTGTTGGCGCCGATTTCGCAGTCATCGCCGACCACCACGCCGCCCAGCTGCGGCACGTTGATCCAGTGCCCGCCTTCCATCGCCATGCCGAATCCCGCTGCGCCCAGCACGGCACCCGGCAGGATGCGCACCCGCTTGCCCAGCCGCACCCGCGTCCACAGGGTCACCCGCGCCTGCAGTTCGCAGTCCTCGCCGACCGTGCAGTCGTCGCCGACCACGCAGCCGGGGCCGATGCTCGCGCCGGCATCGACCCTGCTGCGCGCGCCGATGCTGGCGTGCGGACCGATGCTGGCGGCCGGGTCGACCTGCGCGCTCGGGTCCACCACCGCGCTCGGATGGATGCCGGGAGCGTGCGTTGGCCGCTGCTCGAACAGCGCAGCGATGCGCGCAAATGCCACGTAGGGATCGCGCGCGAGCAGCGCCGTGCCGGTGCAGGCGTCGGCGTCCTCGGCGCGCAATACCACCACGCCGGCGCGGGTCTGCGCCAGCTGGCCGCGATAGCGCGGATTGGCCAGGAAGCCCAACTGCGATGGCGCGGCGTCGGCGAGGGTGCCAACGCCGGCCACGACGCGGTCCTCGCCGCGAAGCTCCAGCCCGAAGCGGGCAGCAAGCTCGGCGGCGGTGAAGGTCGGCAGGCTCATGCCGCCGTTGCCGTCAGAGCTGGCCGCCGAAATTGAACTGCAACCGCTCGATCTGGTCGCCGTCCTTCTTGCGGATCGGCAGCGCGTAGCTGATCGACAGCGGGCCCATCGGCGAGCGCCACAGCAGCGCCACGCCAGCGGACGCGCGCAGTTCGCCGGCGTCGAAGTTGTCCCAGCCGTTGTAGACGTTGCCGACGTCCAGGAACGCGGAGACGCGTGCCGACGGGCTGTCGAACAGCTTCGGGAAGATTGCCTCCACCGAGCCGGCCAGCAGCACCGAGCCGCCCAGCGGCTGGCGATAGCCGAAGCTGGAGGTGTGCACCGGGCCGAGGGTGTTGTCCATGAAGCCGCGGACCCGGCCGCTGGAAGCGATGCCACCGGCGTAGAAGTTCTCGAAGAACGGCAGGCCTGTGGCGGTGACGGTCTTGAGGTAGTCCGGCGACGTGGTCAGGCAGGGATCGGTGCCGACCGGGCCGGGGACGTAGGTATCGCCCTGGCCGTCGTTGTTGGTGTCCACCAGGGTGGGCGCGGTGAAGCAGATGTTGCGGGTGTAGTCCTTGCCGTAGGAGTCACCGTAGCCGACGTTCAGCGCGGTCTTGACCACCAGTGCCGGATGCAGCGGCCAGTACTTGGAGATGTCGTACTGCAGCTTGAAGTACTCCACCGTGGAGCCGGGCAGGGCGATCTCGGCCGACAGGTTCTGGGTGCCGCCGATCACGGGGGTGAAGTAGTTGTTGCGGGTATCGCGGCCCCAGCCCACCTGCGCGCGCCAGCTGTGGAAGGTGCGTTGGCCGACCGCCTTAACGTAGTCGACCAGCGGCTGCGGGGTGGAGCCCTCGAACGCCAGGATCTCGTTGCTGTCCAGGCCGACCATCAGCGAGATCGAATCGGTTTCGCTCAGCGGCAGCCCCATGAACACCTGGAAGGCGCCGCTGTTGGTGGAGTAGGAGGCGACGTTGAAGCTGGAGTAGTCGAACTCGCGCCACCACAGGTTGTAGCCCAGCGACATGCCGTCGTCGGTGAAGTAGGGGTTCACGTACGAGAAGTCGTAGCGCTTCTGGTAGTCGCTGCGGGTGATCGCGGTGGAGACGCGGTTGCCGGTGCCGAGGAAGTTGTTTTCCGACAGCTGCAGCGACAGGTTCAGGCCGGACAGTTGCGAATAGCCGACGCCGGCCGCGATGCTGCCGGAGGTGGTTTCCTTGACCGTGTAGACCACGTCGACCTGGTCATCGGTGCCGGCCACCGGTTCGCTGTCGACGCTGACCTCCTCGAAGTAGCCGAGGCGGTCCAGGCGGACCTTGCCGCGGTCGATCGCCGCCTGCGAGTACCAGCTGCCCTCGAACTGGCGCATCTCGCGGCGCAGCACCGGATCGGCGGTGCGGGTATTGCCCTTGAACACGATCCGGCGCACGTTCACGCGCGGACCGGGTTGCACCTGGAAATCGACCGCCACGGTGCGCTTGTCGCGGTCGATGTTCGGCACCGGATTGACCCGGGCGAAGGCGTAGCCGATGTTGGACAGGCGCGCGGTGATCGCGGTGGTCGCCATTTCCAGCAGACCACGGGAGAAAGTGCTGCCAGGCCTGATGAAGCTGACGATGGTTTCGACTTCGGACTTCGGCAGCACGGTGTCGCCGGACACGGAGACGTCCGCGAAGTTGTAGACCTCGCCCTCGGTCAGGCCGGCGGTGATGAACATGCCCTTGCGGTCGCCGCTGATCGCCACCTGCGTGGAGTCCAGGCTGAAGTCCACGTAGCCGCGGTCCAGGTACCAGGAATTCAGTTTCTCGATGTCGCCGGACAGCTTCTCGCGCGAGTACTGGTCATCGCGCTTGTACCAGCTCATCCAGTTGCTGGTGTGCGATTCCCAGGCCTTGGTGATGTCCTCTTCCTCGAAGGTCTCGTTGCCGATGAGGTTGATGTGCCGGATCTTGGCCGCCTTGCCTTCCTTGACGTTGATGGTCAGGTTGATGCGGTTGCGGTCCAGCCGCTCGACCGAGGGCGTGATCTGCACGCCGTACTTGCCGCGGTTGTTGTACTGGCGGGTCAGCTCCTGGGTCACGCGGTCCAGGTTGAGCGGGTTGTAGGTCTCGCCCTCGGCCAGGCCGATGTCCTTCAGACCCTTGGTCAGGTCCTCGGTCTTGAGGTCCTTGTTGCCGGACAGGGTCAGCTTGTTGATCGCCGGGCGCTCGACCACGCTGATAACCAGGATGCCGCCCTGGCGGTCCAGCCGCACGTCCTCGAAGAAGCCGGTCTTGTACAGGGCGCGCAGGGCTTCAGCGGCCTTGCCCTGGTCGAGGGTGTCGCCACGCTCGATCGGCAGGTAGGTGAACACGGTGCCGGCGCCGATGCGCTGCAGGCCGTCGATGCGGATGTCGCTGACCGTGAAGGGCGCGAGCGCCGTCTGTGCCAGTGCCGGCAGCGAGAGCGCCGAGGCGAGGGCAAGGGTGAGCAGGCGGCGGTGCATGGGTCGGGTCATTCGGAACATCCTGTTGAGCTGCCTGGTCCGGCGCTGCAGTATCGCAGCACCCTGTTGCGGGGAAATGCGGCGGCGCGGGCGCGCCAGCCGGGGTAGGGTCACGACACCAGGTGCAGGATGTCGTTGTAGAACGCCAGCCCCATCAACCCTGCGATGATCGCAAGGCCGATGTAATGGCCGACAGCCATGGCCCGCTCGCCCAGCGGGCGGCGGATGACAAGCTCGATAAGGTAATACAGCAGGTGACCCCCGTCCAAGACGGGAATCGGCAGCAGGTTGATCAACGCCAGACTGACCGACAGCAGGGCCAGGAAGTTCAGGAACCAGGCCGGGCCGCGGGCGGCGAAGTCATTGGCGGCGCGGGCAATGGTCAGCGGACCGGAAACGGTGTTCTGGACCGACACACGGCCAGTGAGGGCGCGGCCGATCATGTCCACCAGCTGGCGGGCCTGGAAGCCGGTTTCGCGTGCGGCCGCGGGGATTGCCGCCAGCGGCCCGTAGCGGAGGGTGGCGTCATGGGGCGCCGGGCCGGTGGCGGCGTTGCCGACCCCGAGGATCCAGCGCCGCTGCCCATCCTCGCCGGACATTTGCTGCGGCGCCAGCTCCAGCGCCAGTCGCTCGCCGTCACGCTCCACTTCGACCATGCCGGGCACGCCACGCTCGCCCAGCCGTGCGACCAGCGGGGCGATGTCCTCGAAGCTGGCCACCGGGTGGGCGTCGATGGCGGTGATGCGGTCACCCTCGGCCAGCACGCCCCAGGCCGGCGTGCCCTCGCGCACGCTGCCGACCAGCGCCGGCAGCAGCAGATGGCGGGGCACCAGCCCGATCTCGCCGATCGCGCGCAGCTCGTCCGCCTGCACCGGCAGTTTCTGCAGCGGCAGCGAGCGGGTGGCGGTGCCGCCGTCCTTGCGTTGGATCCGCAGCGGCACCGGCTGGCGATCCAGCGCGGCCACCGACAGCGCCATGCCCAGCTCGCTCCAGGTGGGGGTGTCGCGCTCGCCAACCGCCAGGATGCGATCGCCTGGCTGCAGTCCGGCTTGCACCGCGATGCCGGTGGCGCTGCCGACCACCGGCGCGTAATCGGGACGCCCGATCACCAGCATCGCCCACAGCAGGCCGAACGCCAGCAACAGGTTGGCTAGGGGACCCGCAGCCACGATGGCGATGCGCTGCCAGACCGAGGCGCGGTTGAATGCGCGCCCCAGCTCGTGCGGGGCCACGTCGCCCTCGCGTTCGTCCAGCATCTTCACGTAGCCGCCCAGCGGGATCGCCGCGATCACGTACTCCGTGCCGTCCTTGCCGATCTTCGTCCACAGCGGTTTGCCGAAACCCACCGAGAAGCGGAGCACCTTCACCCCGCAGCGGCGCGCAACCCAGAAATGGCCGAATTCATGGAAGGTGACCAGCACCCCCAGCGCGACCAGCAGCCACCACAACGAACCGAAGAAATCGCTCACGCCGCTGCCCCTGCGATGCGCCCACGTGCGCGCGTGCGCGCGCCGGCATCGGCGGCCAGCAGCGCATCAATCGAGTCGGCGGGCTGCGGCGGCATGGCGTCGAGGGTGGCGGCAACGGTGTCGGGGATGTCCAGAAAACCGATCCGGCCCTGAAGGAAGGCTGAAACCGCCTCTTCGTTGGCGGCGTTGAGCACCGCCGGCGCGGTGCCACCCGCGGCCAGCGCGCTGAACGCCAGCGCCAGGCAGGGGAAGGCATCCAGGTCAGGCGCCTCGAACTCCAGCCGGCCGCCCTGCGCCAGCAGATCCAGCGGGCCGACCCCGGACGTGATCCGCCGCGGCCACCCCAGCCCCACCGCCAGCGCGGTGCGCATGTCCGGCAGGCCGAGCTGGGCGAGGGTGCTGCCGTCGGCGAAATCCACCAGTGAATGCACCAGCGACTGCGGGTGCACCAGCACGCGGATGGCGTCGCCCGGCACGCCAAACAGGTGATGGGCCTCGATCACCTCCAGTCCCTTGTTCATCAGGCTGGCGGAATCGACCGAGATCTTCGGCCCCATCGACCACTTCGGATGCGCCACCGCCTGCGCCGGGGTGACCGTGGTGAGCCTGGCCCGGGTCCAGCCTCGGAACGGGCCGCCGGAGGCGGTCAGGGTGATCCGCGCCGGCGCGTTGCCGTCTGCCAGGCACTGGAAAATGGCGTTGTGTTCACTGTCGATCGGGACGATGGTGGCGCCGTTTGCCTGCGCCTCGCGCATCAGCAGCTCGCCGGCCAGCACCAGCGACTCCTTGTTGGCCAGCAGCAGGCGCTTGCCGGCGCGGGCGGCGGCAAGCGTGGAGGGCAGGCCGGCGGCGCCGACGATCGCGGCGACCACGGTATCGCAGGCATCGCCGGCAACCAGTGCCTCCAATGCCTCGCTGCCGGCGTGCGCCCGGGTGGCCAGACCGGCTTCGCGCAGGCCGTCGCGCAGCGCCGCATAGCCGGCCTGGTCGGCGATCACCGCATGCTCCGGGCGATGCGCCAGGCACAGTGCCAGCAACCCGTCGACCTTGCTGCCGGCCGCCAGCACGCTGGCGCGCATGGCGCCGGGATGTCGCGCGATCACGTCCAGCGCGGACGTGCCGATCGAGCCGGTGGCACCGAGGACCGCTACCCGCTGCATGTTCAGAACCCCAGCCAGATCTTGCCTAGCGCGAACACCGGCAGCGCCGCCAGCACGCTGTCGACGCGGTCCAGCACGCCGCCATGGCCGGGGATCAGGGTGCCGGAATCCTTCACGCCGACGTGGCGCTTGAGCAGGCTTTCGAACAGGTCACCGGCCACGGAAAAGACCACCGTCACCGCCGCCACCAGCGCGACCGCCGGCAGCTGGCTGGCCTTGGCGCCGATCAGCAGGGCGCCGATGATCGCCACCAGCATCGCCAGGCCGACGCCGCCGGCCACGCCTTCCAGTGTCTTGTTCGGGCTGATCCGCGGCGCCAGCTTGCGCCCCCCGAACCATTGCCCACCGAACTTGCGGCCGGTGAAATAGGCCCCGCTGTCGGCCGCCCACACCAGCAGCAACGCCAGCAGCAGCCAACGGTGTCCGTTGGGCTGGCTGGCGTGGATCACCGCCAGCGCGCACCAGGCAGGCACCACCGCGGCGGTGCCGGCGGCGAGCTTGAATACCCGTGCATTGCCGTCGTGGCGGGAGGCGAAGTCGTAATGGCGCAGCCACAGCAGCGCCAGCAGCCACCACACCACCCCCAGCACCACGGTCAGCTGGAACAGTGGCAACGCCCCCGGGTGCTGCGAGCGCGATCCCCACACCAGTGCCACCATCAGTGCGAGGTTGCAGGCCAGCAGGATGCTGCGCGCCAGCGCGTCTTCGATGTCGGCCAGCTTCAGCCATTCCCACATTGCCGCCAGGAAGACCAGCGCGCTGAGCAGCATCAGCCACCCGGTGGGCAGCAGCAGGACCGCGCCGATGACGGACGGTGCCATGACCAGGGCGGCCAGGATGCGGGTCTTGGTCACGTTATTCCTCCGGGTGCGGTTTGCCCGAGCTGGGCGCTGGTCAGGCCGAAGCGGCGTTCGCGCCCGGCGTAGTCGTCCAGCGCCGTCTGCAGCAGCGCGGCGTCGACGTCGGGCCATAGTGCGTCGGTGAACCAGAGTTCGGTGTAGGCCAGTTGCCAGAGCAGGAAATTGCTGATCCGCAGCTCGCCGCCGGTGCGGATGAACAGGTCGGGGGCGGGCAGGTCGGCCAGCGCCACGCGGGCACCCAGCGCGTCCTCGTCGATCTGCTCGGGGCGCAGCCGGCCGGCGGCGACGTCCTCGGCCAGCGCGCGTGCCGCCACCGCGATGTCCTGGCGGCCGCCGTAGCTGGCGGCGATGTTGAGATGCAGCCGGGCATTCCCGGCGGTCAGCGTTTCCGCTGCCTGCATGCGGGCGAGGATCGCGCCGTCGAAGCGGCCGCGCTCGCCGATGAAGCGAAGTCGCGCGCCGAGCCGGTGCAGCTCCTCGACCTCGCGTTCGAGCGCGCCGAGGAACAGTTTCATCAGGCCGCCGACCTCTTCGGCCGGCCGGTTCCAGTTCTCGCTCGAGAACGCGAACAGGGTGAGCGCGCCGATCCCCCGCTCCAGGCAGAACTCCACGCTGCGCTTGACTGCGCGCGCGCCGGCACGATGGCCGACCAGGCGCGGGCGATGGCGCTGCTGCGCCCAGCGGCCGTTGCCGTCCATGATGATGGCAACGTGCCGCGGCACGCCGCCGGCGGCGGGCGCGTCCGCGTGCAGGTTGGCCATGCCGCTCAAGGGCACGGCCCGGTCACGGTCGAAGCCTCGCGGTCGCCGGCCACGTCGATCAAACCGACATCAGCTCGACTTCCTTCGCCTTGATCACATCATCCACGTCCTTGATCGCGGCATCGGTGATCTTCTGGATTTCGGCCTCGGTGCGCGCGCTCTCGTCCTCGGTGATCTGCTTGTCCTTCAGCAGTTCCTTGACCTGGTGGTTGGCGTCGCGGCGGATGTTGCGGACCGCCACCTTGGCGTCCTCGCCCTCGCTGTGCACGACCTTGGTCAGGTCGCGGCGGCGCTCCTCGGTCAGGGCCGGGATGTTGAGGCGGATGGTGGTGCCGGCGGTGTTCGGGGTCAGGCCGAGGTCGGAGGCGAGCAGCGCCTTTTCGACCGCGCCCACCATCTGCTTCTCCCACGGGGTGATGACGATGGAGCGGGCGTCGGCCACCGACACGCTGGCGACCTGAGACAGGGGCATGTCGGAACCGTAGTAGTTGACCTTGATGCTGTCGACCAGGCCGGCGTTGGCGCGACCGGTGCGGACCTTGACCAGGTTGTGGCGCAGCGCCTCGATGCTCTTGGCCATGCGGGCCTGGGCGTCTTTCTTGATCTCGTTCAACATGGCGGCGCTCCGGGGATGGTCTGCAAACCCGCGATTATAAGCGGGGCTGGTGCCGCCGGGCGTGCGGATCAGTCGCGGGCGCGGACCAGGGTGCCGATCGGTTCGCCGCGGAGGATCCGCAGCAGCACGCCGGGCTCGGCCATGTCGAAGATGCGCAGCGGCAGGCGGGCGTCGCGGCACAGGGCGAAGGCGGCGGTGTCCATGACCTGCAGATTGCGCGAGATGACCTCGTCATAGGTCAGGATGTCCAGCTTGACCGCATCGGGGTACTTCTTCGGGTCCTTGTCGTAGACGCCATCGACCTTGGTCGCCTTCAGCAGCAGGTCCGCGCCGATCTCGATGGCGCGCAGGGCGGCGCCGGAATCGGTGGTGAAGAACGGATTGCCGGTGCCGGCCGCGAAGATGACCAGCCGGCGCTTCTCCAGGTGGCGCACGGCACGGCGGCGGATGTAGTCCTCGCATACATCGTTGACCTTCAGCGCGCTCATCACCCGCGCTTTGCCGCCGAGCTTTTCCAGCGCATCCTGCATGGCCAGCGCATTGATCACCGTGGCCAGCATGCCCATGTGGTCGCCGGTGACGCGGTCCATCCCGCTCGCGGCCAGGCCGGCGCCGCGGAAGATGTTGCCGCCGCCGATCACCAGCGCGATCTCGGCGCCGGCCTCGCTGGCCTCGATGACCTCGCGCGCCAGCCGGTTCAGGACCTTGGGGTCGATCCCGTAGTCCTCGTCCCCCATCAGCGCCTCGCCGGACAGCTTCAGCAGGACGCGGCGATAGGCGAGATTGGACATGGGTGCCTCGGGCAATGGAAAACCCGCGGATTCTAGCGGAAACCGCGCGGCGCCTCAGCACTGCGCCGCGGCGCGGTCATGCCCCGTGCAGGCGGACGCGGTTGCGGCCCTCGCGCTTGGCGCCGTAGAGCACGTCGTCGGCTGCCTGAAGCAGCTCATGGACGCTTTCGAACCGGTTCTCGGGCTCGCCGTTGTGGGTGGCGATGCCGGCGGAGAAGGTGGTGAACACTGGCTGGCCGTCGACGATCGCCATCGGCGTGCGCGACACCTCTTCCAGCAGCCGCTGCAATACCTGGCGCGCGGAGGATTCGCTGGAGTAGTTGAGTACCAGCAGGAATTCCTCGCCGCCGTAGCGTGCGATCAGGTCGGTGCTGCGCAGGGTGCGCTGCACGGTCTGGGCGAACTGGCGGAGTACCTGGTCGCCGACCAGATGGCCGAACCGGTCGTTGATCTTCTTGAAGTCGTCGAGGTCCACCAGCGCGACCGTGAGCGGGTGCAGTCCGGCCGCGGCGAACTCCTGCTCCAGCACTTCTTCCATGTGCAGGCGGTTGTACACCCCGGTGAGGGGGTCGCGGCGCGCCTGTTCGCTCAGCTGGCGCATGCGTTCCTCGGTGGCCTGCGCCTCCTGGTGCGATTGCGAGGCATCCTGGATCTGGCGCAGGTTGCGCAGGATCAGGAGTTCGCGCGCCTCATCGGAAATCGCCTGCAGGTGTAAGGGCTGTTCGATGCGCACCTCGAACAGGGTGCTGATCTCCGGCAGCGAGACCGCCAGCAGCGAGAGCACCTCGGCCAGCGCCTCTTCGCCGCGGCCAGTGCACGAGTCGGTCCGGGCGCAGGCCAGAGCGCGCTCGGCATCGTTTTCCCCGGCTGGCGCAAGCCACAGGTCGGCAATCGCACCGGAGGCCTGGATGCAGCGCAGGAACGGATCTTCCGCATCCTCCAGCTCGCTGGCCGCGATGGCCTCCACCAGGTAATCGGGCAGGTTCCACCTCCGCGCCAGCCACGCGCCGACGTCGGTGTGGTCGGCATCGAAGCGTTCCCGTTCCTGCGCCAGCAGCGCGGCATTGTCGCCGGCGCCGGCGCACAGCGCGGAATACTCCTCCGGCATCGCCTGCAGCAGCGCCAGCCGGCCGATGTCCTGCAGCAACCCCGCCAGCATCAGCGACTCGGCGCGCTTGAGGTTGGCCTGCTGCCCCAGCAGCCTGGACGCCATCGCCGCCAGCACGCTGCGCCGCCAGATCCGCTCCTGGAGCTCGGCAGTGCCGTTGTGGCCGCGCAGGCCGTGGATCAGCGAGAACCCGAGCGCCAGGCTCAGGGTCGCGTTCAGGCCCAGCATCGCCATCGCCTGCGTGAGCGTGTCGATGCGTCGCCGGGTGGCGTACAGCGGTGAATTGGCCACCCGCAGCAGTCGCGCACTCAGGGCCGGATCGACGCTGATGATCTGCGCGGCCGCGCCCAGGGTGGCGTTGGGGTCCTGCGCGAGCGCAATGATCTGCATCGCGACGCTGGGCGGCGATGGCAGGTTGCGGCAGTGCAGGAGGGTGGCTTCGAGTTCCGGTCGCATCATGCGTGGATTTGATTCCAAGGCCCTAGTATGCGTGTGAACAGGCGTTGTGGTAAGCCGCGGGGGAAGTTTGTGGTTTCGCGTGTCGCCGGGGGAGGGACTTCTCCCGTTGCCTCGTCTACTGTTGCCGCCGTGCGCGTCAACGGAATGCGCGGCCGCGGCCGGCCGCTGTCCTTGTGTCAGCGAGCGCGCTCGCTGCGGGCAGTGCAGCCGGGTGCTTTCCGAGTGAAGGGAGAGGAAATGGGGTGTCCGTTGTTGCCGCCGCCAGCGTTGGCTGCGGATTTCCGTGCGCGACCGGTGGGGCGGCGGCGATGAATGGCGTCGCATGGCTGGTGCTTGCCTGCGCGCTGGCCGTCGTCGTACTGGTGTGGGCGGAGTACCGCGCTGCGCAGCCGATGCGCGTCGTGGCCAAGCTGGCAGCCAGCAGCGCCTTCGTTGCCATCGCCTGGCGGCTGGATGCCACCGCGAGCAATCACGGCCGCTGGCTGCTGCTGGCGTTCGTGCTGAGCTGGATCGGCGATGCGCTGCTGCTGTCGGCGCGCAGCCGTGTGTTCCTGGCAGGGTTGTTCACCTTCCTGGCCGCGCATGTCGCGTTCGCGGCAGCCTTCCTGTCACTGCCGCTGGCGGTGCCGGCGCTATGGGGCGCGCTTGGCGTGATGGGTGCAAGCGGCCTGGTGTTGCTGCGCTGGCTGTGGCCGCACCTGAGGGCGTTCTACCGGTCGGCGGTGACAGCTTATGTGGCGGCGCTGGTGGCGATGGCGGCGCCGGCGATCTCGGCCACCGCAGCCGGCGGGGACTGGCGTTACGCGGCCGGCGCGCTGGCGTTCGCTGCGTCGGACGTCGCCGTTGCGCGCAATCGTTTCGTTGCCCCGGGCCCTGCGAACAAGGCGTGGGGACTGCCCCTGTACTACGCGGCCCAGCTCGCGTTCGCGCTGTCGTTGGGGTGACGATTACGCCGCAAGGGCCCACGGGCGCCGCAGCGGAGTGGGGTACGGCGCCCCCGCGGTCGGGTGCTGGATTCGGAGGAGAGACGTGCCGACGCCGTTCGGCTGGCAATCCGCTCGGCTACGTTCTGGCTACGCCGGAAAAAACTTGGGGCCGCCGAAGCGACCCCAGTCTTTGAATATGGCGCCCGAAGTTGGACTCGAACCAACGACCCCCTGATTAACAGTCAAGTGCTCTAACCGGCTGAGCTATTCGGGCGAGGTCGCGCATTGTATTCGGGTCATTGCGGTTGGGCAAGCGGTTGCGCGCGAATTTCTGCGGGGCATGCGTACGGTCGCGGCGGAAGAGGCCGCAATCCGCCGTCCTGCAGGACTTCAGCGGGGGCAGGTGAGTGTCGTCGACGGCCGCTCGCTGCGCGGACGGCCCACGTTGTTGACGATGACCCGGGCCAGCAGTTCGCCGCGCTGGCTGCAGATGGAGAGCGTCAGGTTGCTGCCGCCGCTGGTGCCGTCGGGCAGGTAGCGCAGCTGCTGGCGCCCGGCGCTGCCGACGATGCGGAGGTGGCGGCTGGTGGGCTGCTGGTCGGCGCGGAGAATGTCGTCGGTGGCGTCGGCTTGCCGGTTGCCGTCCTGATCTACGAACAGCAGCCAGCCGGGACTCCAGTCGGTGCCGGCGTCGCAGCCGGCGCCGTCGCTGCTCGGGCAGAGCACCACGCGGCGGCCTCGGTTGACGGCCGCCATGCGGGCGAGCTGCATGTGGGCGACCAAGGCGGATGCGGCGGCGGAAGCGCGGTGGCGCTCGAGCAGCGCGCTCATCGGTGACAGCGCGATGCCGGCGACGATGGCCAGGATGGAGGTGGTGGCCAGCAGCTCGATCAGGGTGAATCCGGCAGGGCGTTTGGGCATGGCAGTGCTCCGGCAGGTGGGCACAGCCTGGGCTGACCGCGCCGGGGGCGGCATCGGCGGGTGGCGGGTGGACGGGTCGGAAAAGTCCCCGGCCGGACCGTGGGTTTTTCCGTGACGGACGGCGTCATGGCGGCGGCGTAAACTCGCAGGTTGCCTTGTTGCGCGCCGCCAGATGACCCAGTCCGTCCCGTCCGACCTCGACCTGACCACCGCGTCCGCCGGCTTCGAGCTGGTGTCGCCGTATTCGCCCGCGGGCGACCAGCCGCAGGCCATCGAAAAACTCGTCGCCGGTTTCGAGAGCGGGCTGGCCAAGCAGGTGCTGCTGGGCGTGACCGGCTCGGGCAAGACCTACACCGTCGCCAACATGATCCAGCAGGTGCAGAAGCCGACCCTGGTGATGGCGCCCAACAAGACCCTGGCGGCACAGCTGTACGGTGAGTTCAAGGCGTTCTTCCCGCACAACTCGGTGGAGTACTTCGTCAGTTACTACGACTACTACCAGCCGGAAGCCTACGTCCCGTCCAGCGACACCTATATCGAGAAGGACAGCTCGATCAACGATCACATCGAGCAGATGCGGCTGGCAGCGACCAAGGCGCTGCTGTCGCGGCGCGACACCATCGTGGTGGCGTCGGTGTCGGCGATCTACGGCCTCGGCGCGCCGGAGGACTACCTGGCGATGCGGCTGATCCTGTCGCGCGGCGAGCGCATCGACCAGCGAGAGTTGCTGCGCCACCTGACCACGCTGCAGTATTCGCGCAACGAGATGGTGCTGGACCGCGGCACCTTCCGCGTGCGCGGCGAGACGGTCGACGTGTTTCCGGCCGAATCGGACCTGGAGGCACTGCGCATCGAGCTGTTCGACGGCGAGATCGAGCAGCTGTCGATGTTCGACCCGCTGACCGGCGAGATCCTGCGCCGGATGCCGCGCTACGTGGTCTATCCCAAGACGCACTACGCCACACCGCGCGAGCGCACCCTCAGCGCGGTGGACACGATCAAGGCCGAGCTGCGGGAACGGCTGGAGCACCTGTACGCCGCCAACAAGCTGGTCGAGGCGCAGCGCCTGCAGCAGCGCACCCAGTTCGACCTGGAGATGATGGCCGAGGTCGGCTACTGCAACGGCATCGAGAACTACTCCCGGCACCTGACCGGGCGCGCGCCCGGCGACCCGCCGCCGACGCTGTTCGACTACCTGCCGGCGGACGCGCTGCTGGTGATCGACGAGTCGCACGTGACCATTCCGCAGATCGGCGCGATGTACAAGGGCGACCGTTCGCGCAAGGAAACGCTGGTGGAGTTCGGCTTCCGCCTGCCGTCGGCGCTGGACAACCGGCCGCTGAAGTTCGATGAGTGGGAGGCGCGTGCGCCGCGCAGCGTCTACGTCTCGGCCACGCCCGGCCCGTACGAATTGCGCGAGGCCGGCGACGAGATCATCGAGCTGGTGGTGCGTCCGACCGGGCTGGTCGATCCGCCGGTGGAAATCCGCCCGGTGGCCACCCAGGTGGACGACCTGCTGGGCGAGATCCGCGAGCGGGTGGCGCTGGGCGACCGCGTGCTGGTCACCACCCTGACCAAGCGCATGGCCGAGAACCTCACCGAGTACCTGTCCGAGCACGACGTGAAGGTGCGCTACCTGCACTCCGACGTGGACACGGTGGAGCGGGTGGAGATCATCCGCGACCTGCGCCTGGGCGTGTTCGACGTGCTGGTGGGCATCAACCTGCTGCGCGAGGGGTTGGACATGCCGGAAGTCTCGCTGGTCGCCATCCTCGACGCCGACAAGGAAGGCTTCCTGCGCAGCACCGGCTCGCTGATCCAGACCATCGGCCGCGCCGCCCGCAACCTGCGTGGCAAGGCGATCCTGTACGCCGACCGGGTTACCAACTCGATGCGCGCCGCGCTGGACGAGACCGACCGCCGCCGCAACCGCCAGCTGGAACACAACGCCGAGCACGGCATCACCCCGCAATCCGTGCAACGCGCCGTGCGCGACGTGATGGAGGGCGCGCGCGCCGAACCGGGCGAGCTGAAGGGGCGTGGCAAGACGAAGCGGGTGGCCGAGCCGGAGCAGGAGTACCTGCGGTTGAGCCCGGCCCAGCAGGCCGCCCGGCTCAGGGAGCTGGAGCAGAAGATGCACCAGCATGCACGCGACCTCGAATTCGAAGACGCCGCCCGCGTCCGCGACCAGATCCGCCGGCTTCGCGAGGCGAGCCTGTAGGGCGCGCGCGACGGCGCCGATGCGGGTCCGGCGGGGCTGGGGCAACAAAAAGCATCCGGACGCTTGTCGGCGCACGATTTGTCAGGCTACAATTCGCGCCCCTTCGGGCGGTTAGCTCAGCGGTAGAGCACTACCTTGACATGGTAGGGGTCACAGGTTCGAACCCTGTACCGCCCACCACGCTGGTTCTCAGGCATGGAGAGCGGGCGTGGCAACGAAACGGAGAGAGGTGGCCCGCGGAAACGCCGGCCGAGCGTGCGACATGGACACTACCGGCGCCCACCGCTGATTCCTGCCGACGCACTCGCGCTCCCTTCAATGTGGATGATCGAAAGGCGCCTCGGCGCCTTTTTTCGTTTTGTTCGTTCGTCCTGAACATCACGTCCGCCCATCCGGGCCGGACGCTCCAGAAGAGCCAATCCCATGATCTCGATCACGCTCCCCGACGGCTCCCAGCGCCAGTTCGATGCCCCCGTGTCCGTGCAGGACGTCGCCGCCTCCATCGGCGCGGGCTTGGCCAAGGCCACCCTGGCCGGCAAGGTCGACGGCCGGCTGGTCGATGCCAGCCACGTCATCGACCGTGACGCCGAGCTGTCCATCGTCACCGACAAGTCGCCGGAGGCGCTGGACATCCTGCGCCACTCCACCGCCCACCTGCTGGCGCAGGCCGTGCAGCGCCTGTTCCCGGGCGCGCAGGTCACCATCGGCCCGGTGATCGACAACGGCTTCTATTACGACTTCGCCTACGAGCGCCCGTTCACGCCGGAGGACCTGCCGGCGATCGAGGCGGAGATGCAGAAGATCGTCAAGGAAGCCCTGCCGGTCAGCCGCAGCGTGAAGTCGCGCGACGACGCGGTGGCGTTCTTCAAGAGCCTGGGCGAGGCCTACAAGGCCGAGATCATCGAGTCGATCCCGGCCAACGAGGATCTCTCGCTGTATTCGCAGGGCGAGTTCACCGACCTCTGCCGCGGCCCGCACGTGCCGGGCACCGACAAGCTGCGCGCGTTCAAGCTGATGAAGGTGGCTGGCGCCTACTGGCGTGGCGACCACAACAACCAGATGCTCAGCCGCATCTACGGCACCGCCTGGCTGAACGACAAGGACCTCAAGGCCTACCTGCACCAGCTGGAGGAGGCCGAGAAGCGCGACCACCGCAAGATCGCGAAGGTGCAGGACCTGTTCCACCTGCAGGAGGAGGGCCCCGGCCTGGTGTTCTGGCACCCCAAGGGCTGGAGCATCTGGCAGACCGTCGAGCAGTACATGCGCAAGGTCTACCGCGAGACCGGCTACGGCGAAGTCCGCTGCCCGCAGATCCTCGACGTCGAGCTGTGGAAGAAGTCCGGGCACTGGGACAACTACAAGGACAACATGTTCTTCACCGAGTCCGAGAAGCGGACCTATGCGGTGAAGCCCATGAACTGCCCGGGCCACGTGCAGGTCTTCAACCAGGGCCTGCACAGCTACCGCGACCTGCCGATCCGCTACGGCGAGTTCGGCGCCTGCCACCGCAACGAGCCCTCCGGCGCGCTGCACGGCATCCTGCGCGTGCGCGGCTTCACCCAGGACGACGGCCACATCTTCTGCACCGAGGAGCAGATCGAGTCCGAGGTGCGCGCCTTCCACGCGCAGGCCCTCAAGGTCTATTCGGACTTCGGCTTTTCGGACATCCAGATCAAGATCGCGCTGCGCCCGGACTCGCGCCTGGGCGACGACGTGACCTGGGACAAGGCCGAGGACGCGCTGCGAAGCGCACTGCGCGCCTCCGGGGTGGAATGGGAGGAGCTGCCCGGCGAGGGCGCGTTCTATGGCCCGAAGATCGAGTACCACCTCAAGGACGCCATCGGCCGCACCTGGCAGCTGGGCACCATGCAGGTGGACTTCATGATGCCGGGCCGGCTGGGCGCGGAATACGTGGACGAACACAGCCAGCGCCGCCACCCGGTGATGCTGCATCGTGCCATCGTGGGCTCGATGGAGCGTTTCATCGGCATCCTGATCGAGCACCATGCCGGCCAGTTCCCGGCCTGGCTGGCTCCGGTGCAGGCGATTGTGATGAATATCACCGATGCCCAGGCCGATGCCGTCGAGGAGGCAAGGAAAACCCTTGCGAATCAAGGATTCCGGGTGGTTTCCGATTTGCGGAACGAAAAAATCGGCTATAAAATCCGCGAGCACACGCTGCAGCGCGTGCCATACCTGCTGGTGGTCGGGGACCGCGAGAAGGAAAATGGCATGCTCTCGGTGCGTACGCGGGGTGGGGAAGACCTTGGCAGCATGACCGTTGACGCCTTCGCCGCCCGACTGCGGGAAGAAGGCGCAGGCTGACCGCCCCGCCGCTTCGCGCAAACCCGCCCACCGGTTCCGGAACCGGCGGGCGAACCGGCCCGCAGGGGCCAACCCTTGGAGACAGCCACAATCAGCATCCCTGACAACAAGCAGAACCGGCGGAACGGCGAAATCCGCGTCCCGCGCGTACGCGTCATCGGCAGCGACGGCGAAATGATCGGCGTGCTCTCGCGCGACGAAGCGCTGCGCATGGCCGAGGAAGAGGAACTCGACCTCGTCGAGATCCAGCCCAACGCGGATCCGCCGGTCTGCAAGATCATGGACTTCGGCAAGTTCAAGTTCGAACTGCAGAAGAAGGCCAACGAAGCCAAGAAGAAGACCAAGCAGGTCGAGATCAAGGAAGTGAAGTTCCGTCCGGTCACGGACGAGGGCGACTACCAGATCAAGCTGCGCAAGATGCGCGAATTCCTGGTCGAAGGCGACAAGATCAAGGTCAACATCCGCTTCCGTGGCCGCGAGATGAGCCATCAGGAGCTGGGCCGCGAGATGGCGGCGCGGATCGAGGCCGATCTGGGCGAGGACATCGTCATCGAGTCGCGTCCGCGCCTGGAAGGGCGGCAGATGGTGATGATGATCGCGCCGAAGAAGAAGTGAGCCTAGCGACGGGCCCCGCAGGCGACTGCGGCGTGTTCCGTCACCAGGCATCGGGGAGCGGCTGATCGGGATGCCCGGCAGTCGCCCTCCGGGATTCGCGGGGATGAAACCCGCTGATTTCAAAGAAGAAGATTGCAAACCCCCGGACGGCCAACCATAATGGGCGGCCCGGTTCGCCGGGTTTGTTGTCAGTTGCGCCAATGGACCCGCCCTGATCCTTTTGGGATCAAGGGCTTACCCACCGGTCGGGCAGGATGGAAAGCGTGGTGGCGCCGCAAGGCAATACCGCCGCCCAGGCCAGTTCTAGATTTCGCAAGGATTCCCAATGCCCAAGATCAAGACCAATCGGGCGGCGGCCAAGCGCTTCCGGAAGACCGCTTCCGGCAAGTACAAGTGCGGCCACGCCAACAAGAGCCACATCCTCACCAAGAAGGCGACCAAGCGGAAGCGCAACCTGCGGCAGACGAACCATGTTCGTGCCGAGGACGCGGGCCGTCTGGACCGCATGCTTCCGTATTTGTGAGGAGATAAGAAATGGCACGAGTCAAGCGTGGTGTCACGGCGCGCCGCCGTCACAAGAAAATCATCGGCCAGGCCAAGGGCTACTACAACGCCCGCCGCAAGGTCTTCCGCGTTGCCAAGCAGGCCGTCACCAAGGCCCTGCAGTACGCCTACATCGGCCGCAAGCAGAAGAAGCGCCACTTCCGCACCCTGTGGATTGCGCGTATCAATGCTGCTTCGCGCGCCAACGGCATGAGCTACAGCCGCTTCATGAACGGCCTGCTGAAGGCCGGGATCACCCTGGACCGCAAGGTGCTGGCGGACATCGCCGTGCACGACGCGGCGGGCTTTACCGCCCTGACCGAAAAGGCCAAGGGCGCTTTGGCGGCGTAAGCCGTCACTCCACAGCAGTTGTAGCGGCGGCCTCGGTCGCCATCACGTGGGGAAGGGCGCAAGTCCTTCCCCATGTTTGTTTTTGCGGCGCTGAATTCTTCGCGTCATTCCCGCAAGGGCGGGAATGAGGACGCAGTGGTCCTGGAGTCATCAAGCACATGAGCGATATCGAATCCCTGTCCACCGCGGCGCTGGCCGACATCGCCGCCGCGGCGACCCCCGATGCGCTGGAAGCCCTGCGCGTGGCGCTGCTCGGCAAGAACGGCACCATCACTGCCCAGCTGAAGGCGCTCGGCGGCCTGCCTGGCGACCAGCGCAAGGCTGCGGGCGAGGCCATCAACCGCGCCCGCGACGCCATCGGCGCCGCGCTGGGCGAACGCAGGCAGCTGCTGGAAAGCGCCGCGCTGGACGCGCGCCTGGCCGGCGAATCGATCGACGTGACCCTGCCCGGCCGCGATGCCGCCCGCGGCGGCGTGCACCCGGTCAGCCGCACGCTGGAACGCATCAGCGAGATCTTCGGGAGGCTGGGCTACGAGTCCGCCGACGGCCCGGAAATCGAGGACGACTGGCACAACTTCGAGGCGCTGAACTTCCCGCCGCATCACCCGGCGCGCGCCATGCACGACACCTTCTATTTCCCGGACGGCCGGCTGCTGCGCACCCATACCTCCGGCGTGCAGATCCGCTACATGCAGGACCTGCTGGCGCGGGGCGGCCAGCCGCCGCTGCGCATGATCGCGGCCGGCAAGGTCTATCGCAGCGATTCCGACCAGACCCACACGCCCATGTTCCACCAAGTGGAGGGCCTGCTGGTGGACGAGCACGCCAGCTTCGCCGACCTCAAGGGCACGCTGGTGGAATTCGTGCGCGCGTTCTTCGAGCGTGACTTCGAGATGCGCTTCCGTCCGAGCTACTTCCCTTTCACCGAGCCATCGGCGGAGGTGGACATCGCCTGGCAGCAGGCCGATGGCAGCACCCGCTGGCTGGAGGTGCTGGGCTGCGGGATGGTGCATCCGAATGTATTGAAGAGCGTGGGCATCGATCCGGAGAAGTACACAGGCTTCGCCTTCGGCCTTGGCGTCGAGCGCTTCGCCATGCTGCGCTACGGCGTGGATGACCTGCGTTCCTTCTTCGACAACGACGTGCGCTTCCTGCGCCAGTTCGCCTGAGGTAGTGCGATGAAATTCTCCGAAAACTGGCTGCGCCAGCACGTCAAGACCACGGCGACGCGCGACGAACTGGCCGCCACCCTGACCGCCATCGGCTTGGAAGTGGAAGAACTCACTCCGCTTGGCGAGGCGCTGGACGGCGTGGTGGTGGCGAGGATCCTGTCCGCCGAGAAGCATCCGCAGGCCGACAAGCTGCAGGTCTGCCAGGTGGACGCCGGCTTGGATGCGCCGCTGCAGATCGTCTGCGGCGCGCCCAATGCGCGCGCGGGGCTGGTGGCGCCGCTGGCCACCATCGGCACCACGGTGGGCGCGCTTACCATCAAGGCCGCCAAGCTGCGCGGCGTGGATTCCAACGGCATGCTGTGCTCGGCGAAGGAGCTGGGCATCGACGCCGATGCCTCGGGCCTGCTGGAGCTGCCGGATGACGCGCCGGTAGGCAAGCCGCTGGCCGACTACCTGGGCCTGCCGGACGCGGCCATCGAGCTGAAGCTCACCCCCAACCGCGCCGACTGCTTCGGCGTGCGCGGCATCGCCTTCGACGTGGCGGCGGCGACCGGCTGCGAGGTGGAGCCGCTGCAGGCCGACCCGGTGCCGGCGGTGATCGACAGCGCGATGGCGGTGGAACTGCATGCGGGCAGCGATGCGCCGCGCTTCGTCGCCCGCGTGATCGAGGGCGTGGACCCGGCGGCGAAGACGCCGGTGTGGATGGCGCAGCGGCTGGTGCGCAGCGGCGTGCGTCCGGTCAGCTTCCTTGTCGACGTCACCCAGTACCTGATGCTGGAGCTGGGCCAGCCGATGCACGCCTACGACCGCGACCTGCTCAAGGGCCCGGTCGGCGTGCGCCATGCGCGCGCTGGCGAAACCGTGGTGCTGCTCAACGGCGACGAAGCGAAGCTGGACGAGGGCTTCCTCGTCATCACCGACGCCGATCGCGCGGTCGGGCTGGCCGGCATCATGGGCGGCAACGACACCAAGGTGGGCGACGCCACCCGCAACGTGCTGCTGGAGGCTGCGCACTTCGCGCCTGCGGCGATCATCGGTCGCAGCCGCAAACTGGGCCTGCATACCGATGCCGCGCACCGTTTCGAGCGTGGCGTGGATCCGGAACTGCCGCGGATCGCCATCGAATGCGCCACCCGCCTGATCCTGGACATTGCCGGCGGCAAGCCGGGCCCGGTGCAGGAAGCGGTGCTGGCCCAGCACCTGCCGCAGCCGCAGCCGGTCATGCTGCGCCGCGCGCGGCTGGCCCGCGTGCTGGGCACGCAGGTGGCCGATGCGGAGGTGGCGCGCATCCTCAGCGCGCTCGGCTTGGCAGTGCAGGCGGTCGCCGACGGCTGGCAGGTGACGCCGCCGGCGCGCCGCTTCGACCTCGCCATCGAGGAAGACCTGATCGAGGAAATCGCCCGCATCCACGGCTACGACGCGATTCCCGCCACCCTGCCGGGCGGCTCCACCCGGTTGATCGCGCCCAGCGAAAGCCGCAGCAGCGAACACGACCTGCGTCGCCAGCTGGTGGCGCGCGACTATCTGGAGGCGATCAATTTCGCCTTCGTCGATGCCGATCTGTTGAAGACGTGGCAGCTGGATGCCGGCGGCGTCGCGCTGGCCAATCCGCTCAGCGCCGAGCTTGGCGTGATGCGCACCCGCCTGCTGCCGGGACTGACGGCGGCGCTGGCGCGCAACGTGGCGCGTCAGCAGCCGCGCGTGCGCCTGTTCGAGCTGGGCCGCACCTTCGCGGCGAGCGAAGACGCGCCGCAGGAGACGCGCCGTGTCGCCGCCGTTGCCTGCGGCAAGGCCACCGCCGAGCAGTGGGGCGTGGCCGAGCGCGCGCTCGACTTCCACGACCTGAAGGGTGACCTGGACAGCCTGGCCGCGCTGTCCGGCGCTGCGCTGGAATACCGCGCCTCGACGCAGCCGTTCGCCCATCCGGGCCGCAGCGCCGACGTGTATCGCATCGATGAAGCGGGCGAAGCTGCGTGCATCGGCTGGATCGGCCAGCTGCATCCGCGCCTGCAGCAGGCGCTGGGCCTGGATGTGGATGTCTACGGCTTCGAACTGGCGCTGGACGCGCTGCTGGCGCGCCCGCTGCCGCGCGCGAAGGCGCTGTCCAAGTATCCGTCCGTCCGCCGGGATCTTGCGTTCGTCGTCCCGGAAGCGGTGACGTGGGCGGCCATGAAGGCGACCGCGGAAACCGCCGCCGGCCCCATCCTGCGCGAGCTGCGGCTGTTCGACCGCTATGCCGGCAAGGGCATCGAATCGGGTTTCAAGAGTCTCGCCATCGGCTTGATTTTGCAGGATGAATCGCGCACGCTGGAAGATCGTGACGTGGATGCGGTGGTGGCAGCCGTGGTAGCCGCGCTGGACAAGGAACACAGTGCGGCCATCAGGCGCTGACAGGGGGCGGTAATGGCGTTGACCAAGGCGGAAATGGCCGAGAAGCTGTACGAGGAAGTCGGTCTCAACAAGCGTGAGGCCAAGGAATTCGTGGATGCGTTCTTCGACGCGTTGCGCGAGGCGCTGGAGCAGGGGCGGCAGATCAAGTTGTCCGGCTTCGGCAATTTCGACCTGCGCCGCAAGAATCCGCGCCCCGGCCGCAATCCCAAGACCGGCGAGGAGATCCCGATTTCAGCCCGCACCGTGGTCACCTTCCGTCCCGGCCAGAAGCTGAAGGAACGCGTGGAAGCCTTCGTCGGGGGCGTCCATGCTTGATCCCGGCAGCAATCGTGAGCTCCCGCCGATCCCGGCCAAGCGCTACTTCACCATCGGCGAAGTCAGCGAGCTGTGCGAGGTCAAGCCGCACGTGCTGCGCTACTGGGAAACCGAGTTCCCCAGCCTGGAGCCGTCCAAGCGCCGCGGCAACCGCCGCTACTACCAGCGACACGACGTGCTGATGGTGCGGCAGATCCGCAGCCTGCTGTACGAACAGGGCTACACCATCGGTGGTGCCCGTCTGCGCCTGGAGGGCGAGGACGGCAAGCAGGAGTCGGCGCTGAGCAACCAGATCGTCCGCCAGGTGCGCGTCGAGCTGGAGGAAGTGCTGCAGATCCTGCGTCGCTGAAGCCGCCTCGCCGAAAGCGGGCGGGCTCGGGTATAATCGCCGGCCAATCTTCGGGGTATAGCGCAGCCTGGTAGCGCACTTGTCTGGGGGACAAGTGGTCGTCGGTTCAAATCCGGCTACCCCGACCAATACGACGTTCCGCATCTGCAGGAACGCCCACGAAACCCCGCCTTTCAGGCGGGGTTTTCGCGTTTGGGCGATACTTGCAAGCCGCATCACAGGGATCGTTCACGCATGACGACATGGCTGGTTACCGGCGGCGCCGGGTTCATCGGTGGCAATTTCGTGCTGGAGGCAGTGGCGCGCGGCGTGAAGGTGGTGAATCTGGACGCGCTGACTTACGCCGGCAACCGCGACACCCTGGCGTCCATCGAAGGCGACCCGAACCACCTGTTCGTGCACGGCGATATCGGCGATCGCGCGCTGGTGGCCCAACTGCTGGCCGAACACCGTCCCGATGCGGTGGTGAACTTCGCCGCCGAGAGCCACGTCGACCGCTCCATCGATGGTCCGGCGGCGTTCATCCAGACCAACGTGGTGGGCACGCTGGCGCTGCTGGAAGCGGTGCGCGACCACTGGAAGGCGCTGGACGGCGACGCGAAGGACAACTTCCGTTTCCTGCACGTGTCCACCGACGAGGTCTACGGCTCCCTCGGCGAAACCGGCCTGTTCACCGAGACGACGCCGTACGCCCCGAACTCGCCGTATTCGGCATCCAAGGCCGCGTCCGATCACCTGGTGCGCGCCTTCCACCACACCTACGGCCTGCCGGTGCTGACCACCAACTGCAGCAACAACTACGGTCCGTACCACTTCCCGGAAAAGTTGATCCCGCTGGTGATCGCCAAGGCGCTGGCCGGCGAGCCGCTGCCGGTGTACGGCGATGGCAAGCAGGTGCGCGACTGGCTGTTCGTGGCCGACCATTGCGAGGCCATCCGCACCGTGCTGGCCAAGGGCCGGGTGGGCGAGACCTACAACGTCGGCGGCAACGCCGAGAAGCAGAACATCGAGGTGGTGATGGCGATCTGCGCGCTGCTGGACCAGCGTCGCCCGCGCGAGGATGGCCAGCCGCGCGCCTCGCAGATCACCTACGTCGCCGATCGCCCCGGCCACGACCGCCGCTACGCCATCGACGCCAGCAAGCTGCGCGATGAGCTGGGCTGGCAGCCGAGGTACAGCTTCGAGCAGGGCATCGCCGAGACCGTGGACTGGTACCTGTCCCACCAGGACTGGGTGAATCGCGTGCTGGACGGGTCTTATCGCCTCGAGCGGATTGGGGTGGCGGCATGAACCCGCTGGGCAACGGTGGCCGCAAGGGCATCATCCTCGCCGGTGGCAGCGGCACCCGCCTGTATCCGATCACCCAGGCGGTCAGCAAGCAGCTGCTGCCGGTGTACGACAAGCCGATGATCTACTACCCGCTCAGCGTGCTGATGCTGGCGGGCATCCGCGAAGTGCTGATCATCAACACGCCGCACGAGCAGGTGCTGTTCCAGCGCCTGCTGGGCGACGGCTCGCAGTGGGGCATGCGCATCGAATACGCAGTGCAGCCGAGCCCGGATGGGCTGGCGCAGGCGTTCCTGATCGGTCGCGAGTTCCTCGCCGGCGGGCCGTCATGCCTGGTGCTGGGCGACAACATCTTCCACGGCCACGGCCTGACCGACCTGCTCCAGCGCGCCGATGCGCGCAATCACGGCGCCACCGTGTTCGGTTACTGGGTGCGCGATCCGCAGCGCTACGGCGTGGCCGAGTTCGATGCCGCCGGCAAGGTGGTGGGGCTGGAGGAAAAGCCGGCCAAGCCGAAGTCCAACTACGCCGTCACCGGCCTGTATTTCTACGACGGCCGGGTCAGCGATTACGCCGCGGCGCTGAAACCGTCGCCGCGCGGCGAACTGGAGATCACCGACCTCAACAAGTGCTACCTCGACGACGGCAGCCTGCATCTGGAGAAGATGGGGCGAGGCTACGCCTGGCTGGACACCGGCACCCATGAATCGCTGGTGGAGGCCTCGACCTTCATCGAGACGATCGAGGCGCGCCAAGGCCTGCGGGTGTGCTGCCCGGAGGAGATCGCCTTCTTCAACGGCTGGATCGATGCCGCGCGCCTGCGTGAGCTGGCGGAGCCGCTGGCGAAGAACGGCTACGGGCAGTATCTGTTGGGCCTGGCGGAGCAGGGACGCGTCGCGTGAAGATCATCGAGACGAACCTGCCGGGCTGCGTGGTGGTCGAGCCGGCCGTGCACGGCGACGAGCGCGGCTTCTTCTACGAGGGCTGGAACGCGCAGCGGTTCGGTCAGCACGGGCTGCCCACTTCGTTCGTGCAGCACAACGTCAGCCGTTCGCAGAAGGGCGTGCTGCGCGGCCTGCACTACCAGTGGCCGCACAACGCGCAAGGCAAGCTGGTCAGCGTGCTGGAGGGCGAGGTGTACGACGTCGCCGTGGACATCCGCCGCGGCTCGCCGACCTTCGGCCAGCATGCGGCGGCGATCCTCAGCGCCGACAACAAGCGGCATTTCTGGATCCCGGAGGGCTTCGCCCACGGCTTCCTGGTGCTCAGCGAGACGGCCCTGTTCACCTACCTGTGCACGGCGCCCTATGACCGCGCCAGCGACAACTCGCTGCGCTGGGACGACCCCGCGCTCGCGATCGACTGGCCGCTGGCGGAAGTCTCGCTCTCCGCCAAGGACGCGGCGGCGCCGCTGCTGGCCGACATCGCGCCGGAACGGCTTCCGCAGTACCCCGCATGAAGCTGCTGCTGCTGGGCGGCAACGGCCAGGTCGGACGCGAACTGCGGCGCGCACTGCCGGCGCTGGGTCATGTGGTGGTGGCCACGCGCGCGGGCGCCGAGGGCGAGCTTGCCGCCGATTTCGACGCGCCCGACAGCGTTGGTGAACTGGTGCGGCGCATCGCCCCGGACGTGGTGGTCAACGCCGTTGCCCACACCGCGGTGGACCGCGCCGAAAGCGAGCCGGACGCCGCGTTCCGGGTGAACGCGCTGGCGCCCGCGGCGATTGCGCAGGCCTGCGCCGCAACCGGTGCGCTGCTGCTGCATTACTCCACCGACTACGTGTTCGATGGCAGCGCTTCGCGTCCGTATCGCGAGGACGACGTCACCGCGCCGCTGGGCGTCTACGGCGCCAGCAAATTGGCTGGCGAGGAGGCGGTCCGTGCCAGCGGCGCGCGCCACGCGATCCTGCGCACCGCCTGGGTGTATGCCGCGCACGGGAAGAACTTCCTACACACCATGCTGCGTTTGGCTAGCGAACGCGACGAGCTGCGCGTGGTCGCCGACCAGATCGGCGCGCCGACGCCGGCAGCATGGATCGCCGATGCCAGCGCGCGGATCGTGGCGCACGGCGTGCCGGCATCCGGCACCTGGCATCTGGTTGCAGCTGGCGAGACCAGCTGGCACGGGTTCGCCGAGGCGATCATCGACGAGGCGCTGGCCGCGGGCCTGCTGGCGCGCAGGCCGCGCGTGTTGCCGATCACCACGGCGGACTATCCGACCCCTGCGCGCCGCCCCGCTTATTCCGTCCTCGACACAACCCGTCTGCGCAGGGATTTCGGCATCGCCGCGCCGGAATGGCGTGACGGACTGCATGCGGTGATCGAAGGGCTCGCCGCGGGCTGCGCGCCGTAGATCGGCATCCGGCGTCTACGCGGCAGGCGTTGCGCCTGCGTCGAACCGCCAGTGCCAGGGCTCGTACACGATGCCGTGCGGGTTATCGCGCGGATAGCTCATCGAGAACCCGTAGCCGCCTGCGTTGTCGCGCAGCCAGCCGAATGCCGGCGTGCGTTCGAACGATTCCTCCGCTGGCGGTTCGTCGATGGCGCCGATGTCCAGCGCGAGCCCGGAGTGGTGTTCGGAAAAGCCGGGTGCGGCGTTCACCGCGAGGATCTCCTCCACGGTCAGCCCGCGCGCCAGCTTCCGCGCGAAGATGCCCAGCTGGTAGGCGTGGCTGCGATAACCGGAGATCGCTTCCAGCACGATGCCGTCGGCCAGCGCGGCATCCCGCATGTGTCGCCAGGCGCGGGCGGCGTCGATGCGCAGCCACAGCGGGCGCTGCCAGCGATCGAAATCCGCCAGCGCCAGCCAATCCGGTTCATGGGTGAGGCTCAGGCCGGTCCGCATGGCGTAGCCGTGGGCATCCAGGCCCAGCAGCTGCAGGCGTTGCGCCAGGCGGTGCAGGGGCAGCACCCCGGTGTGTTCGATTCCATTGCGAAGATGCGGCTGATGCGCGTCCAGGGCGCGCCTTGCCGCCGCCATGCCGGGTTCGCGATGCAGGCCCGGTTGCAGCGGGTGCAGGCCATCTTCCAGTTCGGCGGCCAGCCACGCGCCGTCGCGCTTGCGCCGCAGTACGCGGCGGGCGCGGGCGAGCAGGCGGGCATGGGCATTGCCTCGCGCGCGCAGCAGGCCGGCCGGCCACAGCTCGATCTCCGGGGTGTTCAGCAGCGCGACTTTGAGCGGAAGCGGCGGCAGTTGCGGCATGCGATGCAGGATACCCCCGCGGGTCGCTCAGTGCCCGCGCAAGGCGTCCAGCAGGGCCTGCGGCTTTTCCGGGCTGACCAGGATGAGCTTGCCATCGCGCTGCGGCAGCAGCAGGACGTTGCGGCGCGCGGTGAGCAGGCAGAACGCGCGGTTGCGGTTGCGCAGCAGGTAGTGCCCGGCACTGAAACCGGGAAGGCTGAAGCCGCCGAGCTGGAGCATTGGCTTGTACTCGGTGTGTTCGTCCAGATCCAGTATGCGTGCCTTGTCCAGTACCAGATCGGTGACCGGCACCCTGCGGCTGAAGAGCAGGGCGCCCGAGACCTCCAGCTGGCCTGCGCGGAGGGTGATGGCGCGGTGCGCCAGCATCGAGGCGAGTCCGGCCGGCACCAGTGCGGTGCCGAACACCAGCATCAACCACCATGGCACCGGGTTGTGGGGGGACTGCTGGTGCGGGCTGGTCAGGAACGCGGCCAGCAGGAGCACCACCCACAAGCCCAGTACCAGCGGCCAGGTCACATGGTGCAGCGGGGCCGGCGGGAAATCGCGGCTCGACACCGCTTGCCCGGCGGCGCCCGTCCTGGTGTCGGGGTGTTTCATCGCTCAGTGTCTCTTGATCCAGGCCGCGACGTCGTCGATCAGCGTGGCATCGACATGCCCCGGCTGCTGGTATTCGGCCAGCGATCCGTCGCCGTCGCCGGCGATGCCGAGGTGGTTGAGCCTGTCGAACAGCTTGAATGCGACCGCGGGATCGTCGTGGAAGGCGCTTTTCCAGCGCTGCCAGTCGGCATCCACCACCTGGATGTCGCGCGCACCCTGCAGGACCAGCATCGGCAGATTCACCCGCTGTGCTTCGGCCACCGCGTCCACGCCGTCGGCGCTGCGCCAGTAGCCCGCCGACAGGCCCATCGGCCCCTTCGCCGCAGCATCGGTCGCTGCATCGCGAACGCTGCGCACCTGCTGGACCAGTGCGCTGATCGCATCGCGTTCGGCGTCGCTGGTCTTGCCGTCTTCGAGCACGGCAAGGCGGCGGTTCTGCTCGATTACGATGTCCAGCAGCGGCCGCGCCGGAGCCGCCAGCAGCACCAGCCCGGCGACGTGGCCGGACATGGCGGCGATGCGCGGTGCCATCATTCCGCCCTGGCTGTGGCCCAGCACGAACACGCGCTTGGGGTCGATGCCTTCGGCCTTGCGCAGCGCGTCCACCGCGTGCACGGCATCGAAGGTGGTTTCCTCATCCACGCCAAAGGTGCCGCCGGTGAAATCCTGCGGCCTGGCCTTGGTGCGCTTCTCATAGCGCAGGACGGCGATGCCCTGCGCGGCCAGGCCACGGGCGATGTCGAGAAAGGGCTTGTTCGGGCCGATGGTCTCATCGCGGTCATGCGGGCCCGAGCCATGTACCAAAACGATGGCAGGGAAGGGGCCATCACCCTTCGGCAGGGCCAGCGTGGCAGGCAGGGCGCGCTCACCTTCGCCGACCATCATGTCGCGCTCGAGGAAGGCCGCATCGCTGGCCACTGCCGGCGCGGGCGCGGCAGTCTGCGCCGGTTGCACCACGAAGCCGGAGATCTTGCCTTCGCCATCGATGGCGAAGGTCGCCACCAGTTCGGCCTTCTCGAAGTGCAGCGGGATTTTCACCAGCGTCGCGTCGCCCTGTGCGGACACGACGGCTTCGCCGCGTCCGGTGGCCTTGCCAACCTGCGCCGGCAGCGATTCCCACACGGCCTTCAGCTTGTCCGCCGGCACTGCCGCGGCCATCTTTTCGCCGAACGTGCGTTCCACCTGCGCGTAGTCGCCGGCGTCCATGCGGTCCAGTGCCTGGCGGGCGATCGCCACGGGATCGGCGGCCTGCGCGCTGGCGCCGGCCGCCAGCGCGAGCGAGGTGGCGAATGCGAGGGAAAGGAGGGTGCGACGCATGTCAGGCTTCCTTCTTGAAAACGAGCGTGGGCGAAGACACGGTCGGCGTGGCATGCACCACGTTGACCAGTTCCCAGCCGGCGCGGCCGTGCTTGTCGAGTTCCTCCTGAAGTGTTGCCAGCTTGAAGCCGCCCATCAGCCCGGTCTTGACTTCCACCACCAGGTATTTCCAGTTCCTGCTCACGCTTCATCCTCCGGTCTTGTCTTGGGCGCGGGCATCCGCCCGGCCTTGCGCAGCGCGTCGCGCAACACGTATTCGATCTGCGCGTTGAGGCTGCGGAGTTCGTCGTCCGCCCAGCGCTGTGCCGCCGCCAATACCTCGGCGTTGATGCGCAGCGGATAGGCCTTTTTTTCGGACATGGCTCAGTACAGCGTGCCGGCGTTGACGATGGGCTGAGTGCTGCGCTCGCCGCACAGCACCACCAGCAGGTTGCTGACCATCGCCGCCTTGCGCTCCTCGTCCAGCTGCACCACGCCGTTCTTCTGCAGTTCGGCCAGCGCCATCTCGACCATGCCCACCGCGCCTGCGACGATGCGCGTGCGCGCGGCGATGATCGCGTTGGCCTGTTGGCGCTGCAGCATGGCCTGTGCGATTTCCGGCGCATAGGCGAGGTGGCTGATGCGCGCATCCAGCACCTGCACGCCGGCATCGGCCAGCCGTTCCTGCAGTTCATTCAGCAGGTGCTGGCTGATTTCGGCGGCATGGCTGCGCAGCGACAGCTGTCCTTCCTCGTGCTGGTCGTAGGGATAGCTGGTGGCCATCGCGCGCAGCGCCGATTCGGACTGGATGTGCACGAAGCTTTCGTAGTCGTCTACGTTGTAGACGGCTTCGGCGCTGTCCTGCACCTGCCACACGATGACCGCGGCGATCTCGATGGGACTGCCGTCGAGTTCGTTCACCTTGAGCTTGCCGGATTCGAAGTTGCGCACCCGCAGCGAGATCTTCTTCTTGCTGAAGAACGGGTTGTTCCAGCGCAGGCCGTCGGTCTTGACCGTGCCGACGTAGCGGCCGAACAGGCTCAGCACCGCCGCCTGGTTGGGCTCGACCTTGTACAGGCCGATCAGGCTGAGGAAGGCCAGTGCGCCCAGCAGCAGTCCGCCGAGGATGCTGGTGCCGGAGGCGACGCCGAGGTTGTCGGGGTCCGGGCCGATGCCGGTGCCGATCAGCCAGACCGAAACGGCTGCGGTGGCCAGCACCGCCAGCAGGAACGGGATGCCGGGCAGCGAGGAAACGGGATTCTCTTTCATGGTGGGGCCCCAGGGTTCGTGTTGCTTATTGATATCAAAATGATATCAGTTAAGGCAAGCGCTTCCCGACGGGCGGTTGCCGCCGCCGCGGTCTCACTGCAGGGGAACGAGATAGAAAATGGGCGCCGGCGTGAATTCGCCGGTCGCGTACAGCCCGCCGCCGCCGGCGCTCCAGGCCAGCGCCTCGGCCTGCGGGATCGGCGGGATGTCGTGGGCTTCCGGCGCGCGGGCGGTGGCATCGGCCCAGCCCTCGCCTTCGCTGCGGCGGTAGAACAGCACGTTGCCGTAGGTCAGCACCGCCAGGCTGCGGCGATCAGGGGCGATGTCGGCGGCGGTGACCTGGGAGAAGAGGGCGGCCAGCTTGGGGTCCTTGCGCCGCAACTCCTCGCTTACCTGTGGCATGCCCGCCAGCCGCCCGATCCGCCGCGCTTCCACCACAGCACCACGGGGGTCTGCCAGCGGCAGCGAGAACAGTTCCGGCGGCACCCGCTTCTTCGATACCAGCAGCACCTGTCCGGCGGCGGCATCCACCGCCACCGCCTCGCAGTCGCGTGGCCCGTCCGGCCACCGCGCCCGGATCGTCCATGCCGGCTTGAGGGTGCCATTGGCCAGCTTCGCCGGCTCTTCGAACACGTGCAGGGAAAAACCGCGGCGGCGCCCCCCGTTGTCGCCGGTATCGGCCAGCAACAGGTAGCGACGGCCGTCCAGCTCGAAGCTGGCCAGGTCTTCCCAGTCCTGGTTGCTGGCGCCTTCGATCTGGTAGCGGGCGAGCAGGCGCCCCCGCCTGCTGATCGCGTACAGACGGGCCGGGTTGCCGCCATCGTTGATTGCCCACAGCACGCCGTCATGGGCGTGCGAGGCGGCCAGGCCGCTGACTTCGCCCAGCTGCCTGCTGGTCACCAGTCCGGCCAGCCGCGCGAACGGCAATGCGGGGGGCGTGCAGGCGGCGATGCCGAGCAGCAGCGCGGCCACGAGCAGGATCCGCGGGAGGGGCGAAATCGGCATCCGCACAGGATCGCATGGCCGGCGCGCGGGGCGAAGCGCATCCCCTCATCACCGGGGGTATGCAAGGATGTCGGCATGAGCGAATGGTCCGGATATGCCGTGTTCTTCTTCCCGCCGGCGCTGGAAGCGCTAGGTGATGCCGTCAAGCCCTACCTGCAGGAGGGGCCTGCGGGCCCCTTCGTGCAGTGCCGCGAAGTGGATACGGGAGGTGCTTTCATCGAGATGACGCTGGAAGGCAGTGCGCCCGATGGCCGCGCCGTCGCGCTGGAGTTGATGGTGCCCGGCAACATGGTGCGGATGATCGTGTCCGTGCGCAGCGACGCCGAGTTCGGGTTCTACGACCGCAACCGCGCCGGCCTGGTGACGCTGGAGCCGGGGATGCCGCCGGTGAGCCCGGTAGAGCCGGCCCCCAAGCCCTGAGTCAGGCTTCCAGCCGGCGCCAGGCGCGGCCGTCGAACCCCTCCAGCGGACGGAAGCGGCGCTTGTAGTCCATTTTCGGGTGGCCGGCGATCCAGTAGCCCAGATACAGGTGGGCGCGGCCATCGCGCGCCGCCCATGCCAGCTGGCGCAGTACGCCCAGGGTGCCCAGTCCGCGCGCGGCCTCATCCGGGTCGTAGAAGGTGTAGACCGCCGACAGGGCATCCGGCGCCAGGTCGGTGACCGCCACCGCCAGCAGCCGGTGGCTGCCGCGTTCGCGCAGCTCCAGAAAGCGGCTCTCGTTCCAAGCGCCGATCAGGAACTGCTCGAACTCCAGCGCGCCGTGGTCGTCCATGCCGCCGTCGGCGTGGCGGGTCGACAGGTAACGCCGGTACAGCGCCAGGTATTCGTCGGTGCAGGCAGGCGCGACCACATGCGTCTCGACATCCGCATTGCGGGCCAGGCATCGCCGCTGGCTGCGGTCCGGGGCGAAGGCGGCCACCGGCACCCGCACCGGCACGCAGGCGCGGCAGCCGCTGCAGCCCGGGCGGTAGACGATGTCGCCGCTGCGGCGGAACCCCCACGCCAGCGCCATCGGGTAGAGCCTCGGCAGGCGCTCGTCGCGCGGGTCCAGGACCAGGTCGCGGGCTTCGCGATCCGGCCAGTAGCCGCAGGGATGCGGGGCACTGTGGAACAGTCGCAGGTTGTCGTCGTCGCTGCCCATGGCCGCAGGATAACGCCGCCGTTCAGCGGCGGGCAGGCATGGCCGGTCAACCGCCGTGGCAGCGGAGCGTTTTCCATGACAAGCCCGGCTGGTGCCGGGAGGAGAAGACCGATGAAGAAGCTGCACATCCTGACCCTGGCCATTGCCGCCGCGCTGGTGTCGACCCTGGCGTTCGCCCAGACCGCCGCGCCGCGCATGCAGGCCAAGCCCGACGCCAACGCTGATGGTGTCATCACCAAGGAAGAGGCCGCGAAGTTCCCGCGCCTTGCGGAGAAGTTCGCGCAGCTGGACAAGGACAAGGACGGCAAGCTGGTTCGCGCGGAAATGCCGATGCATCGCGCCGGAATGCGAGGGCAGGCGGGCGGCATGCGTGGCCAGCACGGCGGCATGCGGGCGCTGGACACCGATGGCGACGGCCGCATCAGCCGCGCCGAGATGCAGGCCGGCAAGAGCGGCATGGACCAGCGCTTCGCGCAGATGGACGTGAACAAGGATGGTTACATCGACAAGGCCGACCGTCAGGCGCGGATGGCCGAGCGTCGCGCCGAGTGTTTCGCCAAGGCCGATACCGACAAGAACGGCCAGCTCAGCCGCGCCGAGTTCGACAAGATGGGCGAGGCCTGCGGTCGCGGCCGCGACGGTAAGGCGGGCCGGATGTCGCACGACGGCCATCCGGCGCAGATGCCGAAGCGTTGAATCGGCAGCACCAGTAATGAAAACGGCCCGCAGCGATGCGGGCCGTTCTTGTCTTGCCGGATGGCGCGTGTATCAGCGCCGGCGCACCACCCGCCAGACGGTCCCGTTGCGTTCCACCTCGAGCACGCGCGGCTTGCCGCTGCCCACCGTCAGCTGCACCTCGCCGCTGCCGCTGCCATCGGTGCGGTAGTCGTCCACCGCGATGGCCAGCGCGTCCTTGCCGGGGCAGGCCGAAGCCGGGAACAGGGCGGCAGGCTTGGTCGGCAGCGCCTGCAGCAGCTTTGCCGACGGATCCCCGCCATCCACCGAGAGGCAGGCCTGCGCCGGCTTGCGCCGGTCCAGCGTGTCGGCCACCAGCAGCTGCGCCAGCGCGGTGGGGACATCGACGCGATGGACCTGCACGTCGGTGATCGCCTCGGGCACCAGGGGCGGCGGCGCCGATGGGGCCGCGGGCGCGGCAGGGGCGGCGACGATTGCGTCCGGCGCCTGCTTGCGGGTGGCAAACACGATCAGCGCGATGCCGCCGGCGATCAGCAACAGCAGCCCCACCTTCACCCGCTTGGCGTTGAAGTAGCCGCCGCCCGCCGCCTCGCCGTGGCGCCCGCTGGGCAGGTAGCTCGAAGCCGGGTCGCGGGTGCTTTCCAGCAGGCCCATCTCGCGCAGCAGCTGGCGGCCGCGCGGCTGGTCTTCGGAATGGACGATCCAGACCGCGGGGATGTCGTCGGGGATGCGGCGGCTGTCGTAGCTGAAGCCACCGCGGCGGCGGCCGCGATACGACCGGCCGTTGGCGATCTTCACCGCGATGCCCTCGGCGCGCAGCAGTTCGGCCACGGCTTCGACGTTTTCCAGGCGCTGGCTGGAGAAGACCTTCCTCACGGCGCCAGCACCCGGATCATGCCTTCCTGCGCGGTACTGGCGACCAGCCGGCCGCTGCGATCGAATACCTGGCCGCGCGCCAGCCCGCGCGCGCCCTGGGCGCTGGGGCTGTCGATCGAATACAGCAGCCAGTCGTCAGCGCGGAAACTGCGGTGGAACCACAGCGCGTGGTCCAGCGACGCCATCTGCACGTTCGGCTGGTAGTAGCTGATGCCGTGCGGGAAGGTGGCGGTGCCGAGCAGATGGAAGTCGCTGGCGTAGGCCAGCAGCGCGCGGTGCAGCTCCGGCGCATCGCCCACCTTCTCGGTCAGGCGGAACCACACCTGCTGGAACGGCGGGCGCTTCGGCGGGTTCAGCTCATCACGCGGATAGACGTGGCGGAACTCGAACGGACCGGCGCGGTCCAGCCAGCGCTGCACCTTGGTCGGCAGCAGCGCCAGCTTCTCCGGCGGGATCGCCGGCGCGGGCTCGAGGTCCTCGGGCTTGGGCACGTCCGGCATCGACAGCTGATGCTCCGCGCCCGGCTCCTCGTCCTGGAACGAGGCGGCACAGAAGAAGATCACCTTGCCGTGCTGGATCGCGGTGACCCGCCGCACCGAGAAGCTGCCACCGTCGCGGGTGCGGTCCACGTGGTAGACGATCGGCGCCTCGATGTTGCCGGCGCGGAGGAAGTAGGCGTGCAGTGAATGCGCGTTGCGCGGTTCGGTCATGGTGGCCTGCGCCGCCGACAGCGCCTGTCCCAGCACCTGCCCGCCGAACACGTATTTGGTGCCGATGTCGCGGCTTTGGCCGCGGAACAGGTCGTCTTCCAGGCGTTCCAGCGACAGCAGTTCGATCAGTTCGGAGACGGGGGCGTTCATGGGTCGGAATTATACGGGCCGGGCTGTAGCTGCCCCGCAACCGGAGCGGGTTGCCCCCAAATGGAAACGGCGGCCCTCCGGCCGCCGTTTCCGCATCACATGGGCGCCCGGATCAGCGCGCCGAAGCCCCGAACGGCTGCAGCGAGCCGAGTGTGAAGCGCAGGCCGACGCTGTTGCCGGTCATGTCGCTGGCCTGCTCGCGCCGGTACTGGAACGACACCTGCCAGCCGGAGGCCAGTTGCATGTCGAAGCCAGCGCCCAGCGTCCACATCCGGTTGGCGATGCTGCGCAGGCCGAGCAGGGAGTCGCCGGCCGCGGGGGCGATCACGTAATTGATCGCGGCGTCCGTGCCGTTGCGCAGCGCGTCGCGGTACTCCAGCGACCAGTACGGGCGGATGGTGCGCATCCGCCAGCGGCCTTCCACGCCCAGCGCGACTGCGCTGTCATCGATCGATTGTTCGCGGTAGGCGAGATCGTAGATGCCCAGGCCGGACTCGCGATAGGCGTCCAGGGTGGTGCGGCTGGCTTCCAGCCGGCCGTAGCCGGTCAGTTCCATCGACCCGCCTTGGCGGGTATAGCCCACGCTCAACGCGCCGAACAGCTGGTCGCCCTTGCGCCGGGCGGTCGCCAGCGCATTGGCGGTGGTGCTCCAGCGGCTCAGGTCGAAGTCCAGCCGACCCCAGCCCATCAGACCGTCCATGTACCAATGGTCGTCGCCGCGCCACAGCCCGTAGGCGGTGAAGGCTTTCTGCGTGGCGTCCTGGCCGGAGCGCTCGTCGGCGAAATCGGCATCGCTCCAGCCGGCGCCGACTGCGCCGCCGAACACGAAGTCGCCGAACGCGCGATCCGCACCCAGGGTGACGCCGTCACTGCGCAGGTCGAACCCGTTGCGGCCTGGCCTGCCGTCGTGCTGGCTGAGGATGATGTTGCCCGCCGTCCATACACCGAAGCCGTGTTGCTGCGAGCCCGATGCCGCGCCCAACGGCAGCGAGAGACCGCCGTTCAGGCTGGTGGCGTTGAAGCGCAGGTTCTGGCTCGACGGCGTGCCTGCCACATGCCGCAGCTGGCGCAGGCGATCCAGCACATTGCCCTGCTGGGCCTGGGCGAAGCGCAGGCTGGCATCCACCTGCGCCTGCAAGGCCTCGCCGACGGACGGATCGCTGGTCGGGTTCGGGCGCGCGCCTACCGTCAGTTCCAGGCTTGCGGCGCCGGCCGTGTAGTTGGCGGTGGCGGCCTGGGTGGCGGTCAGGATGGCGGCGCCGGGACCGGTGATCGTCACTGTGCGCCCGCTGACCGTCGCCACGGCGGGGTTGCTGCTGGCGTAGGTGAACCCACCGGGACTGGTGCTGGTCGGCTCCGGCAGCTCGAAGGCGGCCTCGCCCTCGGTCTTGTGGATCGCGCCGCCCCAGGTGATGGCCGGGGTTGCGGCACCGATCACCACATCCAGTGCCACCTGGGGTGCAGCGGTGTAGTTGGCATCGCCGCCCTGATTGGCGGTGAGGCTGCAGTTGCCGGCGGAAAGCATGGTGACGGTGCTGGCGTTGACGGTGCAGACCGCGGGCGAGGTGGAGGCGAAGACCACCGGGCTGGTGGAGGCGCCGGGCGTGGCGGTTACGCTGAAGGTGCCGTTCGGCGCGTAGACCGGGTTGGCGGGATTGGCGACGAAGCCGGTGATGACCTGTACGGCCGCGCTCACGACGAAGCTCTGGCTGACCTCCGGCGCAGGCTCGTAGGACGCATCGCCCGCCTGGTTCGCGTTGATGGTGCAGGTGCCGGTGCCCACCAGGCTCAGCGAGCCGGCGGACGTGACCGTGCACACCGCGGGTGTGGCGGAGCTGAAGCTGACCGTCAGGCCGGAGCTCGCCGTGGCCGACAGGGTGGCACTGACGCCGTAGACCTGCGGGCCGGGGTTCGCGAACGCGATGGTCTGCCCACCCTTGGCGACCTGCACGCCCACCGTGGCCGGTGCCGAGGTGCCGCCGGGACCGGTGGCGGTGTAGGTGAAGCTGTCGGCGCCGGCGTAGTTGTTCGCCGGGGTGTAGGTCACCACGTCGCCAGCCACGCTCGTCGTGCCGTGCGCGGGTGCGCTGGCAATGGCGATGCTGGTGTGCACGCCGGTGATCGAGGCCGACAGGTCGATGGCCACGCCCGGGCTGTTGAACGGCACCGGCACGCCGCTGCGATCCGCCGCGACGGGCGCGGGCGGCGTTGCCACCGTGATACCCACGGTGGCGACGTTCGACGTACCGCCGGGGCCGCTGGCGGTGTAGGTGAAGCTGTCCGCGCCGAAGTAACCGGTCGCAGGCGTGTAGGTCACCACGTCGCCGACGATGGCGGTGCTCCCGTGCGTGGGTGCGGTGCCGACGGCGATGCTGGTATGCGCCCCGCCGCTGATCGAGGCCGACAGGTCGATTGCAGTGCCGCCGCTGTTGTACGCCACTGCAACGCCGGGCATATCCGCTGCTACCGGCTTGTCGATGAATGTGTAGGTGGCGCCGCCGGTGCTGGTCTGGCCATTGACAGTGACCGTCACGCTGGCCGCGCCGCTGCCGGTGGCGGGCGCGGTGACGGTAAGCGAGGTCGCACTCGCCGCCGTGACCGTGCCGGCCGACCCGCCGAAAAGGACGCTGTTGTTGCCCGGCGTCGTGCTGAAGCCGGTGCCGCTGATCGTCACCACCTGGCTGACCGGGCCCGAATTGGGCGAGACGCCGGTGATGGTCGGCAGCACAGCGAAGGCGTTGCCGGCGGTCGCGGGGGTAGTGGGGTAGCCGCTCGGCGTGAAGGCGCCGAGCTGCATGCCCGCGGACGATCCGGCGACCGCGCCCGTGTAGGCCAGGGTCACGGTGCAGATGCCCGACGGGATCTGGAAGGCGTTGAACTGGACGTTCGCGCCCGCATCGGCGCCGGTGGCGCCGCAGCTGCCGCCGATCGCGCCGGTGCGGGTCAGCAACGCAGAGCCGGCCAGCAGCGGCGCGACGGCCGGCGTGGCCGACGCGTTGGGATTGCTGAAGGTGATGGTCGCCGTGCCGGTGTCGCCGGCGCCCAGCGGCGTCGGCGAGAAGTCGAGAGTGGCAGTAACGGCGCTGGCGGCGTCCACCGCGAAGCTCTGCTGCGCCTGCGGCGCGGCATTCCAGTTGAAGTCACCGGCCTGATTCGCGTTGATCGTGCAGGTGCCGGTGCTGGTGAACGTCACGGTGTTGCCGGAGAGCGTGCAGCCGGTACTGGCGCCGTCGAGCGCAAAGGTGACGCCCAAGCCCGAGCTTGCATTCGCGCTTACCGCGTAGGGCGTGCCCCCCACGGTTGCCGCTGGCACCGTGGAAGTGAAGCCGATGGTCTGGTCGCCCTTCGCAATGGTGACAGTGGTGACCGGGGTAGTGGCGGTCAGCGGCTGGCTGTCGGTGACCCGGACGATATAGCTGAAGCTGCCAGCGACCGTGGGCGTGCCTGCGACCGTGCCCGTCCCCGAGTCGATCGACGTGCCGGGCACGAAGGCGCCCGCGGAAAGCGAATACGTGTAGGGGCTGGTGCCGCCCGAAGCGGTGTTCTGCTGGCTGTAGCTGGCGCCCACCTTCAGGCCGGTGGCCGCAGCGGGAGTGATCGTCAGAGGCGCGGGCGTCACGGTGAAGCTTTGCGACACCGTCGGTGCGGAGCTGTAGGCCGCATCGCCCGCCTGATCGGCATTGATCGTGCAGGTGCCGTTCGCGATGAACGTCAACGTGGCGCCCGACACGGTGCAGATGGCAGTCGTACTCGAGGTGAAGGTAACCGTCAGGCCGGATGTCGCCGTGGCGGTCAAGGTGGGGCTGGTGCCGAAGAGCTGCGTGCCGGGATTTGCGAACGAGATCGTCTGCGAGGCTTTGGTGATGGTGATCGAATAGGCCGTGCTCGCGGCGAGGGCACTGCCGATGAGGGCTGCCGAGCTGTCGGACACCTCGATCATGAAATTGAACGTGCCCGAGGCCGTGGGCGTGCCGGACAGCACGCCCCCTGCGGACAGGGTCAGACCCGTCGGCAACGTGCCGCTGGCGCTGAAGGCGTAGGGCGCAGTACCGCCGCTGGCGGTGAACGTTTGCGAATAGGCAGTGGCTACGGTGCCGCCTGGCAGCGCGCCCGATGCCGGCGAGACCATGAGCGGGGCAATGAAGGTGAACTGATCGGCGGCGCTGGTGGCGCTGGTGCCGCCAGTCGTCGTGACCCGGACATCGACCGTGCCGGCGGCATTGGCCGGCGACGTGGCGGTGATCTGGGTGCCGCTGATGACGGTAAAGCCGGTGGCCGCCGTGCCGCCGAAGGTCACGGCGGTGGCGCCGGTGAAGTTGGTGCCGTTGATGTCGATGGCGGTGCCGCCGCTGGTCGCGCCCGCCTTGGGCGAGATCGAAGTGACCGTGGGCGCGCCGATATAGGTGTACTGGTCCGCCGCACTGGTGGCGCTGGAGCCGCCGGCGGTGGTGACGCGCACATCCACCAAGCCGCTGCCGGATGGCGCGGTGGCGGTGATCTGGGTGCTGCTGTTGACCGTGAAGCTGGTGGCCCACGTGCCGCCGAAGATAACGCCGGTGGCGCCGTTGAGATTGGTGCCGGTGATGACCACCGTGGTGCCGCCGCTGGTTGGGCCGGACGCGGGCGAAATCGCTGTGACCGTGGGTGGGGCGGCGTAGGTGTACCGGTCTGCCGCACTGGTGGCGCTGGTGCCGCCGACGGTGGTGACGCGCACATCCACCGTGCCGATGACGTCAGCCGGCGCGGTGGCGGTGATCTGGGTGCCGCTGTAGACCGTGAAGCTGGTGGCAGCCGTGCCGCCAAAGGTGACGGCGGTGGCGCCGGTGAGGTTGGTGCCGGTGATGACCACCGTGGTGCCGCCGCTGGTTGGGCCGGACGCGGGCGAAATCGCTGTGACCGTGGGTGCGGCGACATAGGTGAACTGGTCCGCGGCGCTGGTGGCGCTGGTGCCGCCGGCCGTGGTGACGCGCACGTCCACCGTACCGCTGCTCCCGGCCGGCGCGGTGGCGGTGATCCGGGTGCTGCTGTTGACCGTGAAGCCGGTGGCAGGCGTGGCGCCAAAGGTCACGCCGGTGACGCTGCTGAAGTTGGTGCCGGTGATGACGACAGACGTGCCGCCGCTGGTCGGGCCGGCGGTAGGCGAGATGCCGGAAACGGTGGGGGGCGTTGTGGGCGCAGCGCAGGTCACGGTGGCCGTCACCGTCGCGGTCGGGGAAATTGAGCTTGTCCAGGCATACACCGTGAAGTCCGCCAGCCCACCCGCCGGAATGGTGTAGGTGCCATGCAGGTTGAGCTCGCTTCCTGCCAACGAATAGGCTTCAAGCGGGGGACTTGAGTCCGCGCCGTTCCTGTAGAGGGCAAACCCGGAGCCGCTGTAGTTGTCCGGCGGTGTGTTGGTGGTTCCGGTCGAGGTGACATCGTAGGTGATGACCTCGCCTGCTTGGACGACATTGCCTCCGAACCAGTCCTCTTGGGGAGACGTCAAGACGACGCCACCGCCCCAATGGGCCTGGATCGCGATGCAGCCGGGTGACGCCGCCCCCGCGGGCGCGGCCTGCATCAGACCGAACAGCCCCGTCAGGATCAGCATCAGCCCGCGAGCGCACAGCGCAGCCCAGATGCGCCGGAAGCTCCGGCCCATGCCCGATTTCGTCATCACAAATCCCCTGTCCCGTTCGCGCTGCCGCCGCTATGGCGGGCTGGCCAGATGCGAACTGTAACCGTTTCGCCTTGTCGCCGATATGACGGAGGGGAGCCGGGGAGCGACTATGCGATGCGCCGCAGCGTCACCCCGTCCAGCACGGCCCGCCACGGGAACAGCGGCCCCGGGTCGCGCTTGCGCCGCACCTTCAAGGCGGGGTCGTCGCTGGCTTCGACCTCGTCGCGATCCAGGTCCTCGTGGCCGGCGATCTGCGCCAGCGACGGGATTTCCTTGCACAGCCGCTGCAGCAGGGCGGTCAGCGCGGCGATCTGCGCGTCGGTGTACGGCTCGTCCATCGCCTGCCGGCGGGAATCCAGCCAGTCGGGGAACCGGCCGGTGTTGACCAGCTCGATGCCGATGCTGCGCGCATTCCAGCCGCGGGTGTGGTGGGCGCTGCGCGCGGGCGGCACATATTCCTCGATGCGGCCGTCGCGGTCGATGTAGTAATGCCCGCTGTTGCCGGTACCCGACTCGTAAAGCACGCGTTCGCCGTACTCGCGCGCGGTGGCGAGGTCGGGCAGCTCCGTGCAGTGGATGACCACGGTGTCGATGGCGTCCGGCGCACGTGCGGCCAGCAGCTCCGCATAGGGCAGGTGGCGTGCGTGGATCGTCGGGGCGGGCATGCGCCGATGCTAGCATTGACCCATGAGAGGACATTGCATCCTGTCGCACGGCTTCGAAAGCGGTCCCGATGCGACCAAAGTGACCGCGCTGGCCGACGTGGCCGAGCGCCTGGGCTGGACCCACGAACGCCCCGACTACACCGATCTCGACGCCCGCCGTGAGGTGACGCCGCTGGGCGACGTGGCCGCCCGCATCGCCCGCCTGCAGGCGCTGGCGCAGGCCGCTGCCGCGCGTGGCCCGCTGGTGCTGGCCGGCTCCAGCCTCGGCGCCTACATCAGCGGCCACGTGTCGCGGCAGCTGCCGGTGGCCGGCCTGTTCCTGATGGCGCCGCCGGTGGTCATGGAGGGCGCGCCGCCGATGCAGGCGGCCAGCGTGCCGACCTCGATCATCCACGGCTGGCACGACGAGCTGATCCCCGCCGCGCAGGTGGTGGAATGGGCGGCGGCGCGCGATGCGCGGCTGCTGCTGGTGAACGATTCCCACCGCCTGTCCGACCACGTGCAGGCCAGCGCCGAGGCGTTCGCCGCGCTGCTGGCGGCGCTGTGACGCCATGAAATTCTTCGCTTCCTGCGGCAAGGGCCTGGAATACCTGCTGGCCGACGAACTGGTCGCGCTCGGCTGCGCGCGCGCCACCGCCACCATCGCCGGTGCCAACGTCGAGGGCAGCCTGCTGGATGCCCAGCGGGCGGTGCTGTGGTCGCGTCTTGCGAGCCGCATCCTGTGGCCGATCGCCGAGTTCGAGTGCGCCGACGAGCACGCGCTGTACGCCGGTGCGGCCGCGGTGGACTGGACGCGCCATCTCTCGCCCAGCCATACCTTCGCCATTGACGCGCACGTCTCCGGCAGCGCCATCACCCACGCGCGCTACGCCGCGCAGCGGGTGAAGGACGCCGTCGTCGACACCCTGCGCGCCAGCACCGGCCAGCGGCCGGACGTGGACGTGGAGTCGCCGGACGTCCGCATCAACCTGGTCGTCCGCAAGGGCCGCGCCACGCTGTCCATCGACCTGTCCGGTGGGCCGATGCACCGGCGCGGCTGGCGGCGCGTGCAGGGCGCGGCGCCGCTGAAGGAAACCGTGGCCGCGGCGGTGCTGGCGCGGGCCGGCTGGGCGCAGGCCTATGCCGAAGGCGGCGACCTGCTCGACCCGATGTGCGGCAGCGGCACGCTGTTGATCGAGGGCGCGCTTATGGCTGCCGACGTGGCGCCGGGGCTGCGCCGCCACGGTGACGTGCCGCCGAGCCGCTGGCTGGGCTTCGACGGCGAAGCCTGGGCGGGCCTGCGGGTGGAGGCCATCGCGCGTGAAGCGCGTGGCCGCGCCACGCTGCGGCCGTGCTTCCACGGCAGCGACGTGGACCCGCACGCCATCCGCGCCGCACATGAGAACGCGCAGGCGGCGGGCGTGGACGATGCCATCGGCTTCTCCGTCCGCGACATCGTCGACCTGGCGCCGATGGAGAACCCGCGCGGCGTGGTCGCCTGCAATCCGCCCTACGATGCCCGCCTGGCCGCCGACCCGGCGCTGTACCGCGCTCTGGGAGATGCGCTGAAGCGCGTGGCGCCGCAGTGGCGTGCGGCGCTGCTGTGCGGTGACGGCGAACTGGCCCGTGCCACCGGGCTGCGCGCAAAGAAGAGCTACCAGCTGTTCAACGGCGCCATCGAATGCAGCCTGATCGCGGTGGATCCGATCGCGCCGCCGCAGCGCGAAGGCATCGAGAAGCGCGCGCTGCCGGAAGGCGCGCAGATGGTGGCCAACCGCCTGCGCAAGAACCTCGACAAGCTGGCGCGCTGGCGGCAGCAGGAGCAGGTCAGCTGCTTCCGCGCCTACGACGCCGACATCCCCGAATACGCCTGCGCGGTGGACGTATACACCACCGTCGAGGGCGAGACCTGGCTGCACGTGCAGGAATACGCCGCGCCGGCCGAAATCCCGGAAGCGACCACCCGCAAGCGGCTCAGCGACCTGCTGCTGGCGGTGCGCGAGGTGTTCGGCCTGCCGCGCGAGAAGGTCGCCGTGAAGACCCGCAGCACCGGCAAGGGCGGCAGCAAGTACGGCCACTTCGACCATCGCGGGCAGTTCCTCACGGTGGAGGAGGGCGCGGCGAAACTGCAGGTCAACCTGTTCGACTACCTCGACACCGGGCTGTTCCTCGACCACCGCCCGCTGCGCGCGAAGATGGCGCTGGAAGCGCGCGGCAAGCGCTTCCTCAACCTGTTCTGCTACACCGGGGTGGCCACCGTGCAGGCTGCGGTGCAGGGCGCTGCGCAGACCACCAGCGTGGACCTGTCCGCCACCTATCTGGAATGGCTGGCCGACAACCTGCGCGGCAACGGCATCGGCGGCACCCGCCACCGCATCGCGCAGGCCGACGCGCTGAAATGGCTGGAAGCCGACACCGGCGAGTACGACGTGGTGTTCTGCGACCCGCCCACCTTCTCCAACTCCAAGCGCGCCGACGACTTCGACGTGCAGCGCGACCACGTGCGCCTGCTGCGCGCGGTGGTGGCGCGGCTGGCGCCGGGCGGCGTGCTGTACTTCAGCAACAATTTCCGTCGCTTCCGGCTGGATGAAGCCGCACTGGCCGAATTCGCGCAGGTGGAGGACATCAGCGCCTCCACCATCCCGCCGGATTTTGCCCGCAACGCGCGCATTCATCGCGCCTGGCGGTTGACCGCGCGCGGCTGACCAGCGACGTCGGCTTCACCCGCCCCGCGCACCATGGGCGCATGGAAGCGCAATGGCTGGATCTGCTGCAATGGCCCGCGATGGCGGTGACCTTGGTCGCCGCCTGGCTGGTCGGCTCGCGCACGCGCCGCCGGCGCGTCGTGGGTTTCTGGTGCTTCGTGGCCAGCAACCTGCTGTGGGTGTGTTGGGGCTGGCACGCGCATGCCTGGGCGCTCATCGCACTGCAGGCCGGCCTGTTCGCCCTCAACCTGCGGGGCGTGTCCAAGAACGAGGAATGAGCGCTGCCCGGCTCAATCGAGGCGCTGCTCGCGCCGGTGCATCACGATGCCGGCCACCATCACCCCGATGCCCACCGCGGTGACGATCAGGGTGGCCAGCGCGTTGATCTCCGGGGTCACGCCCAGCTTGACCTTGGAGTAGATGAGCATCGGCAGGGTGCTGGCGCCGGGACCGGAGGTGAAGCTGGCGATCACCAGGTCATCCAGCGACAGGGTGAACGCCAGCAGCCAGCCGGCCAGCAGGGCCGGGGCGACCAGCGGCAGGGTGATCCGGAAAAACACCCGCCACGGGCGCGCGCCGAGGTCCATCGCCGCTTCCTCCAGGCTGTCGTCCAGCGCGCTCATGCGCGAGCGCACCACCACCGTCACATAGCAGGTGGTCAGGGTGATGTGTGCGATCATGATCGTGCCCATGCCGCGCTCCGGCCAGCCCAGCGCCTGCTGCAGGGTGACGAACAGCAGCAGCGAGGACAGGCCCAGCATCACGTCGGGCATCACCATCGGCGCCGAGTTCATCAGGCTGAGCAGGCCGCGACCGGGGAAGCGGCCGAAGCGCGACAGCGCCAGCCCGCAGGCGGTGCCCAGCACGGTGGCCGCGCTGGCGGCCACCGCGGCAATGGTCAGGCTGCGCGCCAGCGCCTGCAGGATCTGCTCGTTGGACAGCAGCGCCACGTACCAGCGGGTGGAGAAGCCCGCCCACACCGTGGCCATGCGCGAGGCGCTGAACGAATACACGATCATCGACACGATCGGCACGTACAGCAGCGCGTAGCCCACCGCCATGGCCGCCCACAGCCCCCAGTTGCGCCGCTTCATGCCTGCGCCTCGCGGCGCTCGCGGCGGTTCTCGACGTACTCGAACAGCAGGGTCGGGATCACCAGCAACAGCAGCATCGCCACGGCCACCGCGGCCGCCAGCGGCCAGTCGCGGTTGGTGAAGAACTCGGTCCACAGCACCCGGCCGATGGTCAGCGCGTCGGGGCCACCGAGGATGTCGGGGATCACGAACTCGCCCACCGCCGGGATGAACACCAGCAGGCTGCCGGCGATGATGCCGGGCATCGACAGCGGCAGGGTGATGCGCCCGAACGCCTGCCATGGCCTGGCGCCGAGGTCGGCGGCGGCCTCCAGCAGGTCGAAGTCCAGCCGCATCAGGGTGGCGGTCAGGGGCAGGATCATGAAGGGCAGGTAGTTGTAGACGATGCCGATGTACACGGCGAGATCGGTATGCAGGATCGCGGTGCCGGGTTCGACCAGTCCGATCGCGGCCAGCGCGCCGGTCAGCACGCCATTGGCCTTGAGCATGCCGATCATCGCGTAGGTGCGCAGCAGCGAGCTGGTCCAGAACGGCAGGATCACCAGCACCAGCAGCAGCATCCGCCATGTTGGCCGCGCGCGGGCGATGCCGTAGGCGATGGGGTAGCCCAGCAGCAGGCAGAACAGGGTGGACACGCCGGCGAACAGCAGCGACTTCAGGTAGGCGGCGACGTACAGCGGGTCCTGCAGCAGCAGCGCGTAGCTGCCGGCGTGCAGGCGAAGGCTGGTGGCGCCATCGGCGGCCTGCTCCACCAGTGGCGTGTACGGCGGCGACTGCCCGAACACGGCCTCGGCGAAACTGATCTTCAGCACGATCAGGAACGGCACCGCGAAGAACAGCAGCAGCCACAGCATCGGCAGCATGGTGACGAGGAAGCGCCCGCGGCGGGTGCGGAACTCGGTGCCGACCGCACGGAACCAGCCGAACAGGTTGCGCACGACCTCCGCCCACAGCTGCGTCCACGTGCCGTTGGGGGCGCTGCTCATGCGGTCAGCACCACCGCGCCGCTGGCCGGCCAGCTCAGCCACAGCGTTTCGCCCCAGTCGTAGTGCGGCTCGGAGCTGCGCTCGACGTGGGTTTCCTGGACCCGGATCACCGCGCCTGTCTCGGTTTCGACGTGGTAGATGGAGACGTCGCCGAGGTAGGCGATGTCGCGCACCTTGCCCACCGCCACGTTGTCGGCCTGCGGGCGTGACTCGTGCACGTCGATCTTCTCCGGACGCACCGCGACGCTGACGGCGGTGCCTTCGGGCAGCGGGTCGGCGTGGCGGGCCAGCAGGGCGCCGCCGTCCACCGCGTCGCAGGCGATGCGGGCCACGCGTGCGTCGGCGTCATGCGCCAGCACGCGGCCTTCGAACAGGTTGATGCCGCCGATGAACTCGGCGACGAAGCGGGTGGAGGGGTATTCGTACAGGGCGGCGGGCGTGGACACCTGCACGATGCGGCCCGCGTCCATCACCGCGATGCGGCTGGACATGGTCATCGCTTCTTCCTGGTCGTGTGTGACCATCACGAAAGTGGTGCCCACGCGCTCCTGGATGTTGACCAGCTCGAACTGGGTGCGCTCGCGCAGGCGCTTGTCCAGCGCGCCCAGTGGTTCGTCCAGCAGCAGCAGCTTGGGCTGCTTGGCCAGCGCACGCGCCAGCGCCACGCGCTGGCGCTGGCCGCCGGACAGCTGCGCCGGCCTGCGCGCGCCCAGCTGCGGCATCTGCACCAGCTCCAGCATCTGCTGCACGCGATCCTTGATCTCACCCGCGCCCAGGCCGTCCTGCTTCAGGCCGAAGGCGATGTTCTGCGCCACGCTCATGTGCGGGAACAGCGCATAGCTCTGGAACATCATGTTCACCGGCCGCTGGTACGGCGGCAGCGCGGTGACGTCGACGCCGTCGATCAGCACGCGGCCGCGGTCGGGCGTTTCCAGCCCGGCCAGGATGCGCAGCAGGGTGCTCTTGCCGGAACCGGACCCGCCCAGCAGCGCGAAGAACTCGCCGCGGTACACGTCCAGCGAGATGTCATCACAGGCGTACAGCTTGCCGAAGGTCTTGGTGATGCCCTCGATCCGCAGGAACGGCTGCGCCGCCGGGTCCTTCCACGGCTCCAGCGGCGCGGCGGAACGGATGGCCAGCGCCACCTCAGCGTCCGCTCTTGATCGCGGTCCAGGCGCGCACGCGCTGGCGCTGCACGGCTTCCGGCAGGGACTTGGGGTCGACCAGCTTGGCGCGCACGGCTTCCGGCGGGTACACGCCCTGGTTGTTCGCGATGTCGGGGTCGACCAGCGCGGTGGCGTCCTTGTTCGGGTTCGCGTAGCCCACCGCGTCGGTGATCGCGGCGGAGACCTTCGGGTCCAGCAGGTAGTCGATGAAGGCCTGCGCGTTGCCCGGGTGCTTGGCGTCCTTGGGGATCGCCATCACGTCCACCCAGCGGATCGCGCCCTCCTTCGGGATCACGTAGCGGATGTCGGGCGCCGGCTTGCCGGTGGCTTCGGCCGCTTCGGCCGCGGCGTCGGCGGCACCGAGGATGTCGCCCGAGTAGCCCATCGCCACGCACACGTCGCCGTTGGCCAGCGCGTCCTTGTACTCGGCGTTGTTGAAGGTGCGGATGTGCGGGCGGATCGCGGCATACACCTGCTTGACCGTGTCGATCTCGTCGGCGGCGCCGGCGTTCGGGTCCTTGCCCTTCCAGATCAGCGCGGCGCCGAAGGCCTCCTGGTCGTCGTCCAGCACGCTGATGCCGCACTTGGCCAGCTTGGCGGCGTTGGCCGGGTCGAACAGCAGGTTCCACGAATCGATCGGCGCGTTTTCGCCGAGCGCCGCCTTCACTTTGTCAACGTTGATGCCCAGGCCGGTGGTGCCCCACATGTACGGCACCACGTAGGCGTTGCCCGGGTCGATGTCGGCCAGCCCCTGCAGGATCGCGGGGTCGAGGTGCGACAGGTTCGGCACCTTCGCCTTGTCCAGCGGCAGGTACAGCCCGGCCTTGATCTGGCGCTGCGCGAACGGGCGCGCGGACGGGAACACCACGTCGTAGCCGCTGCTGCCGGCGGTCAACTTGGTCTCAAGCGTCTCGTTCTCGGAATAGACGTCGTAGTTGACCTTGATGCCGGTCGCCTTCTCGAAGTTGGCGATGGTGTCCTCGGCCATGTAGTCGGACCAGTTGTAGACGTTGAGGACTTTCTCTTCCGGGCCAGCCGGGCGGGCGGCAGCGTCCGTCGCGTCGGGCTTGCCGCCGCAGGCGGTCAGCAGCAGCACGGCGCAGGCAAGGGGGGCAAGGCGCAGGGTCACGGCAGTCTCCGGGAAGTGAGTCTGCAAATGGTACGCGCTGAAGCGCCGCGATGAAGCGGCGCGGCGCTCAGTGGCCGCGGATGCGCCCGAACAACCCGGTGGTGCGCGGCGATGGCGGCGCCGGCGGCGCCGGCACCTCCGCCACTTCGGCGTAGCCGGTGGCGAGGTTGGCATTGATGAAGTCGGCCACTTCCGCCGGGCTCACCCCGCTGGCCTCGGCGATCTCGGCGACATCGGCCGGCCCCTTCATCATCACCGTGGCGATGCGGAAGTGCTTGGGATATTCGCGCTCGGTCTGTGGCCACTTCTTCAGCAGGTAGCGGCCTTCGACGGCGGCGCCGGACACCAGTCCGCCCAGCCATTGCAGGCGCGACAGCGGCTGGGCCGGGCCCTGCGCGGCGGCTTCGGCCTCCCAGGCCGCGGCGTCGGGCGTGGCAAAGTCGCTTTCCAGTAGCTCGTCGGCGAAGCAGGGCGCCAGCGGCTTGAGCGTGGCCGGGCCATGCCAGCTGCCGGCCTGTGGGTCGATCAGCAACGTCGGGGCGTCGGGGCGCTGCAGGCGGACCCGCTGATGCAGCGCGCCGGGAGCCAGCCACTGCTGCAGCGTTCGCGTCGCAGGTGGTGCAGGTTCAGCGGCAGGTGTGGGCTGATCGGGTTCCTGCGCAGGCTCCGGCTCCGGATCCGACATGCGCGGGGGCTCCGGCGCGGGCTCCGGAGCCTGCGCCACGATGGGCGCGGGTTCCGGTACTGCGGCCGGTTCGGGCTCGGGGGCGGGCGCGGGCTTGGATGGGATGCCGGCGGGCGCAGCGTCCGCATCGCCCGCGATCTCGCTGAGCAGCACCGCAAGGTCGGTGGCGCTGACCGGCTGCGGCAGGCGGTAGTCGGTCTGCTGGCGGTCCGCCGAGGTCAGCGCGATCACCTTGCGGCCCAGGCCGTGCAGGCGCAGCCAGCTCATCGGGCCGTACAGGCTGTCCATATCGATGATCACGTAATCGGCCGCATCGCCTTCGACGAAGCTCCAGCGGTGGCCGGTTTCCGCATTGGCGATCTTGAACGCGGCGGCAACCTCCGCCTCGGTCGCGCGATCCATTCCCGTAGTGCCAAGCGTCAGTGCCATCCCCGTCCCCACAGCCGGTAAACCCGGTTCGAGTGTTGCCAAGCGCGGCGCGTGCGTCAATGCGGAATCACATACGCCGCCTGCACGGCGCCCGTGAAGGCAGCGGCGCCGTCAGCGGGGCATCGGGGCGCGCGGAGTGGTGTTTGCGCCGGGATGGCGGGATGCGCAGGTTTGGCGGGCGGGTTCCTGGCCGCGTGGCGGTTCACGGGCCGCGGCGCGGATTCTTCGGCAGCTGCGCGCGCAGGAAAGCCATCTGGTCGGCCAGGATGTTCCGGTTGGAGAGGATCAGGTGCTCCACCCAGCTGGGTCGGTAGGGCACGGCCAGCAGCGGCATGTCGGCCTGTTGTGGGGTGCGGTTGCCCTTGCGCGAATTGCATGGGAAGCAGGCGGTGACGACGTTCTCCCAGATGTCGAGGCCGCCCTTGGACACCGGCTGCACATGGTCCCGGGTGAGCGTGCCGCGGTGGTACTGGCGGCCGCAGTAAAGGCACAGCTGCTGGTCGCGGGCGAACAGCGCTTGGTTGGTGAGCGTGGGCGTGGGGTCGATCGCCGCCGGACGGACGTGGCCGCGCGCGGCGATGATGGGATGCAGGTGCAGGACGCTGCGCTCGCCGCTGCGGCGGCTGATGCCGCCGTGGATGCTGAGGCAGGGGTCGCCCAGCGTCCATGCCACCGCGCCGCGGGCATACAGGCAGGTGGCGTCCTGCCAGCTCAGCCAGTCAAGCGCGCGGCCGTGGGCGTCGAGCCCGAGCAGGCGCAGATGCGGGGAGAAACCGGTGGCGTCGGCGGAAACGAAGCTGTCCGCGTGCAGTGCAGCGGTCGGGTCGCCGGTATGGGCCGTGCGATATGTCGCTGTATCGGTCTCCATCGGGAAACCAGCTTATACGCCTTCGATGACGGTTTGTGTACCGGAGGCGCAGACGACGCGCCCGGCGGGTGCCGGGCGCGTGTTGGGGGTCAGTAGGCGCCGAAGCCCTCGTCCGGCATCGCCATCAGCGTGCCGGCGCCGGCTTCGATGGCGGCCTTGTGCGCCAGCGTGCGCGGCAGGATGCGGCCGAAGTAGAAGCGCGCGGTGTCGCGCTTGGCGTCCTTGAACGCCTGCGGGCGGTCGGATGCATTCGCGGCCGCGACGCTGCGTGCCCACCAGTAGGCCAGCACCACGTAGCCCGAATAGAACAGGTAGTCGGTGCTCGCCGCGCCCAGCTCTTCCGGATTGCTGGCCGCGCGGGTCAGCGTCTCGATGGTGAGCTTGCCCCACTCGCCGCACTTGGCGCGCAGCGGTGCGATGAATTCGGCAAGCGCGGCGTCGCCTTCGTGCTGCTTGGCGAAGGCTTCCACCTCGGCGATGAACAGCTTCAGCCCCGCGCCCTGCGTCGCCGCGGTCTTGCGGCCGATCAGGTCCAGCGACTGGATACCGGTGGTGCCTTCGTACAGCGTGGTGATGCGGGCGTCGCGGGCGTACTGCTCCATGCCGTGCTCATGGATGTAGCCGTGGCCGCCGAAGCACTGCAGGGCGTTGTAGGTGTTCTCGATGCTCCATTCGGTCAGGCAGGCCTTGGAGATCGGGGTGAGGAAGCTGACCAGGGTCTCGGCCCGCTCGCGCTCGGCGGGATCGGCGGCTTTCTCGGCCTGGTCCAGCAGCGCGTAGGCCTGCATCGACAGCAGGCGGCCGCCTTCGATCAGCGCCTTCTGGGTCAGCAGCATGCGGCGCACGTCAGGGTGCACCAGCAGCGGGTCGGCCGGCTTGTCGGGGTTCTTCGGGCCGGACAGCGAACGCGACTGCAGGCGCTCGCGGGCATAGCGCAGCGCGTTCTGGTAAGCGCGCTCGGACAGCCCCAGGCCCTGCACGCCCACGCCCAGGCGGGCCGAGTTCATCATCACGAACATCGCCTGCAGGCCCTTGTGCGGCTGGCCCAGCAGATAGCCCTCGGCGCCGTCGAAGTTCATCACGCAGGTGGCGGAGCCGTGGATGCCCATCTTGTGTTCGATCGCGCCGCAGCGGACCGCGTTGCGCTCGCCGACGGTGCCGTCGCGCGCCACCTTGAACTTCGGCACCACGAACAGCGAGATGCCCTTGGCGCCGGGGGGCGCGTCCGGCAGCTTGGCCAGCACCAGGTGGACGATGTTCGGGACGAGGTCGTGTTCGCCCGCGGTGATGAAGATCTTGGTGCCGGTGATCGCGTACTTGCCGTCGGCAATCGGTTCGGCGCGGGTCTTGAGCAGGCCGAGGTCGGTGCCGCAGTGCGGCTCGGTCAGGCACATGGTGCCGGTCCACTTGCCGGCCACCAGCGGCTCCAGGAACACGGTCTTCTGCCAGTCCTCGCCGTAGGTCTCCAGCGCCTTGACCGCACCGTGGCTGAGCATCGGGAAGTTGCCCCAGGCCAGGTTGGCGCTGTCCACCATCTCGGTGAGCACGCCGCCCAGCAGCGCGGGCATGCCCTGGCCGCCGTGCTCCGGCGCGTTGGTCAGTCCCGTCCAGCCGCCCTCGACGAACTTGTCGAAGGCGTCCTTGAAGCCCGGCGGCGGGGTGACGTTGCCGGTGGCCTTGTCGTAGCTGCAGCCGATCTCGTCGCCGATCCGGTTGAGCGGGGCCAGCACGGTTTCGCTGAAGCGCGCGGCTTCATCCAGCACCGCGTCCACCAGCTCGCGGTTGGCGTCGGCATGGCCGAGCCGGGCGAACAGCGCTTCGGCGCCCAGCACGTCGTAAAGGGCGAAGCGGAGATCGTCGAGAGGGGCCTTGTAGGTGCTCATGCGTGCGGTTCCTGGCATGGGCGGGCCGCCATCCGGCCCGCGGGAACCTTGAGCATACTACAGCGTATGGTGTCGGTGAAATGCCCGCCGGGGCAGGCTCAGCGCAGCGCGCCGGGCAGTCCGGGCACCGGTGACAGCGCGCTTTCGCGCTTGATCTCGTAGCTGCGCGGCTTGCCGTCCAGAGGGCCGGCTTGGAGCGTGCCGCGCAGGCTGTAGGACAGCCCGCGGCCGTCGGCCAGCGCGGTAGCCAGGCGCGCGCGCCCGGCCGGCGTGGGGGTGACCACGGCGGTGTGCACGTCGGCGGATTCCGGTGCCACTTCCAGGTTCGGCTGCAGGTCCAGCCGCGCCGCGGCGCCGTTGTCGAAGGCGATTTCCAGCGCGGTGCTGTCGAAACGCATCGCCACGCTGCTGAAGTTGTTGAGCCGCAGCGCCACGTCCCAGCGGCCATCGGCACGCACGGTGAGCTGCTGGATGCTGGCCGCGGGTTCGGAGACGCGCCGCACCGGTCCGCTGCCGCAACCGGCCAGCAGCAGGGCGAGGGTGGCGAAACAGGCAAGCCGGCGGATCATGCGGAGGCTCCGTGGGAGGAAGGCCGCAGCATACCCGCGCGTGTCGCAGGCATCAGTAGATCTGCTCGCCGCCGGGAACGGGCAGTTCGCGGATGTACAGGTCCTTGGCGGCGATGAACGCCTCGGCGCAGCGGTAGGCTTCGCGGCCCAGTTCCATGCGCGCATCGGCATCCAGCGGGGCGCCGCGGTGGGCGCCCACCAGCTGGGCGAACAGGGTCAGGGCGATGTCGTGGATGTCCATACGGGGCTCCCCAGAGGAAGTGGCGAACATACACCCGCGACGCGCCTGCAGGAACCCGCCGGCAGGCGTCTGCCGTGCCGGCGGTGATGGTGCTGCGCTGGGGCCGGATCAGCCCTGTCGCGAATCGCGGCGCCCGGCGCCCGGCGCGTTGCCGCGGCGGCCGTCACGCGGCTGCTTGGGGCCGGCGTGCGCATGCGCCTCGGCGGTACGCGGCTTGCCGTGCGGACGGCGGTTGCGGGCGGGACGCGGGCTGCGCGGCGCGTTGTCGAACGGCTTGGCGTCGCTGCGGATCGAACGCGAAGGCTCGAAGCCCGGCACGACTTCCATCGCGATCTCGCGGCCCAGCAGCTTCTGGATCTGGCGCAGCAGGTTGGCCTCGTCCGGCGACACCAGCGAAATCGCTTCGCCGGTTGCGCCGTTGCGGCCGGTGCGGCCGATGCGGTGGACGTAATCCTCGGCCACCATCGGCAGGTCGTGGTTGATCACCAGCGGCAGGTCCGGAATGTCGAGTCCGCGCGCGGCCACGTCGGTGGCCACCAGGATCCGGGTCTTGCCCGACTTGAACTCGTTCAGCGCCTTCTGGCGGGCGGCCTGGCTCTTGTTGCCATGGATCGCCAGCGCCGGCAGGCCGGCACTTTCCAGCTGCTCGGCCAGGCGGTTGCAGCCGTGCTTGGTCTTGCCGAACACCAGCACCTGCTCGGTGTGGCGGCGGGCCAGGATGTCGATCAGCAGGTCGCGCTTCTTCGACCCGTCGACCGGGTGGGCGTGGTGGCTGATGGTCTCGATCACGGTGTTCTGCGCGGCCACCTGCACCTGCTGCGGGTCCTTCATGAACTCCAGCGCCAGCGCCTTGATGCGCGGCTCGAAGGTGGCCGAGAACAGCAGGGTCTGGCGCTGCGCGGGCACGTGCTTCATGACCCGCTTGATCGACGGCAGGAAGCCCATGTCGAGCATGCGGTCGGCTTCGTCCAGCACCAGCATCTGCACGTTGCCGAGCTTGCAGGTGCCGCGCTCGAGGTGGTCGATCAGGCGGCCCGGGCAGGCCACCAGCACGTCCACGCCGCGGCGGAACGCTTCCACCTGCGGCTGCATGCCGACGCCGCCGAACAGCGCGGTAACGTTGAGGCGGAGGTGCTTGGCGTAGCTGCGCAGGTTCTCGCTGACCTGCACGGCCAGCTCGCGGGTGGGGGTGAGCACCAGCACGCGCGGGCGGTGCAGGCCCTCGGGCTTGGGCATCTCGGCCAGCTTCTGCAGCATCGGCAGGCCGAACGCGGCGGTCTTGCCGGTGCCGGTCTGGGCGCCGCCCAGCACATCATGGCCGGCCAGAATCAGCGGGATCGCCTGCTGCTGGATGGGGGTCGGGGTGGTGTAGTTGTTGTCGGCAAGCGCGCGCAGCAACGCGGGCGCAAGGCCCAGGGATTCGAACGACATGGAGGAACTCCTTTGGTGCCCCGTACGGATACGGGGCGGCCCGGGCGTTCCTGTTGAACCGCGCCGCAGGCAGATGGCACGACGCCGGTGATCCGGGCCGTGTCTGCGCGACGAAAGGCGTACGGGAAGAAAGCCGCTAGGGGCGGCCGGCTCGATCAGGAAAAACGCACCTTTCGCGGAGGAAAGGAGATCAGCCGTGCGCAGAACAGCGGGCATTGTACGCGAAAAGCCCCATCGCGCCGCTTGGCCCCTTCCGTCGTTCAGGTTGGCATGCCACTCTTCCGGCTTCCCGCAGAGTCCGATCAACGCATGAAGCTTGAAGTCCGCCTTGCCCAGTGGCTGCTGGCCGCCGTCTTCCTCGTTGCCGGTGGTTTCCGCCTGTGGCAGGCGCTGCGCGGCGTGCCCACCGGCAACGACACCCTGCTGCTGAGCACCGCCGAAATGCTGCTGGGCGTGCTGCTCGCCGCCGGTTGGCAGCTGCGCGCGGTGGCGCTGCTGGCCGCCGCCCTGCTGTTGGCCGATGCCGCGCTGTCGCATCCGTTCTGGAAGTTCTCCGGCGGCACCCAGATGACGCAGCTGCTGCAGTTCATGAAGAACATGGGGCTGGTGGGCGGGCTGGTGCTGCTGTCCGGCGCCGGCGGCGCCAAGCGCCGCTGACGCGGGTTTTCCGTGGGCGGCGGGTGCGTGTCGCCCGCCTACGCGGACGGGTAGGCCACTTCGATGATCGCGTAACGCACGGTGCCGCCCGGCAGCGGTGCTTCGAACTCGTCGTCGACGCGCTTCTTCAGCATCGCCCGCGCCAGCGGCGCATCGATGCTGACCCAGCCCAGCTTGGCGTCGGTCTCGTCCGGGCCGACGATGCGGTAGCGCACCAGCTCGCCGCTGGCGGTGTTTTCCAGCTCCACCTCGGCGCCGAAGAACACCGCCTCGCGGTCGGACGGCGCGGCGTCCACCACCTTCAGCACCTCCAGCCGCTTGCTGAGGTAGCGCACGCGGCGGTCGATCTCGCCCAGCTGCTTCTTGCGATAGGTGTATTCCGCGTTCTCGGAGCGGTCGCCCTCGGCGGCGGCTGCTGCCAGCGCCTTCACCACTTCCGGGCGCTTCACCCGCCACAGTTCGTCCAGCTCGGCCTTCAGCCGGTCGTGGCCTTCGCGGGTGATCAGCGCCGTGCTTTTCTCGGCGGGGGGACGCCAGCGGCCCATGCGCGGCTCAGCGCTTGCCGCCGAAGATGCCACCCAGCAGGCCGCGCAGGATCTGCCGGCCCACCTGGCTGCCCACCGTGCGCGCGGTCTGCTTGGCCATGGTCTCGATCATGCCCTGGCGGCGCTTGGTGCCGAACAGCGCGTCCTTCACCGTCTGGCCGAATCCGTTGCCGTCGTCCGCTTCCGCCGTCTTCGCGGCCGGGGCCTGCGCCTGCACCGCCTTGGCCTCGGCCTTCTGCGCCAGCAGCTCGGCGGCGGAATCGCGGTCGATGCGGTTGTCGTACTTCATGCCCACCGGGCTGCCGGCGCGCACCTGCATGCGCTCGGCATCGGTGATGGCGCCCATCCGGCAGCGCGGCGGCGCGATCAGGGTCTTCTCCACCGGCATCGGCACGCCCTTGTCCAGTAGCATCGACACCAGCGCCTCGCCGGTGCCCAGCTGGCCGATGGCCTGCGCCACGTCCAGGTCCGGGTTGCTGACGAACGTCTCCGCGGCGGTCCTCACCGCCTTTTGGTCGCGCGGCGTGTAGGCGCGCAGCGCGTGCTGCACGCGATTGCCGAGCTGGCCCAGCACGTTGGCCGGCACGTCGTCGGGGAACTGCGAGCAGAAGTACACGCCCACGCCCTTGGAGCGGATCAGCCGTACCACCTGTTCGATGCGCTGCTGCAGCGCGGGCGGGGCGTCGTCGAACAGCAGGTGCGCCTCGTCGAACACGAACACGAGCTTGGGCTTGTCCAGGTCGCCCACTTCCGGCAGGTTCTCGAACAGCTCGGACAGCAGCCACAGCAAGAAGCTGGAATACAGCCGCGGCTTCAGGATCAACTGGTCGGCGGCGAGGATGTTGACCACGCCGCGGCCGTCGGGGGTGGTGCGCATCAGATCGGCCAGCTCCAGCGCCGGCTCGCCGAAGAACAGCTCCGCGCCTTCCTGTTCCAGCCGCAGCAGCGCGCGCTGGATGGCGCCGATCGACGGCGCGCTGACCAGCCCGTAGGAGGTGCTGATGTCCTTGCGCTCGTCGGCGATCAGGCCCAGCAGCGCGCGCAGGTCCTCCAGGTCGAGCAGCAGCAGGCCGCGGTCGTCGGCCAGCTTGAACACGATGTCGAGCACGCCGCTCTGGGTGTCGTTCAACTCCAGGATGCGGCCCAGCAGGGTGGGGCCCATCTCGCTGACGGTGGTGCGCACCGGATGCCCGGACTTGCCCCACAGGTCCCAGAACACCACCGGCGCCGCTTCGTTGCGGTAGTCGCTGATGCCCATCTGGTCGATGCGCGCCTGCAGCTTCTCATTGGTGGTGCCCGGCACCGCCAGCCCGGCCACGTCGCCCTTCACGTCGGCCAGGAACACCGGCACGCCGATCCGGCTGAAGCCTTCGGCCAGCGTCATCAGCGTCACCGTCTTGCCGGTGCCGGTGGCGCCGGCCACCAGCCCGTGGCGGTTGCCGTACTTCGGCAGCAGATAGACGTTGTTCAAGGCCGCGCTGCCGCTGGTCTCGGTGGTGATGGCCTTGCCGACGAAAATGGGGTCCATGGCGCGCGTCATCCGGGAGGGTCGCCGGATTCTATGCGAACGCGTGCGCATTCATGGATGGCGCGGGTTGCCCCCGCGCAGCGGGCGCGGCTACCCTGCCAGCCCCTTTCGCAAGACCACGCCTGATGTCCCTTCGCCCGTTGCCCGTGATCGCCGCGCTTTTCCTCACCCTGCTGGCCGGGCTGTGCGCGCCCGCCGCGCAGGCGGAGTCCAAACGCGAGCTGGCCGCGGTGGCGGTGTTGCAGCAGCGCATGGACGCCGCCGAGAAGCGCTACCGCGATGCCATGCTGGCGGTGGACGAGGAAGCGGCGGCCAACGCCACCAAGGCCGCGCTGGCGGAAATGAAGGGCGTGGTGGATGCCTGCGCGAAGCAGCGCGGCTGCTCGGTGGAAACCATGCTGGCCACTTACGAGCGGCTGCTGCTGGCCACCCCGCAGTTCGACGACGCCACCGCCGAGGACGGCAACGCCGACCCCATCGACGAGTCCGACCTGGACGACGTGGACGTGCCCGATTCCGCCAACGCCGCCTCGCTGCTCAGCGAGGAAGGCCAGCGCTTCGTGAAGATGGTGCAGTTCAACCCGGCGGTGCAGGCCGGCATCCGCCGCTGGCTCACCGACATGCGGCCGTCGCTGATGGACAGCTACGAGAACTACCGCTACATGCAGCACCTGATGTCGCCGGCGTTCAAGCAGCACGGCCTGCCGGAAGCGCTGCTGTTCGGGATCATGGCGAAGGAGTCCAACGGCAAGGTGCACGCCGGCTCGCGCGCCGGCGCGGTGGGGCCGCTGCAGTTCATGCCGGCCACTGGCCGCCGCTTCGGCCTGGGCAACGATGGTAGCGGCTTCGACACCCGCTACGACCCGCGCGCCTCCGCCGATGCCGCCGCGCAGTACCTGCAGGAACGCATGGCCCAGCTCAACAACAGCATCGAGCTGTCGCTGGCCGGCTACAACGGCGGCGAGGGCCGCGCCCTGCGCGTGTTCCGCGAAACCGGCGGGCGCAGCTTCTGGGACGTGGACGTGTACAACCAGTTCCCGGCCGAAACCAAGGACTACGTGCCGATGGTGATCGCCGCCGCGTGGCTGTTCCTGCACCCGAAGGACTACGGCATCCGCTGGCCGCGGGTCAGCGCCCGCCCGGCCACCGTCACCCTGTCGCAGCCGGCCTCGCTGTACCAGCTCACCATCTGCCTGGGCAACTGGGGCTCGCGCGACGGCTACTTGCGCGCGCTGCGCAACCTCAACCCGCGCTGGCAGCCCGGCGAACTGCTGCCGGCCGGTACCGCGCTGAACGCCACCACCCGCATCGCCTGGCTGTACCGCTTCAACTGCACCCGCGGCAAGCGCCTGGACCTGGCCCAGCAGCTGATGACCAGCGACGTGCGCTCCGCGCTGGTGCGCGTGGGCGACCCCATGCCCGCCGGCGTTGCCGCCGCCGCCCAGCCGGCCGCGCCCGTCACTCCGGTACGCGCCCCGGCCAAGCCCAAGACCTACAAGGTGCAGCGCGGCGACACCCTCGGCGGCATCGCCCGCAAACTGCGCTGCGACATCGGCGACCTGGCCAAGGCCAACCGTCTGAAGAAGCCGCAGTACGCCATCAAGCCCGGACAGAGCCTGACGCTGGCCGGCTGCGGCTGATACCGCGTCCAGACCGGACGGCGCCCGCCGTCCGGCGCTATGGTGGGGCCCCGCCGGCCAGCCCGGCCGCACGCCCCGCGCCATGGCCACCGATACCGATTTCATCGCCTATCTGGAAGAGCAGGCCGGCCTTGGCGCCCGCCTGACCCACCGCCGCATGTTCGGGGAATACGCCCTGTACGTGGACGAGAAGGTGGTGGCCTTCGCCTGCGATAACAGCCTGTTCGTCAAACCCTCAGCCGCCGCCACCCGCCTGGCCCCGGACCTGCCGCAGCGCCCGCCGTACCCCGGCGCCAAGGACTACCCGGTAGCCGACGAGCTGCTGGACGACGGCGAGCGCCTGCGGGAATTGCTGCTGGAAACGGCGGTGCTGATGCCGGCGCCGAAGGTGAAGAAGGCGAAGGCGGCCGGGAAGGCGAAGAAAAAGTAGCCCGCGGATTTGCAGGGGGGCTGGTTGGGGCGATATGTTCCGTAAATGGGGTGTTGCGCTGCCGTGGTTCTGGGCGCGTTTGTGTTTGAGGGGGCGCGGCGCTTCGTTTGGAGCGATCTGGCGGCGGGGTGCCTGCTTCGCGTTGGCGGGGTGGGTGGGGAATTTCATCATCTGGATTAGTCTTCATTTTTGAGGGCTAATCAGGCGTTAGGTGCCGCATGGAGTGAATCGTGAACGTGATCCTCAAACGAGCTTACGAATCACCTTCCAAGAATGATGGCTACAGAGTGCTTGTCGATCGTCTCTGGCCGCGGGGAGTGGCCAAGATTAAAGCCAAGATTGATCTTTGGCTTAAAGAGGTCGCACCATCAACCGAACTACGCCAATGGTTTGGACACGATCCGGAAAAATGGCCTGAGTTCAAAAGGCGGTATCGCGCTGAGCTGAAGAACAACCCAGCATGGGCTGAGCTTCAATCCCTCGCCCACCAGAAGGATCTCACCCTTGTGTACGCAGCTAAAGACGAGGTCCACAATGACGCAGTGGTGCTCAAGCAGCTTCTGGAGCGCGGCACCTAACAATTCATTCAAGCCGAACCCGCTTCGCGGGTCGGCTTAATTAAGGCGTTAGGCACTACTTGGAGAGAATATGAAAAGGCGTATTTTCGTAGCAACTATGCTTTTGTCATGCACCATCCCGGTCATGGCGAATTGCAAAGATCCAATGACCCAAATGGAAATGAATCAGTGCGCTGCGGCTGACCTAAAACGTGCAGATGCGCAGCTCAACGCAAGCTACAAGAAGCTAATGACTCAGCTGGATGCGAACCAGAAAGCTGAAGTCAAAGCTATTCAACTGGCATGGATCAAGTTCAAAGACCTCAACTGCAAGTTTGAATCGTCCAGTGCAGAGGGTGGATCAATGCAGCCACTGCTACGAGACACATGCTTGACTCAACTCACAGAGGCCAGAACCAAGGATCTCAAAAGCTGGATCACGTCTTTCGGGCTGTAGTGCCTAACAATTCGTTCAAGCCGAGACCGCTTCGCGGTCTCGCGCGTGATTCACTTGCCGGCTGCGGTCCGGCTTAACTCAGGCGTTAGGCGGCAACATGACGGCAATTATCGGGTTCTGTAGAGAAAACGGGGCATTTTTGGCCGCTGATTCCGCTCGAATGAATGTTGATTCTGGACAACTGGAGAAAGCGCCCGTAAAGAAAATCGAGTGTTTGAGAGATGGGATCCTCATCGCTACCGGCGGACTTGGAACCATAGGGCACCAAGCTCGTGATGAACTCATATCAGCCGTCCAGTTGGATAACCAGACAACATCAGCCGTTGTTGAAAAAGCGATAGAGATATTCTCAGCCGCTTATGCGCAATCACTGATTTTGGTGCCAGGCCACAAAATCCCACTCACCTGCATCTTGGCGGGCAGAGATGATGAAGGAAAAGGCTTTATCTGCGCATTAGGCAGCGCACAAAGTTTCAAGCCACTCTGGATAAAAACAGTTGGCCAGCCGTACTTCACGGGATCCAACACCAATTTGGTCATTCAAGAAGCATCAATTGTTATTCACGAGCTAAAAAGCTCGAATGAGAAATTTCATCTTGATGAGTGGGCCATTCGATCAATGGATAGAATCTCAAAACTTGATGGCTCCGTGCAGTTCCCACTGCAGCTGGCGTCAGTTACAGACCAAACATTGAATCTATTTCCAGTCCATCGTGAACACGCCCATGTCACTGGATTCTCCACTGCTTTTCCGCAACTATAAGCCGCCTAACAATTCGTTCAAGCCGAGCCCGCTTCGCGGTCTCGGACCGACCGGATCCGCATCGGGCGGGCCGGCTTAACTCAGGCGTTAGGCCGCAGAACCAGAGATCAGGTCAAAGAGTTCTTAAAGAAAATTTTTGACTGCAGGCGACCCGCCCTTGAACAGCACCGCCCAGTCTCCGGCATAGCTAAAACCCGCTATGCCTCCGCAGTGGGTTGCGGGTTCACGCAGGCCAAGGCACTCTCAGTTCCAGGGTTGTCCGGGCAAAAGAGCATCGCCTTCAGCGGCCTAACAATTCGTTCAAGCCGAGACCGCTGCGCGGCCTCGGCAAAGTCCCGTAGGATTGTGACTCTGCCGTGGCCGCGCAGCGGTCCGGCTTAACTCAGGCGTTAGGGCGCAATGGAACTAGCTCACATCCACTTGCAGTATGACCGTCTTAAGCGGCACCTCCAGATGGCGTTGGCAGGCGGCGATGAGATTGCTTTCCTTGATCTAGCCCATGTGTTGAGGATTTGGGTAGAGCTCAAGGCGCCAGTCACGGCCATCGCTAAGGCGCATGGCATTTCCCTCGGCCTTCCGCATCACACGCCGCCAAAGTTCATCAAGCGCTCGCTGCAGGGCGCCACTCACATCTCAATGCCGCTTGCCTCTGGCGTTGAGAGTCCTGGCGTGCAGATCCAAGGGATTCGTATCACAAACCGGGCACTGTCCCCGGAAGAGATCAAGCGTCGGGCCATGGCTGGACCACCAGTCGCAACCGTTTCGCAAATGAACTTTGCCGAGTGGCTTGCGGCTGGCGTGGTAGAAGTTCCGTCTGAAACAGACGGTCACCCACACGCGATGTTGTCGCGGGAAATGCTCATAAAGCGCGTTGCAAACGTTCTTGGAGCAAGCCATCCTGCCGGCTCGGAGAACGCCGACGAATTCGAGAATCGGTTCGACAACATCGTTCTTCAATTGCACCGCCTGAGGGTCGCCAATGGTTATCCCTCAACCTACTATCAGCTACTTGAAATCGCAGGACAGATTGTTCAAAAGCTTGAGCCAATCCGGGCTATTGCGCCCTAACAATTCATTCAAGCCGACGCCGCTTCGCGGCGCGGCTTAATTCAGGCGTTAGCGCTCATGTGAATCCCCGCGGGGCGCTCACGCGGATGAAGCGGCCAGCTCAGCAAAGCGGCAGGTCGCAACTTACAAAGCAGCTGTTTTTGCGAGCCTTGCCCTCTCAGCGTCATCGTTAGTTGTGGCAATCGTCGCACTCATTTGGTAATCCGTTGACTCCGAGCCGCTTCACAGCTTCGAAGTCAACACATAGATCAAGAGCTAGGAAGGGGGAAACTTGGCAAACTGGTTCAAAGAAGAGATCGAACAGTTCGGCACCACTGTCGATGCCTCAATTCAAAAGGCCAGCATCGAGATTCAACGTCACGTTGACAAAATTGGGGACGACCTGAATGTGCAGCGAACGCTCACAAAAACGGACGTTAAGGAACTTATTGACTACGCGGCTACTCGTTTCGGGGAGTCAATCGACACTCGAGTTCAAACTGCCAAGGTGGAGATAGCGAATCTCGTCACGGAAAAAGTTGGGGAGGTTCGTCGAGAGCTTACTGCCGCCGCTGATGAGCAAAAGCAATCCGCAATCCGTAATGCAACAATAGCTATTGGCACAGCCGTGGCAATCGGAGTGCTATCGCTTGGCTATCGAAAGTACTTGCATGGTGAAATCGATCTCCTGTTTGTGTTCCGCGCTACACTGGGTGCGCTCGCCGCAGGACATATTGTTTGGCTCGCACGCAACTACATCTTCAGGTACATTGGCCTCAACGAGACTCAGCGAAGTCTAGTTATCGCTGGAACTCAATATTTAGGCGCACTTCGCCCCAAGGGCGCCATTGGGCACATCCTGTTGCTTTCTACTGTTGCGATGTGTTGGCTGACACTAAATTTTTGGCAAGAGCTCAAGATCTTCTTTCACACAATCGCGGGGTGAGTCCTAACGTCATAACGGGGTCAGGTTCACTTCCTAATTATCGTTTCTCCTAGCGCGAAAGGTCCGCATCATTGTGGGGGAACGGCTTCAAAGTATTTTTTTGCGAAGTTCAGCAGGTTTGTAACGACACCGGATGCGCGAGACTGGCGCCGGTTTCCCTTCAATGAGAGCCGCCATGTCCACTCCCACCCTTGCCGCCATCGCCACCGAGTTCCTGTGCCTGTGTGCTTCCGGGCAGGTGCGGGAGGCGTACGACCGCCATGTGGCGGAGGATTTCCGCCACCACAACGCCTGGTTCCCGGGCGACCGCGATTCGCTGCTGCGGGGGATGGAGGAAAGCGCACGCACGGAGCCGAACAAGTCGTTCGAGGTCAAGCAGACCATCGAAAGCGGCGACCGGGTGGCGGTGCTGTCGCGGGTGCGGCGCGAGCAGGCCGACATCGATATCGCAGTGGTGCACATCCTGCGGTTCTCGGGCGGTAGGATCGTGGAGATGTGGGACGTGGGGCAGGTGATCCCGAAGGATTCGCCGAACGCGTTGGGGATGTTCTAGCCGGCGACGGTTGCGGAAAGCGGGGGAGTCCGCGTTTGCTGTTGTGATTGGTGCCCGCCGGCAGGTGCAGGGGCGGGGCTTTGACATTCGTTGTGCGGGGGAGCGCATGCGGCTGCAGACATTGCTTGTGATGGTGGTCGTGGCGGTGGGCGGTCTGGCCGCCTACGATCATTTCCGGCCGCGCGCGGTGGCGCCATCGGCCGTGGCCGAGGTTGCGCCGGCGCCGAGGAAGATCGTGGTCAACGCCAATCCGGTGGAAGACCGCTCGTGGATCAAGCCCAGGGACGGCCAGCCGGCGGCTGCCGCGGCATCCCCCTACCAGTGCGACGGGCGCACGATGTGCTCGCAGATGCGCTCCTGCGGGGAAGCGCAGTATTTCCTCCAGCATTGCCCCGGCACCAAGATGGACGGGGACAACGACGGCGTGCCCTGCGAGCAGCAGTGGTGCGGCTGATTGGCGGCAGCCGCCTGGACGCCGCTTCCGGATAGTTGGCGCTGCACGCGGGCCATTCGTCGCCGCTTTCCCGATTCCGTCCCGGATTCCGGCAGCTTCGTCGCGCGACGGTTGCCGGTGCCTGCTGCCGACAGCAACGTAGGCGCTCCAATCAGGCCCTTGGGAGCCCGACATGAAAGCGCTGCTGGCATTGCTGGTCTGGTGCGTGCTGTTCGTCCTGTGCTGGCCGCTTGCCTTGCTGGCCCTGGTCCTGTGGCCGCTGGTCTGGCTGATCGCGCTGCCGTTCCGGCTGGTGGGCATCACCTTCTCGGCGTTGTTCGCCTTCCTGCAGGCGGTGCTGTTCCTGCCGGCGCGCCTGCTGGGCTGGCGGCCCGGGCCCGGAACGGCAGCCGCCTGACGACCGCACCCAAGACCCGCAGCGATGCGGGTCTTCTGTTCTGGGCGCGGCAGCGGCTCTGCAGGGGCAGGTCGGGGTGTCGGCGGGAAATGCGGGTCATCCGCCGCTGACGGACGCGGCCCGGCGTCGGTTTTCCCGCATTCGCGCCGGTGGTTCCCGTCTTCGTCGCAACGCCGGGCCGGTTGCGCTGCCGGCTGCCTAGGATGGCGCCCGCCGGCTCCACTGGGGAGCCGGGTGCCCGCCGCTACCGGAATCCGCCATGCATCGTTTCGTCCGCCGCTCGCTGTTCGTGTTGACCGGTTTGCTGCTTGCCGCCGCCGTGACCGACGTGGCGAGTTACGACGCAAAGCCGTGGCTGGCGGACTACGCGCGGCTGAAGCGCGACATGGCGCAGGGCTACGCCAACCTGGACTGGATGGTGGAGCGCCGCGGGCTTGATCTGGTGGCGCTGGACCGCGACACCAGCGCTGCCCTGCAGGGCGCGCATGTAATGACCCAGCGGTTTCTGCACAGGTCAGGCTGCTAAAGCATAGGCCTCAGCAGGCGTCTTCATGCCCAGCGCCTGATGCGGACGCCGGTGGTTGTAGAACTGGATCCAGTCGCCGATCACCCGGATCGCGTGCTGCTGGCTCTCGAAGCGATGGCGGTGTGCACACTGCTCCTTCAGCGTGCGGATGACACGCTCGACCATGCCGTTTTGCTGCGGGCAATGCGGCGTGATGAACTCCTGCTGCAAGCCATAGCTGCGCACCAGCCGCGTGTAGTGGCGGCTGGTGAACACCAATCCATTGTCCGAGCGCAGCAGGAACGGCACGGGGACGCGCCCGAGCGTGCCGTAGCGGGTGATCAAGGCTTGCTCCAGGGCCACAGCGGCCGTGCTGGCCTTGCCGCTCCGCGAGAGCTGCCAGCCCAGCAACTGACGGGTGTGGCAATCGATGACGAGGGCCAGCGTCAGCCACCCATCCCGGCCGCCCCAGATGCGGCACAGATCGGTGGCCCAACGCTCATCGGGCCCCTGCGCGACCGATGGCAAGGCTTGGATGCGGGGCCGCCGACCCACCGCACGCTTGCGGACCTGCCAACCCTTGAGCTGGAAGATCCGTTGCACCGTGTTCTTGTTCATGCCCAGAAGTCCGGCCACCGTGCGGTAGCCGAACGATGGCTCCTCTTCGATCAGCGCCTTGATGGGATCCGCCAGCGCCGGTTTGACCGTCGGCGGCGCCTTCGTCGGCCGGTAATACACCGTACGCCGCGCCACCCCGAACCACCGGCACAACTTCACCATCGAGACCTCAAAGCCCTCCGCACGCAGTCCCTGCTGGATCGATAGCATCAGCTCTCGTCCTTGCCCAACAGGGACGCCAATTTTTTTCTGGCGCGCAGCTCCAGCATCGCCTCGCCATAGGCTTCCTGAAGCTCCTTGAGCTGCCGCTCGTACTGCTCCCGCACATCCTCGGGCTTCGCTCGCAGGGCGTTCTCCATGCCGCGCTTGGCGTCATCAACCCAGCTCTCGATCTCCGACGGCGTTAGATCGAACTGCCGGCTCGACTCGGCCACCGTCGTCTTCCCTTGGATGATCTCCAGCACCAACGCCGACTTCCGCCGCGCCGTCCAACGCTTGATCTCTTCTTCCATCACTTGGCTCATCGTGCTCTCCGTGAAAAGGTAGCACCTGAGCAGGAAATCACTGGGTCATTACACGCATTCGCATGTGCGGGCGTTCTTGGCGCTGCGCCGGTTCACCCGCGCCTTCGCCGATCCGCACCTGCGGCTGGTGCCGGGCAAGCGCGGCAACGCGACGCCGGCCACGGACGGCGCGGCAGCTGCCGATACGGCGGCTGCGGAGGCGGTCGATCCGCCTGCCGGCAAGGACTGCGGCGCCGCGGGTTACGAGGAGGGCGAGCACGCCTTCTGGTTCCCGTTCGCGTCAATGGCCGGCTGGACCCCGCTGCAGGGCGGCGACTTCCCGACCGGCCTGCTGGGCGACGTGGGCGTGCTGCGCATCGCGCAGTTCGGCGAGGACCAGTACGCCGGCGCCTGCGCGCAGGTGTTCCGCGCCGGCATGGGCGAGCGTGCGTTGCAGCTGGCCGTCCGCGAACTGCAGCAGCGCCGGCTGGTGCAGGCGATCCGCGAGCTGCAGCGGCGCGGTGCCCGCCGGCTGCTGGTGGACGTGTCCGGCAACGGCGGCGGCACCGAATGGGTGACCGAGGTGGTGGCGCTGTTGACCGACCGCGCACTGGCGCGCGCGGAGCCCCGGCTGCTGGCGCCGCGCTGCGACCGCTCCGCGATCTGGCGCGGTGCGCCGGCCCCCTGTCCGGTGCTGCAACCGGGCGCAGGGCGCGCCCGCCTGCAGGGCACCGGCGCATGGACCGGCCCGGTGCTGATCCTGGCCGATCGCCGCACCGGCTCGGCCTCGGAGGACTTCATCGCCTGGCTGCAGCAGAACCGGGTGGCGACGGTGCTGGGCGAAACCACTGCCGGCGCGGGCTGCGGCTACGTGGACGGCGGCAGCCGCACGCAGCTGACGGTCGCACCGTTCGACGTGCGGATGCCGAACTGCGCGCGCTTCCTGGACGACGGCACCAACGAGATCGAAGGCCTGCGACCGGACGTGGCCCTGCCGATGCAGTCCTCCGACGCCGCGGAGAAAGCGGGGGCGCTGCAGGCGGCGTTGGAAGCGGGCAACGGTCAACGCCGCGCGCCCTGAACGGCGGCGCGGGCCCGCATCCAGCCCTGTCATCGAATCGGACACCGGTTGGACTGGCCCGGGATTCCGGCGCAATGAAATCCGGGGGCTGCAATCCAGGGACGGGACGGGCTTCCGCGGGCCGGGTGGGTGATTGAAAATCGACTCTTTCCCGTCTCCAGTCTGGAAGGTTATGAACTACGTTGATCTGGTCGCCATTCTTGCGATCGCCCAGTTCGTGTTCTTCGGCGTGCTTGTCGGGCGCGCCCGCGGCAGGCATGGCGTCAAGGCCCCTGCCGTGACCGGCCATGAGCTGTTCGAACGCACCTATCGCGTGCAGATGAACACGCTGGAGCTGCTGGTGGCGTTCCTGCCGCTGCTGTTCATTGCCGCGAAATACTGGCCGCAGGCCTGGGTTGCGGCAGTCGGCGCGGTCTTCGTGGCAGGGCGGTTTGTCTACTGGCGCAGCTACGTGGCAGCGCCTGCCAGCCGCAGTCTGGGGTTCGGGCTTTCCATCATGCCGGTGATGGCGCTGCTGCTGGGTGTGCTGGTGGCCCTCGTCGGCGGCGTTGCGAGCAAGTAAGCAGGCCGTTGCCGCGGGCCGTGTGATTGCGCCAGGTCTCCCCGGGCAATCACGCGACCTGCGCAGCTGCGTGCGCGAACTCACGCGCCATTGAGCCCGCGGCACGGACACTGGCATCCGATCTCACGGAGCAGGGCGATGCTGTTTCCTTACGCAGGGCTTGCGGGCCAGATGATGCATATGGCGCTGCAGGCGCCATTGGTGATGGCGGCGCGGATGGGGGACTGGATGGTGCCGATGGTGCCGCCGTCCGCACGGACCCGCCGCGAAGCCAGCCGGATGGTGCTGGAGAAGCAGGCCGCAGCGGTGGAAAGCTGGGCGGCATTGGGTCACCACGCGCTGCAGGCATGGGCGCAATGCCTGCTGGGACAGCCGTTGAGCCCCGCCCAGATCGAGCGCGCCGCCCGCGCCGTGCTGGTGCCCTACGCCAGGCGGGTGGACGCCAATGCCGCGCGCCTGGGACGGCGTCGGCACTGAGCGGGCTGCTGGCTGCTTCACGCAGGTCACACCGGCGCTGTCGCAGGCTGGCACCAGCGCCACGCCGCGCACGTGCCACGCACGCTGCAGCGCGTGGCGGCCCACTCATCGAATGGACCCGCCATGCCAGATCCGCATCATCCGCAGGACGTGCCGGAAACCCCGGTTGCACCGTTCAAGATGCCCGACAACTCCACTGCCACCCCGTCCAGCGGGATTGCGCGCACCGCGCAGATCCTGGGCTTCCTGCTGAAGTACCGCCGTGCCGGCGTGTTCGCGGGACTGGATGGGTATCTCGGCGAAGCCCCCGCCGTGCAGTCTGACAGCGAGGCCGGGCCCGAGGCCTTCGTGGATGACCTGGAGGCACTGGGTCCCACCTTCATCAAGCTGGGGCAGGCGCTCTCCACCCGGCCCGACATGTTGCCGCCGGAGTATCTGGTCGCGCTGGAGCGCATCCAGGACGATGTGTCACCCATGCCGGTGGAGGACGTGCGCGCGCTGGTGGAGGAGGCGCTGGGCGTGAAGCTGTCGCAGGCGTTCGCCGACTTCGACCCCGAGCCGCTGGGCGCCGCCTCGCTGGCCCAGGTGCACCGCGCCCGCCTGCGTGACGGCCGCCCGGTGGCGGTCAAGGTGCAGCGCCCCGGCGTGCTGCAGGCCATCGTGGCCGATCTGGATGCGATGGCGGACATTGCCGCGCGCGCCGACCGCTGGACCGACGTGGGGCGTCGCGTGGGCTTCGCCGACTGGGTGCACGAATTCCGCAAGTCGCTGCTGGCCGAGCTCGACTACCGGGTGGAGGCCGACAACCTGGTGCGCTTCGGCACCCATTTCGCGGACTACCCCGAGATCGTCGTGCCGCAGCCGGTGTGGGATTACACCCGCGAGCGGGTGCTGACCATGGATCTTGCGGACGGCATCAAGGTCACCGACATCACCGGCCTGCGCCGCACCGAGCAGGACCTGGGCGCGCTGGCCGAGGCGGTGATGCGCGCCTATCTCGACATGGTGTTCGTGCATGGCGAGGTGCACGCCGACCCGCATCCGGGCAACGTGCTGCTCACCCGCGACAACCGCATCGCGCTGCTGGACCTGGGCATGGTGGCGCACATCCCGCCGCGCCGCCGCGAGCAGCTGTTGAAGCTGCTGTTCGCCGCGGTGGACGGGCGCGGCGAGGACGTGGCCGCCGAGGCCATCGCCATGGGCACGCGGCTGGAAGGCTTCGACAGCGAGCGCTACCACCGCGAAGTGGGGCAGATGATCGCCCGCTACGCCGCGTTGACTGGCGGTCGCTCCCACCCCGAAGGCCGGATGGTGCTGGACCTGGTCCTGCTGGGCAGCGCATGTGGCCTGCGCACCCCGCCGGAACTGAGCCTGCTGGGCAAGACGCTGCTCAACCTGGAAGCCGTCTGCAACGGGCTGGACCCGCAGCTGGACGTCAAGCAGGTGGTCGAGGACCACCTGGAACAGGTCATGCGGCAGCGGCTCAAGAAATCGTTCTCGCCCGCCAATCTGGCCAGCGAGGCGATGGAGCTGCAGGCGCTGGTGCGCGGCGCGCCGCGACGGGTCTCCGACATCCTCGGCCTGCTGGCCGACAACCGGCTGCAGGTGAAGGTCACCGGGCTGGAGGAATCCCGGCTGATGGAGAACATGCAGAAGATCGCCAACCGGATCAGCACCGGCATCATCGTGGCCGCGCTGATCCTGGCCTCGGCCATGCTGATGCGCCACGAAGGTGGCGCCCGCCTGCTCGGCTATCCGGCGATCGCGCTGGTCTTCTTCATCGTGGCGGCCGTGCTGGGGCTGGGCATCGTGGTCAGTGCGCTGCTGCGCGACCGGCGGGCCAAGCCGAAGGAAACGCCGGGCACGGGCTGAGACGTCGCGGTCGAAATCAGAAAGGGCGCGTTGCCGCCGGTGCGGGCGCGAATGTCCCCCGATGCCGACATGGCGTCGGCCTCTCCTCCTTGATTTCGCGCCCGCGCCGGCGGCAACGCGCCTCCGGTTCCCCCAAAAAAAACAAAGGCCCGCTTCCCGAAGGAAGCGGGCCTTTGCACATCACCTCATGGCAGGGTGCGCAGGGTGGGCTCGCGCGCCCACTGCCGCACCTTGGCTGCGGCAACGAAGCCTGCGGTGTCCTCGGGCTCCACCACGCCGGCATCCGGCTTGATGCCGGCGGCCTTGAAGATGTGCGCGCGGGTGCCGCCACAGGCGGCAATCGCCTTGAGGTGGCCGAAGGCGTCGCGGAAGAAGTCGATCACCGCGCTTTCCTTCGCCAGTTTCTTGGCCTCGTCCAGCGACAGCACGCTGCCCACCGCGTCGAAGACCAGCGACGGCATGCCGTCGACCTTGCCGTCCAGGCGCCGGCGCTTGCCGTCGGAGAGCGCCACGTGCAGCTTGGGGCCGATCAGCTTGACCTGCGCGCCGGCCTTCTCCGCAGCCTTGCGCAGCGCGTTGACCTGCGCGACGTCGCTGCCTTCGGACACCAGGATGCCCACCGCGCGTCCCTGCAGCGTGTCCTTGGCGTTGCGCAGGATGGACAGGGCCGGGGAGGGCGGCATGTCGATCGGTTCACGCGCCGGCGGGATGCGCGCCGGCAGCGGCATCCCCAGGCCGTCGGCGACGCGCTGCGCCAGCGCCTCATCGATGTTGCGTGCCTGGGCCACGGTGCGCACGATGATGTGCTCGTTCTCCACCTTCGACAGCTCGAACACCAGCGCGGACACCACGTGCGCCCTTTCGATGTCGGTCAGGCTGTTCCAGAACATGCGCGGCTGGCTGAAGTGGTCGGCGAACAGCTCGGCGCGGATGCGCTGCTTGCCGTCTTCCCCGGCGGCGGCGCGGAAACTGCGGAAACCGGCCGCGGTTTCCCGCGCGGTGGCGTCGCCCGGCTGCGAAAGCGAATTGGGCTCGTAGGCGGCGCGGCCCTTGGGCACCATCGTCTGCATGTGGCCGTCGCGCTGGTGGTTGGCGAACGGGCACTTGGGCGCGTTGATCGGAAGATGGGTGAAGTTCGGCCCACCCAGGCGCAGCAGCTGCGTATCGAGGTAGGAGAACAGGCGCCCCTGCAGCAGCGGATCGTCGGAGAAATCGATGCCGGGGATCATGTTGGCCGGGCAGAAGGCCACCTGCTCGGTCTCGGCGAAGAAGTTGTCGGGCCAGCGGTCCAGCACCATGGTGCCGATCAGTTGCACCGGCACCAGTTCCTCGGGGATCAGCTTGGTGGCGTCCAGGTGGTCGAACGGGAATTCGGCCGCCTGTTCCTCGGTGAACAGCTGCACCCCCAGGTCCCATGCCGGGAAGTCGCCGGCCTGGATCGCCTCGAACAGGTCGCGGCGATGGAAGTCATTGTCGGCGTGCTGGATCTTCATGTGTTCGTCCCAGATGTGCGACTGCACGCCCAGGTGCGGCCGCCAGTGGAACTTCACGAAGGTCGAGCGCCCGTCCTTGTCCACCAGGCGGAAGGTGTGGATGCCGAAGCCTTCGATCATCCGCAGGCTGCGCGGCAGGCCGCGGTCCGACATCGCCCACAGGGTCATGTGCCAGGTTTCCGGGGTGAGCGACACGAAGTCCCAGAAGGTGTCATGGGCGCTGGCGGCCTGCGGGAAGGCGCGATCGGGCTCCATCTTCAGGGCGTGGACGAGATCCGGGAACTTCATCGCGTCCTGGATGGCGAACACGGGGAAGTCGTTGCCCACCAGGTCGAAGTTGCCTTCCTGCGTGTAGAACTTCACCGCGAAGCCGCGCACATCGCGCGGGGTGTCCACGCTGCCGGCGCCGCCGGCGACCGTGGAGAAGCGGGCGAACACCGGCGTGCGCACCTTGGTCTCGGTGAGCAGGCGCGCGGTGGTGTATTTCGCCAGCGATTTGTTGAGCTGGAAATAGCCGTGGGCACCGGAGCCGCGCGCGTGCACGACGCGTTCGGGAATGCGCTCGTGGTCGAAGTGGGTGATCTTCTCGCGGAGGATGAAATCCTCCAGCAGCGTCGGCCCGCGCTCGAAGGCGCGCAGCGAATTCTGGTTGTCCGAGACCGGGATGCCCTGGGCGGTGGTCAACGTGTCGTAGCGGTCCTCGGCCTGTTGGCGGGGTTCACCGCCGTTGCCGCGGCGCGACGGCGTGTCGGCCTTGCGCGGTTTCTGCTCGGGGCGGGCGGGGGTCTTCCTGGTGGCCATGCGCGTTTCCTTGGCGGGGGAGTTCCCAAGGGTCCGCCACGGCATGTGAAGCGGGGGAAACGACGCGGGTCGTTGACGTTGTTTGCACGCGGCACGCCGGCTAATCGCCGCTGCGGCGAGGCCGGAGCACAGCGAACCCCATGGACCTGAAAAGCGGTTATCCCTTCTGGGCGGTCAGCAATGGACTGCTGCACGCCTTCCCGCCGCTGGCGCGGGACACCCACTGCGACGTGGCCATCATGGGCGCGGGCATCACCGGCGCCCTGATCGCCAGCGAGTTGGCCGACCATGGCCATTCCGTGTGCGTGCTGGACGCGCGCGACGTGGGCTGGGGCAGCACCGCCGCCAGCACGGCGATGCTGCAGTACGAGATCGACACCCACATGACCGACCTGCGCGACCGCTACGGCGAGGCCGACGCGGTGCTGGCCTACCGCAGCTGCGTGGAGGCCATCGACCGTCTGCAGGATGTGTCGCGATACGCCGGCAACGTCGGCTTCGCGCGGGCCCGCAGCCTGTATTTCGCCAGCCGCCGGCGCGACTTGCCGTCGCTGCGATCGGAATTCGCAATGCGGCGGCAACATGGCCTGGATGTCGCCTGGCTGGACGCCGGGCGGGTGCGCGAGCGCTTCGGGTTCGACGCGCCCGCCGCGATCCTGTCCGCCGACGCCGCGCGCGTGGATCCCTACCGCTTGGCCTACCGTCTGCTGGTGAAACTGGAGCGGCGCGGGGTGGCGGTGCACGACCGCACCACCGTGGTGCGCTTCACCCCGCGCGTGCGCGGCGTGGAACTGGAGTGCGCCGACGGCACCCTCGTGAAGGCGAAGTATCTGGTGATGGCCACCGGCTACCAGGCGCAGGGCCTGATCGACCGCAAGGTGGCGGTCAACCGCAGCAGCTATGCCTTCGTCACCGATCCCATCGACCCGGACCTGCTGGGCCCGCTGCGCCACACGCTGGTCTGGGAAACCGCGCGGCCCTATCTGTACCTGCGCACCACCAGCGACGGCCGCCTGCTGGTGGGGGGAGAAGACGACGCGATCGATATCCCCGCCCGCCGCGATGCCGTAGTGGATCGCAGGGCGCGCAAACTGGCCAAACGGGTCGCCGCGATGCTCCCGCACCTGCCGGTCACGCCCGCGTTCGCGTGGGGTGGCACCTTTGCCGAAACCGAAGACGGCCTGCCGTGGTTCGGGCCGCACCCACAGCACGGCCCGCGGGTGCTCTTCGCGATGGCCTACGGCGGCAACGGCATCACCTATTCGATGCTGGGTGCCGGCCTGCTGCGCGCCATCATCGAGCGCCGCAAGCATCCGCTGGGGGCGCTGTTCGGCTTCGAGCGCGCCGCGCGCTGATCCGCCTCAGCCGCGGGTGGCCAGACGCTGGCCCAGGCGCACGGGGGATTCCGCATGCAGGTCGGGGCTGAGCGTGGCCACGCCCGGGGGCAGCAGCACGATCACGGTGCTGCCGTAGTTGAAACGCGCCATTTCCGCGAAGCGTTCCAGGGTGATGCCCTTGCCGCGGTAGTCCTTGCGGGTGATGGCATCGCCGTAGGCGGGGATCTCCACGCCGCTCCACACGGTTTCCACGCCGGAGACCAGCAGCGCGCCCACCATCACCTGCACCATCGGGCCGAAGTCGGTATCGAAATGGCAGACCAGCCGCTCGTTGCGGGCGAACAGGCCGGACACGCTGGCCACCGCGTCGGTGCCCACCGAGAACAGCCGGCCGGGGACGTGCACGGTTTCGCGCAGGGTGCCGGTCCACGGCATGTGCACGCGGTGGTAGTCGCGCGGCGACAGATACACGGTGGCGAAGCTGCCGTCGCGGAACGGCGCGGCATCGGCCTCGCTGCCCAGCAGCTGGGCAGCGGTGAAGCCCTGGCCCTTGGCCTGGAAGATGCGGCCATCGACAATCGCGCCGCACTGGCTGATATGGCCGTCGGCCGGCATCAGCAGGGCGCGCGGGTCGGCATCGGGCGTGCGCGCGCCGGGCTTCAACGCACGGGTGAAGAAGGCGTTGAAGCTGGGATAGGCGGTGGGGTCAGGCTCCGCCGCTTCCGACAGGTCCACGCCGAACCGGCGGGTGACGGTGTCGATCAGCCACTGCTTGAGCCCGCGGTTGGTGGAATAGGCCAGTCGGCGCGCCAGCGAGGACAGCAGGCGGTGCGGCAGCACGTAGGTGAGGGCGGTGAGCGGGCTCATCGGGCGGCCTTGGTCAGCATTTCAAGGTCGGCGGCAATGCCCTTCACGTCGAACGGCGGCTGGGTCACCCCGGCCATGCGCGCCTGCGGATCCAGCAGCACCAGCGCGGCGCTGTGGTCGATGCTGTAGTCGGCCGGATCGCCGCTGGCGCCGGGTACCTTCATGAACACCAGCGACAGCGAGCGGGCGAACGCCTCCAGCTGCGGCAGCGGCGCGGTGGCGGCCAGTGAGTCGGGGTGAAAGGCCCGGGCATACTGGGCCACCAGCTGCGGGGTGTCGCGCTCCGGATCGGCCGAGACGAACAGCACGCGCGGGCGGATGTCCGCGGACAGCGCCGCCCATTGCTTCTGCGCCCCGGCCAGTTCGGCCAGGGTGGTAGGGCAGACGTCCGGGCAGTGGGTGAAGCCCAGGAACACCACGGTCCAGTGGCCCTTCAGGCTGTCCTGCGTCAGCGGCTGGCCGCTTTCCTGCTGCAGCGCAAAGGCCGGCAGCTCGCGCGGGGTAGGCAGCAGGGTCACCGCGTGGGTGGCGGGCAGCGCGGGCGCGGCCGGCGTGTGCAGGCGCTGCGAGGCCCACAGCCCCAGCCCGGCGGCGAGGACGGCGACGATCAACACGGGGACAAGGCGTCGGGACATGAACGTCTGGCATGGAAGCGGCCCGCCATGATACCGGGGTGCCACCGCTATACTTCAGCGCCTTGCCCAGCTGTTGCCGCCATGTCCCAGGAACTGCAGACCATCATCGACCTGATCCGCTACGGCGCCAGCCGGTTCAACGCGGCGGGGCTGACCTTCGGCCACAGCTTCGACAACGCGCTGGACGAGGCGACCCAGCTGACCCTGCACGCCCTGCACCTGCCGCACGACCTGTCGCCGGTGTACGGCAACGCCCGCGTCACCGAGGCGGAAAAGGAAGAGGTGCTGGGCCTGTTCCTGCGCCGCATCGAAGAGCGCATCCCGGCCTGCTACCTGACCGGCGAGGCCTGGTTCGCCGGCCTGAGCTTCAAGTCCGACAAGCGCGCGCTGGTGCCGCGCTCGCCGATCGCAGAGCTGATCGAGTCCGGCTTCCAGCCGTGGCTGGGCGACCGCGATGTGCGCCGCGCGCTGGATCTGTGCACCGGCTCCGGCTGCATTGCGATCGCGATGGCGCACTACAACCCGGACTGGCACGTGGACGGCGTGGACATCAGCGACGACGCGCTGGCGCTGTCGCGCGAGAATGAAAAACGCCTGCACGTGCAGAACGTGCGCTTCCTGAAGTCCGACCTGTTCGCCGGCCTGGTGGGCGAGCGCTACGACCTGATCGTCACCAACCCGCCCTACGTCACCAACGACGAAACCGACGCGCTGCCGCGCGAATACGCGCACGAGCCGGAGCTGGGCCTGCGTGCCGGCGACGACGGCCTGGACCTGTGCCTGCGCATCCTGCGCGATGCGCCGCTGCACCTGTCGGAAGACGGCCTGCTGATCTGCGAAGTGGGCGAGGCCGAGCAGGCGCTTGTCAAGCTGCTGCCGGAACTGCCGCTGGCGTGGGTGGAGTTCAAGGTCGGGCAGATGGGCATCTTCGTGGCCGAGTGCGCCGACCTGATCGAGCACAACGCCCGCATCACCCAGCTGGCCGCCGCGCGTGAAGCGGGCACCCCGCCGGCGGGGCTGTTCTGATTCGATGAACACCTTCGGCCAACTGCTGCGCGTCACCACCTTCGGCGAATCGCACGGGCCGGCCATCGGCTGCGTCCTCGACGGCTGCCCGCCGGGCATTGCCATCGCACCGGAAGACTTCGCCCACGACCTCGCGCGGCGTGCTACCGGCAAGACCCGGCATACCTCGGCGCGACACGAGGCGGACGAGGTGGAGATCCTCTCCGGCGTGTATGAGGGTGTCACCACCGGCACCCCGATTGCCCTGCTGATCCGCAATACCGACCAGCGCAGCAAGGACTACAGCGCCATTGCCGCGCAGTTCCGTCCCGGCCACGCCGACTACAGCTACTGGCAGAAGTACGGCATCCGCGACCCGCGTGGCGGCGGGCGTTCCAGTGCGCGCGAGACGACGATGCGGGTGGCCGCGGCGGTCATCGCCAAGAAGTGGCTGGCGCAGCGCGGCGTGAGCGTGCGCGGCTGCATGACCCAGATCGGCGATGTCGTGCCGCGCTCGCATGACTGGAGCGCGGTCGAAGGCAACCCGTTCTTCTGGCCCTGCGCGGAGCAGATGCCAGAACTTGAAAGCTACATGGACGCGCTGCGCAAGTCCGGCGATTCGGTCGGCGCGCGCGTGCTGGTGGTGGCCGACGGCGTGCCGCCGGGCTGGGGCGAGCCGATCTACGGAAAACTCGATGGCGAGCTGGCGGCGGCGATGATGTCGATCAACGCGGTCAAGGGCGTGGAGATCGGCGACGGCTTTGCCTCCGTCGCTTCGAGAGGCAGCGAGCACCGCGACGTGATGACGCCGGCGGGTTTCCTGTCCAACCATGCGGGCGGCATCCTCGGCGGCATCTCCACCGGCCAGCAGATTTCGGTGTCGGTGGCGTTCAAACCGACCTCCAGCCTGCGCCTGCCGGTGCAGGGACTGGACGTGGACGGCAACGTGGTGGACGTGGTCACCACCGGCCGCCACGACCCCTGCGTCGGCATCCGCGCCACCCCCATCTGCGAGGCGATGCTGGCGCTGGTGTTGATGGACCAGGCGCTGCGCCACCGCGCGCAGTGCGGCGACGTCGGCGAGGTCGCGCCGCGCATCGCGGGTACCACCTCCGTTACCGACACCAAACGATAGCGGCGCGCCGCCGGCTTGGCCCCCACGGGCAGCAGCGCGCCGCAGCAGGCAAGTCCAACCCCAATCCATGCTGTAGGAGCGCACCGCAGGGGCGCGACCGGGCCCGGTGCCATCGCGCCCCTGCGGTGCGCTCCTACAAGTTCCAGGAGCTTCCAGATGAGCAAGCAATACAAGGTGGCCGTGGTCGGCGCGACCGGCGCGGTCGGCGAGACGATGCTGTCGATCCTGGCCGAGCGCAACTTCCCGGTCGGCGAACTGGTGGCGCTGGCCAGCGAGCGCTCGGCCGGCGGCAAGGTCGAGTTCGGCGACGAAGATCTGGTGGTGCAGGACCTGGCGACGTTCGACCCCTCGGGCGTCGACATCGCGCTGTTCTCCGCCGGTGGCTCGGTGTCGAACGAGTACGCGCCGAAGTTCGCCGCCGCCGGCGCGGTGGTGATCGACAACTCCTCCACCTTCCGCTACGACGACGACGTGCCGCTGGTGGTCAGCGAGGTGAATCCGGAGCAGGTGCGCAACCGCCCGCGCGGCATCATCGCCAATCCCAACTGCTCCACCATGCAGCTGATGCCGGTGCTGGCGCCGATCCACAAGCGGTACGGCATCGAGCGCGTCAACGTGGCCACCTACCAGTCGGTTTCCGGCGGTGGCCGCAGCGCGATGGAGGAACTGGGCCGGCAGACCGCAGCGCTGCTCAGCTTCCAGGACCCGGCGCCGTCGAAGTTCCCGGTGCAAATCGCGTTCAACCTGATCCCGCACATCGACGAGTTCCAGCCCAACGGCTACACCAAAGAAGAGATGAAGCTGGTGTGGGAGACGCAGAAGATCCTCGGCGATGCGTCGATCCAGGTGAACCCCACCGCGGTGCGCGTGCCGGTGTTCTTCGGCCACTCGGAAGCGGTGAACATCGAGACGAAGAAGAAGATCACTCCCGACGAGGCGCGCGCGTTGCTGCGCGAGGCGCCCGGCGTGGAAGTGGTGGATGAGCACAAGGCTGGCTGTTACCCGACGCCGGTGACCCACGCCTCGGGCAAGGACCCGGTGTTCGTCGGCCGCATCCGCGAGGACCTGTCGCATCCGCGCGGGCTCAACCTGTGGGTGGTGGCCGACAACATCCGCAAGGGCGCGGCCCTCAACGCGGTGCAGATCGCCGAACTGCTGGTGGCCGAAGGCTTGCCGCCGAAGGCCGCGCGCAGCTAGAGTCACGGCGCCAAGGGCGGGGGATGGAGTACACGTGATCGGAACATTGCGCACAGCGGTGGTGGCCGCGCTGTTGCTGGCGGCGGGCAATGCGTGGGCGCTTGGTCTGGGTCAGATCCAGGTCAAGAGCAAGCGCAACCAGCCACTGCTGGCTGAAATCCCCATCGTCTCCACCACCCCCGGCGAGTTGGCGGCGCTGCAGGCGCGGCTGGCCTCGCCGGAAACCTTCCGCCGGGTCGGCCTGGCGCCGCCCAGCGGCGTCGCCGCCGACCTGCAGTTCAGCCTCGGCAGCGATGCCAGGGGCAGGCCGGTCATCCGCGTCACCACGATCCGCCCGGTCGAACAGCCGGTGCTGAGCTTCCTGATCGAGGTGGACTGGGGCGCCGGCCGGCTGGTGCGCGAGTACTCGGCGCTGATGGACGCCCCCAACACCGCCGGTGCGGCGTTGCCGCCGGACGTGAGCATCCCGCAGACCCCGGCGCCGGCATTGGTGCAGCGTCCCGAACCGGCGGCGCCCGTGGTGCCGCAGGCCCGTGCGCCCGTGACCGCCGCCAACCCGCCGTCACCGGCCGCGCCGGTACCGGTGCGGGCGCCGGCCGAAGCACCGGCCGTTTCCATCGCCGTGCCGGCCCCACAGCCGGCGCGTCCTGCGCCGGTCGCGATGGCGCCGATAGCCGAAGCCGGACCGGCTGCGGATCCCATGCAGTACGGCCCGATCAAGCCGGGCGAGTCGCTGTCGAAGATCGCCAGCGGGCTTGACCTGCGCCGCAGTTTCAGCCTGGAGCAGACCATGCTGGCGCTGCTGCAGGCCAACCCCGAGGCCTTCCTGGGCGATGACGTCAATCGCCTGCGCAGCGGTACGGTGCTGCGGGTGCCGTCGAGCGAGGACGTGGCGAAGATCAGCGCCGAAGAGGCCGCCCAGGTGGTGCGCCAGCAGGCCCGCCAGTGGCGGCAGGCGCGGCGCGCGGTGCGCCAGCCGGACGCCGCGGATGCCGCCAGCACTGCCAGCTCCCCGGCCGCGGCCAAACCGGCAGGACCGAAGCCGGCGCCTGCGTCCAATGTGAAGGCGCCCGCGGCCAAGCCCGCAGCGGTGGCTGCAGTGGCCAAGCCGGCCCCGGCGGCGGCACGGCGGGAAGGGGCTCGCCTGCAGATCGTGCCGCCAACGGCACCGGGCAAGGCCACGGGCAACAGATCCGGCACCAGCGCCGGTGGCGAGGGCAGCATGCTGCAACAGGAATTGCGTCAGCGCGACGAGGACATCGCGGCCAAATCGGCCGAGATTGGCGAATTGAAGGAGCGCCTGGCGGAGCTGGAAAAGCTCAAGAACGAACAGCAGAAGCTGTTGTCGCTGAAGGACAGCGAGCTGGCTGCGGCGCAGGCGCGCCTGGCCGAGAGCAACCGGGCCAAGCAGACCCAGGCCGCGGTGCCCGCCACCAAGGCCAGCACCCAGCAGGCTGCCCCCGCCGAGGCCGCGGACAAGCCCGCGATGATGCCGTGGCTGTGGGGGGGATTGGGCGTCGTCGCACTGGCGCTGCTGGCGTGGCTGATGGCCGGCCGCCGCAAGCAGGCCCCGCCGCCGCGGCGCAGCGTGTTCGACAGCGAAGCGTTGGCGGCCGGCATGGCTGCACCGGCGCTGCAGGACGTCGAGGCGCCGGAGGCGCGCGCCGCCGACGAACAGGAGCACGCCCGGGAGGAACACGACGCCACGGCGGCGGAAACCGCCCCGGCCGCCGTCGAAACCGGAGCGGCCGATGCCGGGACCGCATCCGGCGCTGACGCGTCGCCGGTCGCGCCCGCTGCGGCCACCGATACCCCGGCCTGGCATTCGGGCTGGGTGCAGGTTGCGCCAGCCACCCAACCGGCGCCCGAGCGTGCTGCCGTGGCGCAAGCGGCTGGTGCCGACGCAGACGTGGCGGTCGTGGACGCGCAGCCAGCGGTGGTCGACGACCTTCCCGACCACCTGGCGGCCGTGCCCGCGCAGGCCAGCCCCGAACAGCGCTTCAAGCTGGCGCGTGCCTTCCTCGACGTGGGCGACGAGTTCTCCGCGCAGCAGCTGCTGCTGGAACTGCTCGACCACGAGGACGAGGCGGTCAGCGACGAGGCCGCGCGCATGCTCAGCAAGCTGGTGGGCTGAGGCGCGCCGGCGAGAGCGAAGCGATGCGGTTGGCACTCGGGGTCGAATACGACGGCAGCGGCTTTTCGGGCTGGCAGCGGTTGAGCCAGGCCGGCGCGCTGGAGGCCGACGGCAGCCTGCAGACCGCGCTGGAGATGGCGTTGTCGAAAGTCGCCGCTGCGCCCATCGACACCGTCTGTTCCGGCCGCACCGATGCCGGCGTGCATGCGCGCTGCCAGGTGGTGCATTTCGATACCGAAGCCACGCGCGACGCGCGCGGCTGGATCCTCGGCACCACCGCCAACCTGCCGCCGACCATGGCGGTGCGCTGGTGCGTGCCGGTGGCCGACGATTTCAACGCGCGCTTCTCGGCGCGCGCGCGCCGCTACCGCTACCGCATCCTCAACCGCAGCGCGCGGCCGGGGCTGGAGCGCCAGTACCTGGGCTGGGAGCGCATGCCGCTCGACGCCGACGCCATGCACGAAGCCGCGCAGGCGCTGCCCGGCGAGCGTGATTTCTCCGCCTTCCGCAGCGCCCAGTGCCAGGCCACCCATGCGCGCCGGAACCTGCAGGACATTTCCGTCACCCGCGCCGGCGACGAAGTGGTGGTCGAGGTGCAGGCCAACGCCTTCCTCCACCACATGGTGCGCAACATCGTCGGCTCGCTGCTGGTGGTGGGGCGTGGCGAGCGGCCGGTGGCGTGGATCGCCGAGTTGCTGGAGGGGCGCGACCGCACCGTCGCCGGCCCCACCGCGCCGTCGGCCGGGCTGCTGTTCCTCGGGCCAAAATATCCGCCGCACTGGAACCTGCCGGCCGAAGCCTGCGGGGAGTTCGCGTAGGCCATGGCCGGATCCCACTTCCGTACCCGCATCAAGTTCTGCGGCCTGACCCGGCCCGGCGATGCGCGCCTGGCCTGCGAGCTGGGCGTGGACGCGGTGGGGGTGATCTTCGCCGCAAAAAGCCAGCGGCGGGTCGCGCCCGCGCGTGCCGCGGCGGTGCGCGCGGCGCTGTCGCCGCTGGTCACGCTGGTGGCGCTGTTCATGGACAACGACGAGCGCGAGGTGCGCGCGGCGATCGACGAGGCGCGGCCGACCCTGCTGCAGTTCCACGGCAGCGAGGACGATGCCTTCTGCCGCCGTTTCGGCCTACCGTACATCAAGGGCCTTGGTCTGGGCGGCGCCCGCGTGGACGTGGGCACGTTGCGTGCGCGCTGGCCACACGCGGCCGGTTTCGTGCTGGACGGCCACGCGCCCGGCGCGGCCGGCGGCAGCGGACAGCGGCTGGAGGCGGGGAACATCCCGGCCGATCTGGACCGGCCTTGGCTGCTGGCCGGCGGTCTGGACCCGGACAACGTCGGCGACGCCGTGCGCGCCGTGCGCCCGTGGGGCGTGGACGTGGCCGGCGGCATCGAGCTGGCCCCGGGCGTCAAGGACGGGCTGCGGATGCGCCGCTTCGTGGAGGCCGTGCGTGCGTGCGACGCAGACGCCACGGCTGCGACGATCAGGTAGGCTATGGCCACGCCATGGAGACTTCCAACCGCCCCCGCGCACCCTTCGGCCGCTCGCTGCGGCGATGGCGGCGCGTGCCTGCGGCCGCGGTGAGATAAGGCCGCGCTTGCCTTCGCGCCCGTCAGCCGGGCGCACGCCATTCGTTTCGACCTCCGCCAGCGGCGCCACCGCCGCGCGCGTTCCGACACCGGAGACTTCAGCGTGACCACTTCCAGCCCGCAGGCCGCGCCCGCCGCGCCCATCGATTTCCACGCTTACCCCGACGCCAACGGCCACTTCGGCCGCCACGGCGGCCGCTTCGTCGCCGAGACCCTGATGGGGCCGCTGCAGGAGCTGGCCGACGCCTACGACGCCGCGCGCGTCGATCCGTCCTTCATCGCCGCCTTCTACAAGGACCTGGCCCACTACGTCGGCCGGCCCAGCCCGATCTACCACGCCGAGCGCCTGAGCCGCGAAGTCGGCGGCGCGCAGATCCTGCTCAAGCGCGAGGACCTGAACCACACCGGCGCGCACAAGATCAACAACACCATCGGCCAGGCGCTGCTGGCCAGCCGCATGGGCAAGACCCGGATCATCGCCGAGACCGGCGCCGGCCAGCACGGCGTGGCCTCCGCCACCGTGGCCACGCGGCTGGGGCTGGAATGCGTGGTCTACATGGGCGCCACCGACATCGAGCGGCAGAAGATCAACGTCTACCGGATGAAGCTGCTGGGCGCGACGGTGGTGCCGGTGACCAGTGGCTCGGCCACGCTCAAGGACGCGCTCAATGAGGCGATGCGCGACTGGGTGACCAACGTGCGCGACACGTTCTACATCATCGGCACCGTGGCCGGCCCCGACCCGTACCCGCGCATGGTCCGCGACTTCAACGCCGTGGTCGGCCGCGAGGCGCGCGCGCAGATGCTGGCCGAATACGGCCGCCTGCCGGATGCCATCACCGCCTGCGTGGGCGGCGGCAGCAACGCCATCGGGCTGTTCCACGCCTTCCTCAACGACCCGGGCGTGCGCATCGTCGGTGCGGAAGCGGCGGGCGAGGGCATCGAGACCGGCCACCATGCCGCCTCGCTGGCGGCGGGCCGGATCGGCGTGCTGCACGGCAACCGCACCTACGTGATCTGCGACGACGATGGCCAGATCACCGAAACCCATTCGATCTCCGCAGGCCTGGACTACCCCGGCGTCGGCCCCGAGCACGCCTTCCTGAAGGACAGCGGCCGCGCCGAGTACGTTGGCGTGACCGACGAGGAGGCGCTTGCCGCCTTCCACCGCCTGACCCGCACCGAAGGCATCCTGCCGGCACTGGAGTCCAGCCACGCGGTGGCGCAGGCGATCAAGCTGGCGCGCGAGCTGCCGAAGGACGCGCTGGTGCTGTGCAACCTGTCCGGTCGCGGCGACAAGGATGTGCACACCATCGCCGCGCGCGAGGGCCTGGCGCTCTAGCCCGCCGGACCCGGTCCATACGCAGCAGCACGGGCACGCGTGCCGCGATGGCCCGTCCCGCGCCACATGCCGGGATTTGGCCTGCGGCCCGGTTTCGGCGAGAATGCCCGGTTCAACTTCACCTCAACCTTCAGGAGTCCGGCCATGGCCGAAGAGAACCAGGCCCCGCCCGCGGCCGAACAGCAGAACGGCGCCCAAGGCACCCAGTTCCCGCCGCAGTTCTTCGACTGCGTCAACGAGTACCTCGAGCTGGCCAACAAGCAGTCGCAGAAGTACGGCGAGAAGAACATCAGCCTGGCCGCGCTGTTCGCCAGCGCGCGCTTCAACGCCCACGTGTTCCTGGCCAACGTCAAGCCGATCGCCGCCGCCGACGAGCGCACCGCGTTCCTCGACTACATGAGCACCATGTACCGCCGCATGCTCAACGAGCATCTGGACGGCATGGGCGAAGAGCGTGGCATCGACGTCGGTGATTCCGAGCTGGCCGAGGAGTACAAGGCGGCCGGCGTGAAGGTCGGTCGTCTCAAGGACGCGCCGGCTGCGGCCAACGAATGACCCGTCTGCAGCAACGGCTGGACGCGCTGCGTTCGGCCGGGCGCAAGGGGCTGGTGCCGTTCATCACCGCCGGCGATCCGTCGCTGGCGGCGACGGTGCCGGTCATGCACGCGCTGGCGCAGGCAGGCGCGGACGTGATCGAACTCGGTGTGCCGTTCTCCGACCCGATGGCCGATGGCCCGGTGATCCAGCGCAGTTCCGAACGTGCGCTGGCGCGCGGGGCAGGGCTTGCGTGGGTACTGGACTGCGTGCGCGCGTTCCGTGAACGGGACGCGGCCACGCCGGTGGTGCTGATGGGTTACCTGAATCCGGTCGAGATCCGCGGTGCGGCGGCGTTCGCCGCCGATGCGGCGGCGGCCGGCGTGGACGGCATGTTGCTGGTCGACCTGCCGCCCGAAGAGGCCGAGGAATATCGCGCCGCCTTCGCGCACAACGGACTGGCGCTGATCTCGCTGGCCTCGCCGACCACGCCGCAGGCCCGCCTGCAGCGCCTGTGCGAACAGGCCGATGGCTACCTGTACTACGTCAGCTACGCCGGCGTCACCGGCGCGGCGCATCTGGACGTGGGCGATGCCGGCCGCCACCTGGCGGAAGTGCGGGCGATGGCGAAGGCGCCGGTGTTCGCCGGCTTCGGCATCCGTGATGCCGCCAGCGCCGCGTCGATGGCCGCGCATGCCGACGGCGTGGTGGTCGGCAGTGCACTGGTGTCCGCGATGGAAGGCAGCACCGGCGAGGCGGATGCCGCTGCGCACGCGGATGCGTTCCTGCGCCCGCTGCGCGAGGCGCTGGACGGGCTGGCCGTTCCGGCCTGAGTAGTAGACTGGGCGCCATCCGGGCCACGGCCGGGATGGAAGCGGGCAATCGTGCGCGCGACGCAACCTGCGGTGATCGAAACGAATGAGCTGGCTTAAGAAACTGATGCCGGGCACCGGCATCCGCACCGAGGCGGGCAGCGAGCGTAAGCGCAGCGTGCCCGAGGGCCTGTGGGAAAAGTGCGAGCGCTGCGGTTCGGTGCTGTACCGGCCCGAACTCGAAGAGAACCTCGAGGTCTGCCCGAAGTGCGCCTTCCACATGCCGATCCGCGCCCGCGCACGGCTGGCGGCACTGCTGGACGACGGCGCGGGGCGCGAAATCGGTGCCGAACTGGGGCCGACCGACGTCCTCAAGTTCAAGGACCAGAAGAAGTATTCCGACCGCATCAAGGCCGCGCAGAAGTCCACCGGCGAGCGCGATGCGCTGGTCGCGCTGGAAGGCAAGCTGGCCGGCCAAGACCTGGTCGCCGCCTCGTTCGATTTCGCCTTCATGGGCGGCTCGATGGGCTCGGTGGTGGGCGAGCGCTTCACCCTTGCCGCCGAGCGCGCGCTGGAGCTGCGCTGCCCGTTCGTGTGCTTCTCCGCCAGCGGCGGCGCGCGCATGCAGGAGAGCCTGTTTTCGCTGATGCAGATGGCCAAGACCTCCGCGGCGCTGGGCCGGTTGCGCGCGGCGGGGCTGCCCTACGTCTCCGTGTTGACCCATCCCACCACCGGCGGCGTGTCGGCCAGTTTCGCGATGCTGGGCGATCTGAACATCGCCGAGCCGGGTGCATTGATCGGCTTCGCCGGGCAGCGCGTGATCGAGCAGACCGTGCGCGAGAAGCTGCCGGAGGGCTTCCAGCGCAGCGAGTTCCTGCTCCAGCACGGCACCGTCGACCAGATCGTCGATCGCCGGGAGATGCGCGAGCGGCTGGCGCACCTGCTGGCCATGCTGATGAAGCGTCCGGCCCCGGCCGACGGCGCGGAGGCGGCGTGAGCACGCGCCGCTACTTCGGCACCGACGGCATCCGTGGCCGGGTCGGCGAAGGCCCGATTTCGGCCGACTTCGTGCTGCGCCTGGGCAACGCCTATGGACATGCGCTGGTGGCTGCCGCCAGCGAGCGCAAGGATTGGCGCAAGCCGATGGTGGTGATCGGCAAGGACACCCGGCTTTCGAACTACATGTTCGAGGCCGCGCTGGAGGCCGGCCTGGTGGCGGCGGGCGTGGACGTGCAGCTGATGGGGCCGATGCCGACCCCGGCGGTGGCGCACCTGACCCATTCGATGCGCGCCGACGGCGGCATCGTGATCTCCGCCTCGCACAACCCGCACCACGACAACGGCATCAAGTTCTTCTCCGCGCAGGGCGAAAAGCTCGACGACGCCACCGAGCTGGCCATCGAGGCTGCGCTGGACGCGCCGTTCTCCACCGTGCCTTCGGAGAAGCTGGGCCGTGCGGTGCGCACCCGCGACACCATCGGCCGCTACGTGGAGGCCTGCAAGAATTCCGTGCCCAAGGGCTTCCACCTCGACGGCATGCGCATCGTGGTGGACTGTGCCAACGGGGCCACCTACCAGTTGGCGCCGCTGGTGCTGCGGGAACTGGGGGCGCAGGTGGAAGCCATCGGCATCGAGCCCAATGGCGTCAACATCAACGAGGGCGTCGGTTCCACCCACCCGGAGACGCTGGCCGCGCGGGTGCGCGAGCGCGGCGCCGAGCTGGGCATCGCTTTCGATGGCGACGGCGACCGCGTGCTGTTCGTCGATGCGCAGGGGCGCGTCTGCGACGGCGACGACCTGCTCTACGTGCTGGCCTGCGACTGGCAGCAAACCGGCCGCTTGCGCGGCCCGGTGGTCGGCACGCTGATGACCAACTTCGGCTTCGAACAGGCGCTGGCCGCGCGCGGGATCGCGTTCGTGCGCGCCAAGGTCGGCGACCGCTACGTGCACCAGCAGCTGCTCGCCCATGACGGCGTGCTGGGTGGCGAGGCCAGCGGCCATATCCTGTGCCTGGACCGCGCCAGTACCGGCGACGGCATCGTCAGCGCGCTGCAGGTGCTGGAAGTGCTGCAGCGCCGCGGCATCGGCCTGGCCGATGCGCTGAAGGATCTGCGCAAGGTGCCGCAGAAGACCGTCAACGTGCGCTTTGCCGCCGGCAGCAAGCCGGCCGAAGCGGCCAGCGTGCAGGCCGCGCTGGCGCAGGCGCAGCGTGCGGTCGAGGGCCGCGGCCGCGCCTTCCTGCGTCCGTCGGGCACGGAACCCGTGGTGCGGGTGACGGTCGAAGCCGACGACGCCGCGCTGGTCGAATCCACCCTGTCTACCTTGGCCGACGCCGTGCGCGCCGCCGCCTGATCCAACGCCGCGATTCCCGCGTCCGCGGGAAGGAAGAACACCATGACCCAGCAGATCCCCACCCTCGACATCCGCCGCTTCACCCATCCCGCCAGCCCGGCGGACCGCCAGACTTTCGTCGATGAACTCGGCGCGGCCTACCGCGAATGGGGCTTCGCCGGCATCCGCAACCACGGCATCCCGCAGGCGCAGATCGACGAGGCCTATGCCACCTTCAAGGCGTTCTTCGCGCTACCGGAGGAGGTGAAGAAGCAGTACCACGTGGCGGGCGGCGGCGGTGCGCGCGGCTACACGCCGTTCGGCGTGGAAACCGCGAAGGGCTCGAAGCACTTCGACCTCAAGGAGTTCTGGCACATCGGCCGGGAGATCCCGCGCGACTCGAAGTACGCCGCCGACATGCCGGAAAACCAGTGGCCGGCGGAGATTCCGGAATTCAAGCGGGTCGGCTACGGCCTCTACCAGTCGCTGGATGCGCTGGGCTCGCAAGTGCTGTCGGCGCTGGCGCTGCACATCGGGCTGGCGGAGAACTATTTCGCCGACAAGACCGATTCAGGCAACTCGATCCTGCGTCCGATCCACTATCCGCCGATCACCACCGATGACATCCCCAACGTGCGCGCCGGCGCGCACGAGGACATCAACCTGATCACCCTGCTGGTGGGCGCCAGCGCGGAAGGCCTCGAAGTGCTGTCGCGCAAGGGCGAGTGGGTGCCTTTCACCGCCGATGCCGACACCATCGTGGTCAACATCGGCGACATGCTGCAGCGGCTGACCAACCACGTGTATCCGTCCACCACCCACCGGGTGGTCAATCCGCCGGGGGAGAAGGCGCGCCAGCCGCGCTATTCCACGCCGTTCTTCCTGCACCCGAACCCGGATTTCCTGATCGACGTGCTGCCGTCCTGCATCACCCCGGACAATCCCAGCCGCTATCCGGAGCCGATCACCGCGGAAGGCTACCTGCAGGAACGCCTGCGCGAAATCAAGCTGAAGTAAGGAGCGTCACATGCGTCGCAAACTCGTCGCCGGCAACTGGAAGCTGCAGGGCAGCCGCGAATTCGCCCATGCGCTGGTCGCCGATATCGTCGAAGCCGGCGTCGCCGGGGTGGAGCTGGTGGTGCTGCCGCCGTACCCCTATCTGGGCGAGCTGGTGGCGAAATTCGACGGCAACGGCGTGGCTTTCGGCGCGCAGGACGTGAGCGCGCACGACAAGGGCGCCTACACCGGCGAAGTGGCGGCGGCGATGCTGGCCGATGTTGGTGCGCGCTATACCCTGGTGGGGCACTCCGAGCGCCGCCAGTACCACGCCGAGAGCAGCGAGCTGGTGGCGCGCAAGTTCGCGGCCGCGCAGGCCGCGGGGCTGGTGCCGATCCTGTGCGTGGGCGAGAGCCTGGAAGAGCGCGAGGCCGGCCGCACCGAGGACGTGATCGCCGCGCAGCTGTCGCCGGTGCTGGCGCTGGCCGGGGTGGCCGCGTTCGCCAACGCGGTGGTGGCCTATGAACCGGTGTGGGCGATCGGCACCGGCCGTACTGCCAGCCCGGAGCAGGCGCAGGCCGTGCACGCCTTCATTCGTAGCCAAATCGCCGCGCTGGATGCTAGAATTGCCGATTCGCTGCCCCTGCTGTACGGCGGCAGCGTCAAGCCCGACAACGCGGCCAGCCTGTTCGCCCAGGCCGACGTGGACGGCGGGCTGATCGGCGGCGCCTCGCTGGCTGCCGCGGATTTCCTGGCCATCGCCCGCGCGGCGGCCTGAACACCCAAGAGAACGCGCAGATGTTGCTGCAATTCATCCAGATCGTGTACGTGCTGGTGGCAATCGCCATCATCGCCTTCGTGCTGCTGCAGCAGGGGGCTGGCGCCTCGGCCGGTTCCGGTTTCGGCGGCGGCGCCTCGGCCACCGTGTTCGGTGCGCGGGGCGCGTCCAACTTCCTGAGCAAGAGCACCAAGTGGCTGGCGATCACGTTCTTCGTCATCAGCATGGGCATGGCCATGTACGCCAGCCGGCAGGCCAACCGCCAGGGTCCGGCTAAGGCCGATCTCGGCGTGATGGCCCAGCAGGCTCCGGCGCAGCCGGCTGCCCAGGTGCCGACCGCGCAGGTGCCGACTGCCGCCGCGCAGCCGCCCGCAGCGGAGGTCCCACCGGCCCAGCCGGCACCCGCACCGGGCCAATGACGGCCGGCGCAACACGTTCTAGAATTGCGGTCCGCGGTCGAAAGGCCGGAAAATTTGCCCAGGTGGCGGAATTGGTAGACGCACTACCTTGAGGTGGTAGCGATTTAGGTCGTAGGGGTTCGAGTCCCCTCTTGGGCACCAATCCAAAAAAAACCCCGCTACGGCGGGGTTTTTTCTTGGGCGCGATCCGGCCCGGAACCGGGGGGTGGGGCTAGACTGTCGCCGGTCATCCGGATGTGGCAGCGGCCATGCGCAGTTTCGAGGATTCCCACGGGCAGCACTGGCAGGCGGCGTTGCTGGATGGCTCCTACGGCAACATCATGCTGGTCTTCAGCCCGATGCAGTCGGGCATGATCCGTCGCCGCGCGCTGCAGGTATCGACCATGGCCGAAGCCATGGCCTTGTTGGCGGGGCTGGATGAGGACGGCCTGCGGGCGATGCTGCTGGAGGCCGACCCTTGGGAGCCGGGGGTGGAAGGGTTCTGAAGCTCAGCCCGACGCCACTTGCGCGGTGTCCGTGCGCGTCTGCTGCCGTGCCGCCCGCCGCCAGTCGCGCAGGCCCTTCGCGGCAAGCCCCACGAAGCCGACATAGAGCACGGCGGTGACGAACAGCTGCTTGTTCGCGAACATGCCGATGTACACCACATCGACCGCGATCCACATCCACCACGCGGCGATATGGCGGCGGTTCTGCCAGAACTGCCCGACCAGGCTGAACGCGGTGAGCATGGCGTCCAGCCAGGGCAGGGCGGCGTTCGTGTAGGTATGCATGGTGTAGCCCAGCGCCAGCCCGCCGGCCAGCCCGGCCAGCAGGTGGATGCCGGCCGAACGCGCGTCCAGCGATGCCACCCGCACATGGCCGGTGGCATCCAGGTTGCGCAGCCATCGCAGCCAGCCTGACACCAGCATCACCACCCAGAAGCACTGCAGCAGCACTTCCGAATACAGCCGCGCGCCGGCATACACCCAGATGTAGACCGATACCGACAGCAGCCCGACCGGGAAGCACCAGGGGCTGCGCCGCGTGGTCAGCCACACGGCGCTGGCGCTGAGGACGGCCGCGGCGGTTTCGTGGAAGGTGATCACAGGCCCATGCGCACCGTCAGGCGCGCCAGCCGCGGCGCGCCCGGGAACAGGTAGTTGTCGCCCAGCGAGCTGCCGGTGTCGCGCCAGTAGCTGCGGTTGAACAGGTTGTCGATCCCCAGCTGCACCACGAACGCGCGTTCGCGCAGCTGGCCGGTGTAGCGCAGGCCGGTGTCGAACACGTCGTAGGCGGGCACCTCCACCGCGCCGTCCGGCGTGGCCGGATTGGCGGCGGCATGGCGCCAGCCCGCCAGCAGCGCCAGCCGCGGCATCGCCGGCAGCGTGTAGTCGAGGTGCAGGCTGGCGCGCATGCGCGGCACGTTGACCACCTGTTGGCCGTCGAACGCCGCAGTGCCGGTGCCTTCCGCCTGCGCGCGGATCACCGCGACGCTGGCGTTGACGCCCAGCGCCCCGGTCAGGCGGCCGTTGGCGGACAGCTCCAGGCCGTCGTGCACTTCATCGCCGCGCTGGACGAAGGTGAAGCCGGCGGCGGACGCATCCGGCTGCGCGTACTGGTAGGGCTGGCGGATGCGGAACAGGCTGGCATCGAGGTCGAGCCGCTCGCCCAAGCGGTACTTCACGCCGGCTTCCAGCTGGCGGGTGATCCGCGGTGCCAGCATCGCACCGTCGTTGCTGGTCCAGTAGGGGGCTTCCTTGCCCAGCGACAGTCCCTTGCTGAAACTTGCGTACACGCGGGTCGCCGGGTCCGGCTGCCACAGCAGCGCGACCTGCGGCAGGGTCTGCGACAGCCGGGTTTCGCGCTCGATCGCGCCGGCCTTGTTGCGCGCGCGCTCGTGCAGGCGCACGAACTGCGCACCCAGCAGCAGTTGCCAGCGGTCGCCCAGCGCCAGCCGGTCCATCGCGAAGCCGCTGCGCTGCCAGCTGTCGAGGCGGCGCACCTTGGGGCCGATCTGTTCGGGCGAGGGCGCGAAGGCGGGCGGATCGCCGTCGGCGATGTTCCAGCTGCCCACGTACTCGTTGACGTTGCGGTGGCGATCGATGCTGCGGTGGAAGGCGCTGGCGCCGATGCTCAGCGCGTGCCCCACGCCGCCGGTCTGGAAGCGGCCCTCCAGGCTGAGGCGGGCGTTGTCGCCGGTGCGGGTGTCGTCCGGGTTGCGGTAGTCGTAGATGTCGTAGCTGCCGTCCGGGCCGAAGTACCAGGGGGGGCTGCCGCTCCAGCAGGCGTCGACGTACCAGCAGCCGTAGGCGAAGGCGACGTTGTCGTCGATCACGCTGCGGCTGCGGCCGGCGGCCACGCGCAGCGTCCAGTCTTCGCCCAGCGCATGACGCAGGCGCGCGCTGGTGTTGCTGGCGCGGATCGACACCGGCTGCTGCCAGGGCTGGTAGCCCAGCATCAGCGTGGGATCCGGGTCTTGGGGCAGCGCGGTGCCGCCGAGCAGCTGGTAGCCGGAGACCGAGCGCTGCGCGCTGGTCTGGTAGTTGCTGTCCAGCTCCAGCGTGGTGCCGGGGGCGATCTTCCAGTCCGCGGCCAGCGCGTAGAAATTGCGTCGGCCGTCGGCGTGGCGGACGTGCGAATGCATGTCCTCCCACGCCACGTTCGCGCGCAGGCCGAAGGTCGGGCTCAGCCAACCGCCGACGTCCACGGCCACGTAGCGCGAGCCGCGCGAGTCGGTGCCCAGCGTCAGATCGCGCACCTCGTCCGGGCGCTTGCTGACGAAGTTCACCACGCCACCGGGCTCCATCACACCCGCGGTCAGGCCGGCCAGACCCTTCAGGACCTCGACCTGCTGCTTGTCTTCCAGCGCGATGGCCTGCTCGCCGGTCATGGCCAGGTTGTTGGCGCGATAGCCGGTGCCGGCATCCAGCGCGAAGCCGCGGATGGCGATGTTCTGGTAGTAGCCCACCGGCGCGTAGTTGTCGCCCAGCGAAGCGTCCTCGCGCGCCAGTTCGCTGAGGGTGCGGACCTGGCGGTCGTCCAGCTGCTGGCGACCCACCACGTGGATGGCGGCGGGGGTGTCGCGCGGCGTGGCATTGCCCCAGCCGTCGATGCCGGCATCGCGGGTCTTGTCGTCGGCATCGGTGGTGGCGCGGACCGGCGCGAGGCGGGTGATCTTCGACTGGCCATCGGCCTCGTCGGCCGGCGCAGCGGTGGCCAGCAGCGGCAGCAGGGCGAGCAACAGGGGGGCGGTGCGCAGGGATTTCATCGTCGTCGTCTCAGGAGGGAGAGCGAAGCGACGGCGAACAGCCGCACGCACGGGACGTGGCTGTTCGAATCAAGCTCCCTACGCCGGTGCAAACCGGATCAGGTTCCAAGGGACTCTCTCAGCCCGGCAACGCCGGGCACCCCCGCTTCTCCCGACATTGAACCATGAACGGCCGCAGTCGGGCCAGCATCGGCTCAGTCGGGGTCGCGGATCGACGCCAGCAAAGCCAGTCCCGGCGCGGTTTCGAACCAGGCCGCGTGGCCCAGCAGGAAGCTGCCCCAGGCCTGGTCAGCCTGCGTGCGTGCGCCGAACGCGCCTTGGTAACAATCGATTTCCGACAGTGCGAAATCGATGTGCACCAGCGGCAGCAGGTCGGCGAGCAGGTCGCGCTGCGCCTGCGACAGCGGCAGCACCTCGGCATAGCCGGTGATCACTTCCCGCGCCGTTACCGGATGGATCGCCTCCATGCCGCGCTCCAGCTGCAGCCAGGCGATGGCGTTGCGCTCGATGGCGGTGGCCAGGTCGTACAGGGCGAAGGTCGGCGCGCACAGGCCGAAATCGAGCACGGTGGCCACGTCGGCGTCGTCACCCGCGTCGGTCCAGCAGAGGTTGGAGGCGTGCCAGTCGCCGTGCGTCCACAGCCGCGGCAGCGCCGCGAGGCGCGGCTGCAGGCTGCGGTGGCGCGCCGCGAGCGGGGCGAGCTCCCCGCGCCAGCCGTCGCGGCCGGCGAGGTAGGCCGCCAGTCCCGGACGCCAAGCCCACTGCGATTCCACCGCGGCATGCAGATCCGGTGCGCGCAGGGCGTCATCGCGGGCGACCAGCCGGGTGGCACTGCGCTGCATTGCACCGAAGTCCGCCGCGGCCTGGTGCAGGCGCGCCAGCATGCGGCCGGCGTGGCGGGCGTGCCCGAGCTGGCGCAGCGGTGTCCATGAGGGGGTGTCGCGGTAGAGGTCGATGCCGGCGGCCGGTGCCTGGACTTCGTACACCCATTCGCCCATCGGGATGGCGGTCATGCCGTCGACGTCGGCCAGCACCCGCGGAACCGCGATGTCGCGGCGGCGCAGATGTGCGAGCAGTGCATGCTCCTCGCCCAACGCGACGGGGGTGCGTACGCACCGGTGCTGGCGCTTGACGAAGACCTCGCCCACCGGTGTTTGTACCCGGGCTACCGCCGAGAACGGGCGCGGGCTGCGCCAGAGGATCCGGGTGGGCCCGAGCAGGTCCGGAAAGCGCGCCAGCAGCGTGGCCACGTCGGCGTCCTCGAGCCGCGGACGGTAGCGGGCGATCTGGTCGCTGTCCCAGCCGTGCAGGGGGTGGTTGCTGGCGGTCATGGCGGCCCTCGCTCCGGCGCGGATCGTGCCGGTGTGTCCACAATGCAAAACGCCCAGTCTGGTGGGGACTGGGCGTTGCAATGGTGGCTCGGGACGGAATCGAACCGCCGACACGGGGATTTTCAATCCCCTGCTCTACCAACTGAGCTACCGAGCCATGCTGTGTTGCGAGCCGCGCATGATACGGATCGCCGGGCAGTTGGGCAAGCCATTTCCGTCGCGGGGGCGGCCGGACCGTTAGGCAGGCGTTCCGCTTCAGGGGATGATGATGGCGGGTATCCACTGGTCAGGAGAACGCCATGAAAGCGATTATTGCCGCTGCAATCGCCCTCGGGCTGACGGCCTGCGCGACCGGCCGGCTCAGCGATACCGAACGACTGGCCCTGTACCAGCAGCACGCAGGCGCGCCGGTGAACCAGATCCGCTACCTCGATCCGATGGGCTGGGATCGCATCGACGACCAGCATGTGGTCCTGCAGATGCGTCCCAATGAAAGCTGGCTGCTGCGCCTGTCCGGGCCCTGCCTGCAGTGGACCAGCGGCTCGCCATTCATCGGCCTGTCGTCCTTCAGCGGCATGACCCTGTCCAGGTTCGACAAGGTGGTCGCCCCCGGCAGCAGCCAGCTCAGCTGCCTGATCCAGGAAATCCGCCCGGTCGACGTGAAGGCGTTGCGGGCGGCCGAGAAGTCGCTGCGCGAGAAGCCCGGGACTCAGGCCTCGGGCATGTAACCCGGCGGCTTGTCGGCGCCGCCTTCGAACAGGTACTTCACCATCTGCGCCTCGAGGAAGGCGCGGTGTTCGGGGTTCATCGGCGAGATCCGGTTCTCGTTGATGAGCATGGTCTGGTGCGCCAGCCAGCGCTGCCAGGCCGGCTTGCCGACCTCGTTGAAGACCCGCTTGCCGGCTTCGCCCGGCCACGGCGGGAAATCCAGTCCGTCGGTGTCGATGTCGTCCACCACGCAGTGCACCTTGCGGGTCATTCCGTTCGCTCCTGAAGCAGTTTGCGCACCGGCGCGGGCAGGCCGATCGCGGCGAGTTCCGCGCGGCTTGTCCAGCGCAGGCCGGCATTATCGCCGATGGCCGCGTGCGGGCCGTTGACGGCGATCAGCCACGGGTGGATGCGCAGGCGGAAGTGGGTGAAGCCGTGTTCCAGCGCAGGCAGGGCGCGCGCGCTGGCGAAGTCGCCGTCAAGGTGGCGGTCGAACCATGCCTGCGCCTCGTCGGCGTCCTCATGCTGCGGCAGCGACCACAGCGATGCCCAGATGCCGGTCGGCGGCCGTCGCCACAGCAGCACGCGGCCTTCGGGGTCCTGCGCGATGAGCATCTGGGTTTCCCGCTGCGGCAGTTGCTTGCCCGGCTTGGCCGTCGGCAGCTCGGCGATGCGGCCTTCGCGGCGGGCCACGCAGACGTCCTGCAGCGGGCAGATCGCGCAGGCGGGACTGGCGCGGGTGCACAGGGTGGCACCGAAATCCATCTGCGCCTGGGTCCAGTCGGCAAGGCGCGCCTGCGGCAGCAGGGCGGCGGCGATCGACCACAGTTTCTTTTCTACCGCGGGCGTGCCCGGCCAGCCGTCGATGCCGAACAGCCGGCACAGCACGCGTTTCACGTTGCCGTCGAGGATCGGGGCGCGGTCGTTCCATGCCTGCGTCAGGATGGCGCCGGCGGTGCTGCGGCCGATGCCGGGCAGTGCGATGAGCGCATCGAGGTCGCGCGGCAGGTCGCCGCCGTGTCGCTCCATGCACAGCTTCGCGGTGGCGTGCAGGTTGCGCGCGCGGGCGTAGTAACCAAGCCCGGACCACAGCGCCAGCACCTCGTCCTGCGATGCACGCGCCAGCGTCGGCAGGTCGGGCAGGGCGCTGACGAAGCGGTTGAAGTAGCCCGTCACCACCGACACCTGCGTCTGCTGCAGCATGATCTCGCTCAGCCAGACCCGATAGGGCGTGCGCGGATGCTGCCAGGGCAGGTCGACCCGGCCATGGCGGTCGAACCATGCCAGCAGGCGTGCGGCGACTTCGCCGTGGTCGAGGCTGTGCGCTGGCTGTGCGGGCGAAGGGTCGGCTGCCGGGTGGCGGCCGGATCGACCCGGGGCGATTGAAGTGCGCGCGCTCATTCTTCGCCCAGCTCGACTTCCACGCCTTCCAGCGTCGCACCCGCGATTTCGACCCTGGGTGTGGACAGCGTCCCAGCCAGCGGCGGCAGCGGGGAGCCGTCGCTGCCCGCGTCCAGCCATGCCAGCACCTCTGGCAGGCGGAAGCGCGCGTCCAGCGAGGTGGCGTCGCGGTGCAGGGCCAGCGAAGCCGCGTCAGAAAACGCCATCGCGCCGTTGTAGTCCAGCGCGAACGGCAGCGGCGAGGTGGATCCGGACAGCGGCGGCGGCAGTGCGGGCCAGCTTTGTGGCCAGGCGACCAGCGCGCCGTCCAGATGCAGGCGCAGGCGCCGCCCCACCGACACGCTGCCGTGTGCGCGTGCATCCGGCACCGGGCCGTCGCCTTCCAGCACCACCGTCACCGGCACGAAGCGCCAGATCGCGTTGTTGAACGCCATCGGCCCGTGCAGGCCAAGCCGGAACGGCGCGATGGTGGAACCGGACAGATAGCGCGCAGCGATGCCGACCCTGGCCGGCTTCATCAGCGCGGAATCCTTGCCCAGCCGCAGCGGCCCCGCCAGGAACACCTGCGCAGGGACCCGCCAGTCGGCGCCGGCCAGCGTCAGCGTGCCGACGCCAGCCACGCCGGTGGGCGCGCCGTCCAGCAGGCGCTGCGGATGGGCGACGGCGATAGCGAGGTCGGCGGGGATGGAAAGCGGTGCATCGAGGTAGCGCCCGCGCAGCTGCGCGCGCATCGGACGCTGCGGATGCAGCGAGGGCAGGTCGATGGCGAGGCCGTCGATGCGCCAGTCGTCGTTGTCGATGCGGCCGTCGCGCACGCGCAGGCCGTCGGTTAGCGCCGGAATGCGGGTTTTTCCGCTGGGCGGGCGCGCGGCCAGCCAGCGCTGCAGGGCAGGGAGGTCCAGCACCGGCGCATCCAGCTCGATCCGCTGCACGGTCAGCTCGGCGCCTCGGGTGCGCAGGGTGCGCCATGGCAGCGAGACGAACACGCGCCGTGCGTGCAGCAGCGCGGCGGTGTCGCCGGGCCGCCTGACTTCCACCTCGCGCAGCACCAGCTGTGGCGTGCCGCGCAGGCGGTAGTCGATGTCCTGCGCGCGCAGTTGCAGGCCCAGCGCATCGCCGGCCAGCGACAGCAGCGTCGCGCCCGCGCGCTTGGGTTGCAGCAGCCAGCCCGCCAGCAAAAGCAGGCCAAGCAGTACGGCGATGACGATCACGGCGCCGCGCAGCAGCCGTCGCGGCAGGGTCCTGCGCGGGGCCGCGTCCGGAGTGCGCTTCATCGGGTCAGCGGTGTCGTCCATCGCGCCCCATCATGTGGCATCGGCCGTTCACGCCGCGCGGGCGTGCGCACCGGCGCACGCGGCCGGGTCAGGCCCGCCCCAGTTCGGCGGGCAGCAGCGCATCGACGAACGCCTCGGCATCGAACACCCGCAGGTCCTCCGGGCGCTCGCCGATGCCGGCGTAGCGGATCGGGATGCCGAACTCGCGGGCCAGCGCGAACACCACGCCGCCCTTGGCGGTGCCATCGAGCTTGGTGACCACCAGGCCAGTCACCGTGATCTTCTCGTTGAACTTGCGCACCTGGTTGATCGCGTTCTGGCCGGTGGTGCCGTCGATCACCATCAGCACTTCATGCGGCGCCTCAGGGTCCAGCTTGCGCAGCACGCGCGCGACTTTGGCGAGTTCATCCATCAGTCCGCCCTGGGTGTGCAGGCGGCCGGCGGTGTCGGCGATCAGTACGTCCACACCGCGCGATTTAGCCGCCTGCAGCGCATCGAACGCCACCGAGGCGGCGTCCGCATTCTGGCCCTGCGCGACCACCGCCACGCCGTTGCGCTCGCCCCAGGCCTGCAGCTGTGCGACCGCGGCGGCGCGGAAGGTATCGCCGGCCGCCAGCATCAGGCTGCGGCCCTCATCCTTGTAGCGGCGCGCCAGCTTGCCGATGGTGGTGGTCTTGCCGACGCCATTGACGCCGATGGTCAGCAGCACGAAGGGTTTCTTCGTCGCGTCGATGCGCAGCGGCTGCGCCACCGGCACCAGCAGCGCGACCAGGTCGGCGCGCAGCGCCTGCAGCAGCGCGTTGGCATCGGCGAACTCGCGCGCCTTCATGCGCTTGCGCAGCGACTCCACCAGCGCGGTGCTGGCGGTCACGCCGACGTCGGCGGTGAGCAGGGCGGTTTCGATTTCGTCCAGCAGCTCGTCGTCGAGCTTGGGGTTGCGCGAGAACAGGCCACTGAAGCTACGGGCGAAGGTGCTGCCGCGCAGTCGTTCGCGCCAGCCGGGCTTGCCGGCAGCCGCGGGTTCAGCATGCGCAGCTTCGGCAACCGCAAGGTCGACAACCTCGGGTTCCGGCAGCGGCGGCAACCCTGCATCCAGCGGGGCCTCGGTCGCGGCGACAGGGGGAACGGGGGGCTGGGCCGCTTCCGGCGTGGGGGTTTGCGCGTCGGGTTTCTTGCGGCGGAACCAGCTGACCATGAGGCCGTGGGAATGTCGGAGAATGGCGGCCATGTTAGCACCCGCCCCCCGTCAGCCCCGATGAACGCACGCCGTGGCAAGCCGCCCGCGGGTGGCGTTGGCAGCGTCCGCATCATCGCCGGCCAGTGGCGCGGCACGCGCCTGCCGGTGCCCGACCGGCCCGGCCTGCGGCCGACGTCCGACCGGGTACGCGAAACCCTGTTCAACTGGCTGCAGCCGGTGCTGCCGGACGCGCGCGTCCTGGACCTGTTCGCCGGCAGCGGCGCGCTGGGACTGGAAGCTGCATCGCGCGGCGCGGCCCAGGTGCAGCTGGTGGAAGCCGACGGTGCGCTGGCGCAGGCGCTGGGCGATGCCGTGGCGCGTCTGGATGCGCAGGGCAGGGTGGCGGTGCGGCACGGTGATGCGCTGGCCTTCCTCCGTGACGACACCAGCGAGCCCTGGGACATCGCTTTCGTCGACCCGCCGTTCGCGGCAGGGCTGTGGCCGGCGGTGCTGGAACTGCTGCCGGCCCGGCTGGCGGCGGACGCGTGGCTGTACGTGGAAAGCCCGGCCGGGCACGCGCCGGATCTGCCTGCGGACTGGGCACTGCATCGCGAAAGCGGCACCCGCGATGTGCGCTACGCGCTTTACCGGCGGGTTACACTTCCGGGCATCCTGAACGCGGCGAATCCTTGACGACATGAGCGCGGCGGCCCGCATCGCGGTCTATCCCGGCACCTTCGATCCGATCACCAACGGCCACCTGGACCTGGTGAACCGGGCGGCGCCGTTGTTCGAGAGGCTCGTCGTCGGCGTGGCTGCAAGCCCCACCAAGGGGCCGGCGCTGCCGCTGCCGTTGCGCGTGGAGCTGGCGCGCGAGGCGCTGGGCCACCACCCCAATGTTGAGGTGCGCGGTTTCGACTCGCTGCTGGCCCATTTCGTCAGCGGATGTGGCGCCGGCGTGCTGCTGCGCGGCCTGCGCGCGGTGTCCGATTTCGAATACGAATTCCAGATGGCGAGCATGAACCGCCACCTGATCCCCGAGGTCGAGACGCTGTTCCTGACCCCGGCCGAGCAATACGGTTTCATTTCGTCGTCGCTGGTGCGCGAGATCTCGCGCCTTGGCGGCGACGTATCCGGCTTCGTGCCCGCCGCGGTCGTGGCGGCGCTCGAGGCGCAATGGCGGGGCGGGTCGAAATGATCCGCGCGCCGCACACCGACGTTGTATCCATCGCCACTGCCATGCCCGGGGAAAAGCCCATGAACATGTTGTCCCGTCTGCTCGTCGTCGCCTGCCTTGCGCTGCCGTTCACCGCGTGCAAGAAGGAAGAAGCCCCCAAGACCGAAGCCGTTGCCGCCGTTCCGCTGCCGGCCAGCGGTGACCAGAAGGACTGGGTGCCCTACCTGCAGTACAAGCTGACCCCGCACATGGGTGGCATCACCAACAGCCCGTTCGTGTATTTCCTGCCCAAGAACGACACCGAGGATTTCGGCGGCAAGTACGAGCGCCAGCTGGAGAAGCTGGAGCAGGACCTGGGGCGCGGCATCACCGAGGGCAACATGCTGGTGTTCGCCTCGCCGGCGCCGGAGAAGGAAGTCGAGATGATCGAGACCGCGTTCAAGCAGGTCGCGCCGGGCACCATGAAGGGCGTCAAGGTCGTCTTCATCGGCACGCCGATCCTGGGTGAGCGGGTCAAGGCGGCGGTCGAGCCGGCTGGCGTGAACTACATCTTCGAAGAAGCGAAGTAACGGTCCCGGCGCCGGCTTCACGGCCGTGCGCCCGTGCCCGCCGCCTTGCGCGGCGGCGGGCCCTCCGCAAGAAACGGCGGTCCCCAGGCGATGTCGCTGAAAATCAACGAGCTTTGCGTCAATTGCGACGTCTGCGAACCAGTCTGTCCGAACAAGGCGATCTCGATGGGGCCGGAGATCTACGTGATCGACCCCGGTCTCTGCACCGAGTGCGTGGGCCATTTCGACGAGCCGCAGTGCGTGGCGGTCTGTCCGGTGGAATGCATCGACCCCGACCCGGAGCATCCGGAATCACAGGAACAACTGCTGGCCAAGCTGTTCCAGTTGCGTGCCCAAGGAGTCACCGAATGAAGCGTTTCGCGTCGATGCTGTTCGTCCTGCTGCTGCCATTGGTGGCAACTGCGGCTCCCGCCGACCCGGCCACCCATCCGCCCGGCGCCGTGATCGCTTCCGCACACACGCTGGCCACCGACGCCGGCATCGAGGTGATCGGCAAGGGCGGCAACGCCTTCGACGCGGCGGTGGCGGTATCGGCCGCATTGTCGGTGGTCGAGCCGATCAGTTCGGGGCTGGGCGGCGGCGGCTTGTGGCTACTGCATGACGCCCGGAGCGGGCGCGACGTGTTCGTGGATGCGCGCGAAACCTCGCCCGCCTCGGCCACGCCCGACCGCTTCCTCGACAAGGACGGCAAGCTCGACCCCGACCGTGCCCAGAACGGGCCGTGGGCGGCCGGCATCCCCGGCTTGCCAGCGATGCTGGTGCACGTGGCGGAAAAATACGGCCGCCTGCCGCTGTCGCAGTCGCTGGCACCGGCCATCCGGATCGCCCGCGACGGTTTCCCCGTGTACGGGCGGATGGCGCGCGGCTATGCGGCCAAGCGCAAGGTGATGGACCGCTATCCCGGCACCCGCGCGGTGTTCTCGCCGAACGGCAAGCCGATTGCCGAAGGCGACCTGCTGCGCCAGCCCGACCTGGCCGCCACCCTGCAGCGGCTGGCCGCGCAGGGCTTCGATGGCTTCTACCGCGGCACCACCGCGAAGAAGCTGGTGGCCGGCGTCAACGCGCAGGGCGGGCAGTGGCGGCTGGACGAGCTGGCCGGCTACCAGGTGAAGGAGCGCGAACCGATCCGCTTCCGCTACCACGACTGGGACATCACCACCGCGCCGCCGGTGTCCTCGGGTGGCATTGCGCTGGCGCAGATGCTGCAGATTCTCGAACCCTACGACCTCAAGGCGATGCCGGAGGCCGAGCGCGTGCACCTGGTGGTGGAATCGATGCGCCGCGCATTCCGCGACCGCACTTTCTACCTCGGCGATCCCGATTTCGTGCAGGTGCCGCAGCGCCTGCTGACCAGCGCCGACTACGCCGCCGGGCTGCGCGCCACCATCAACCCGGCCAAGGCCACCCCCAGCAACCTGCTGTCCGGCCAGCCCACGCCGCTGGAAGACGAGGAAACCACCCATTTCTCGATCATCGACGCCGACGGCAACCGCGTGGCCGCCACCCAGACCGTGAACCTGCTGTTCGGTTCCGGGCTGGTCCCGCCCGGAACCGGTGTCCTGCTCAACAACGAGATGGACGACTTCGCCCTCAAGCCGGGGACGCCCAACGCCTTCGGGGTCATGGGCTATGAAGCCAACGCGCCGAAGCCCGGCAAGCGCATGCTCAGCTCGATGACGCCGACCTTCATGGAATCGAAGGATCGGGTGGTGGTGCTTGGTACGCCGGGTGGCAGCCGCATCATCACCATGGTGTTGCTGGGCATCCTCGGCTACGACGCCGGGCTGGATGCGCAGCAGGTCGCCGCGCTGCCGCGTTACCACCACCAGTGGCTGCCGGACGTGATCGGCGCCGAGCCGGGGGCGATTTCCGCGGAAGCGGCGGCTGCATTGCGGGCGATGGGCCACACCGTCGAGCTGCCGCCGTCGGAAGCCGAAGGCGGGCGCGGTTCCAGCCACGTCTGGGGCAACCTGCAGACGGTGGAGTGGGTGCGCGCCGGCAACCTCCTGCGCGGCGGCAGCGACCCGCGCTATCCGGAAGGCAGGGCAGCCGTGCTGCCGCAGCCGTAACGCTGCGCGGGTAGGCTTGCCGCCATGAAACTCTGGTCGATCCTGGGCAATTCGCAGAAGCTAGACGGTGGCGCAATGTTCGGCAACGCGCCGCGCGCGCTGTGGGAGCGTTGGATGGCGGTGGATGCGCACAACCGCATCGACCTTGCCTGCCGCGCGCTGCTGGCCAGCCCGCTCGCCGGCAAGACCGTGCTGTTCGAAACCGGCATCGGCGCATTCTTCGCGCCGGCGCTGCGCGAGCGCTACGGCGTGGTCGAAGACCGCCACGTGCTGCTGGATTCGCTGGGCCAGGCGGGCTTCAGCCACGAGGACGTCGACGTGGTGGTGCTCTCGCACCTGCATTTCGACCATGCCGGCGGCCTGCTTGCGCCGTGGGCGGAAGGCCGCGCGCCGACGCTGCTGTTCCCCAACGCCACCTTCGTGGTCGGCGCGCAGCACTGGCAGCGCGCGCTGCACCCGCACCCGCGCGATCGCGCCAGCTTCATTCCCGAGCTGCCGGCGCTGCTGGAGGCGAGCGGCCGCTTGGAACTGGTGGACGGCGACTATTCGCAAGCGCTGGGCGCTGCCGTGCGCTTCCAACACAGCGACGGCCACACGCCGGGGCTGATGCTGGCCGAGATCGTCGGCCCGGAAACGGTGGATGGCCAGCCGCATGGCGGCGTGGTGTTCTGCGCCGACCTGATTCCCGGCCGGCCGTGGGTGCACGTGCCGATCACCATGGGCTACGACCGCAACGCCGAACTGCTGATCGACGAGAAGCGCCTGTTCCTCGAGGACAAGCTGGCCCGCGGCGTGCGCCTGTTCTTCACCCACGACCCCGGCTGTGCGCTGGCGCAGGTGGTGCGCGACGACAAGGGGCGCTTCGGTACCACCCACGAACACCCCGAGCTGCACGCCCGCGCCTTCTCAGCCTGAGCACCGCGATGCCGAAGATCACCCTGCTGTTTGCCGCCCTGCACGTGCTGCTGATGCTCGCCCTGCTGGTGCCGATCTCGCGGCACCGCCACGCCCACAAGATCGGTCTGGGCGATGGCGGCGACAAGCTGCTGGCGCGCCGGATCCGGGTGCACGGCAATTTCGTCGAGCACGCGCCGTTCGCGCTGCTGGTGCTGGCCCTGCTGGAGCTGTGCGGGCTGCCGCCCGCAGCGACTTGGGGCTTCGGCGGCGCGCTGCTGCTGGGGCGGGTGCTGCACGCGCTGGGGTTGTCGCGCGGCGGTGGTTATTCGTTCGGCCGCTTCTGGGGCACCGCCCTGACCTGGCTGGTGTTCCTGCTGATGGCGCTGGCCGGGCTCTGGCTGGCGCTGCGCTGAGCCGCGCTCAGTCCACCGGCGTCCCGAACAGACGGTCGCCGGCATCGCCCAGGCCGGGACGGATATAGGCGTTCTCGTCCAGCCGTTCGTCGATGGCGGCGACGTACACCTCGATGTCGGGATGCGCGGCCTCCAGCGCCGCCAGCCCTTCTGGCGCGGCCACCAGGAAGATGCACTTGATACGCGGGCAGCCCGCCTGCTTGAGCAGGGTGATCGCCGCCGCGGCGCTGCCGCCGGTGGCCAGCATCGGATCGATCAGCAGCGCGGTGCGCGCGTCCATTCGATCAGCCAGGCGCTGGTAATAGCCTTCCGGTTGATGGGTGGTTTCGTTGCGGCGCAATCCGATGACGCTGACCGGCGCCGCCGGCAGCAGCGCCTGCACGCCGGGCAGGAAGCCGAGGCCGGCGCGCAGGATCGGCACCAGGGTCAGTTTCTCGCTGCGGACGTGCTCCACCTGCAGTGGGCCCGCCCAGGTCTGCACCGTCACCGGCTCGGTGGGCAGGTCGCGGGTGGCTTCGAAGGCCAGCAGCGCGGCGATCTCGCCGGCCAGCTGGCGGAAATGCACCGGGTCGGTGGCGATGTCGCGCAGCTTGCCGAGCTTGTGGCGGACCAGCGGATGGTGGATTTCCACGACTTTCATGCGCATCTCCATCATGTGGCCGGCAGTGTGCCCCATGCGCGCGGCTGCCGTAAACGCGGACGCCGGCGCGGGGCCGGCGTCCATGCAAGGGGGGCGGGAGCGGTCAGAAAGCCCAGCGCGCCACCAGCTGGAGGCTGCGGCCGGCGCTTTCGCTCTCCAGTTCGTACTCCTTGTAGTCGCGGCCCAGCTGGCCGGCGAGGGTGTTGAACTTGTCGAAGAACTCGTCCTTCGACGCATCCAGCAGGTTGTTGGCGCTGAGGCGGATCGACAGGCGCTTGCCGAAGCGCTTTTCGATGAAGGCGTCCAGTTCGGCACCGTAACGCACGATCACTTCCTCTCCCAGCAGGCGTTCGTAGGCATCGCCCTGTTTGCGGTAGGTCATGCCGAAGCTGGCGGCGACGGCCGGCAGGTCCTGGATGAAGCCGACGTTGTAGACTGACTTGGCCTGCCGGTTGAAACGGCGCTTGCCCATGAAGTCGCTGACTTCCGAATCCACCCACGAGTAGTTGGCGAATACGCCGGTGTTGTCCAGGCCGAACATGGTCAGTGGCGTGGACAGGTCGAACTCGAAGCCCCAGGCCTTGCCGTCGCCCATGTTTTCGGAGGTGTACAGCCAGCTTTCCGCCGGTTCCTGCTGCATGGCGTCGGCAAGGTCGACGGCGTCGCCGTCCTCGACGAGTCCTTCCCAGATGCCCTGCATTTCCTTGCTGGGCTCGCCGGTGTTGACGACCTCGATCAGGTCCCGGACATCGCGGTAGAAGAGGTTGACGCCGACGATGCCGCGGCGGCCGATCCGGTGCTCGAAGCCCAGGTCCAGGCCGTTCGCGGTCTCCGGCACCAGGTTCGGGTTGCCGATGTAGTCGTTGTCGCCGAACTCGCCATCCAGCAGCGCCGGCACCAGTTCGTTGAAGTTGGGGCGCTTGACGGTGCGGGCCAGCGACAGGTTGATGCGGTCGGCGTCGCTCAGGTCCCAGCGCAGGCTGGCCGACGGCAGCAGCTCGCGGTACTTCCTGTCGACGCGGCCTTCGCTCTGTGCGTCCTCGATGTACTCGACCCGCGAGCGCGTGGTCTCGTAGCGCAGGCCGGCTTCCCAGGCGAGCGCGCCGCCCTTGCCGCTGAACATCAGGTAGGGATCGAGGCGCTCTTCGTCGATCACCGAGGCGACGCTGCGATCCAGCGCGTAGTCCGCCGGGAACGACGGCAGCTGGCCCTGCGCGCCGGCTTCCCACGCGTAGCCGACCACCATGCCCTCGCGCTTCTTGTTGCGGTAGTCCACCCCGAATTCCATTTCCGTGGCGCCGGCCGGGCGCACGTGCGCCAGCTTGAAGCCGGTTTCGGCGTCGCGGGCTGACACCGCTTCGGCCTCGTAGGCGGTTTCCTTCCACTTCGCGCCGTCGATGCTCCAGCGATCGTCGAAGTTGCTGCCGGCGCTTTCGAACAGCTCCTCGCCCTCGGTGGTGGCCTGCGAATTCCGGAAACGGGCATGGTCGACGGCCAGCTTGGTGCGGCCACCGGCCATGTCGAACTTGAATTCGGCGGCGATGCCGTAGTTTTTCTGGTCGTACGGATCCAGGCCCGGCACGCGGATGTTCTCCGTCTTGCCCTTCTTGAGTTTCTCCTCGTACGACACCTCGGTCACGTCGCGTTCGGTCTTGACGTAGAAGCCGTCGATGCTGAAGCGCGCGTTGTCACCGACATCCACGGTGTAGGACAGGTTGCCGGAGTAGTCGCGGCCGTCCTTGATCTCGGTCTGGTCTTCCCAGCTCACTTTCTGCTGCAGGCTGTCGTCGGCGAAGCGGTCCGATCGCTTTTCCTTGCGGCGGTAGCGATCCTGCACGTTGACGCCGGCCAGCACGCGGCCGCCCAGGGCATCGAACGAGGTCACCGCGCCGAACGTCGGGTTGGTCTCGCCGTCGTACCAGCGGTTGACGCCCAGGCGCAGGTAGCTGCCGTCGAACTTGTAGGCGTCGCGCAGCACGATGTTGATCGCGCCGGCCATCGCATCGCCGCTGCGGTTGGCGCTGGAGCTGCGCTTGATCTCGATGTGGTCGACCATCTCCGCCGGGATGCGATCGACGTAGAACGAACGGTCGTCACCTGCGCCGGGTACCTTCCTGCCGTTGATCAGCACCTGGGTGTAGCCACCTCCGAGGCCGCGCAGCTGCGCGCCGTCGTACTCCATGATGTCCGAACCGACAAAGCCGACGCCCGGCAGGCGCTTGAGCATGTCGCCGACGGTGGCGGGTTCGAAGCGCTGGAAATACTCCAGGTCGTAGACCAGTGTCGGGTCGATGTCCGCGGCCCGGTCGCGATAGACGATTTCGCCTTGGACCACCACCGCGCTGAGGTTTTTCGCGGCATCCGCGTCGGACGGGCCAACGGCGTCCTGCGCCAGTGCGGGCGCGGCCGTGGACAGGGCGAGGAGGGTGGCGCCGGAGAGGGCAAGCGCGAGCGGGTGCTTCTTCATGCAGTGATCAGGCCGAGGTTGAGGACTTCGGAAGCATCCGGGCGGCGAATGGCGCGAACGTGGCGGGCAGGTGACGCTTCGGAGACAGCGGCGTTCACGGGCGCCGGGTACGCAACACCGGTGCAACATCGCGGTGATAGAAAGCCCGCACCCTTCTTTGCAGGCGAATTGCATTCCCATGTCCAGGCTTGCCGCCCGTGGTTTCCTGTCGCTTTCCATGTCGTTGCTTGTCGCCTGCGCTTCCGGGCCGGTTGCCGTTGACAGGGAGCCCGACCAGGCGACCGACGCCGACGTGTTGCTGGCCGGTGCGGGCGTGCCGCACGTGGTGGTGGCTGAAGCCTTCCTCACGCCGATGACACCGGCCGACAACGTGGACTCGCCGGCGCTGTCGGTCGGCGCCGACGGCCGGCCGCTGCTGCTCGCCACCGCCAAGGCCAGCGGCCGGCTCATGAAGTACGACGGCGATACCGGGGCGCCCGCGGGTGTGGTGGGGCGCGAGGGCAAGGCGGCTGGAGAGTTCGCACGTCCCAACGGCATCTTCGCCATCGACGACCTGGTGTTCGTGGTCGAGCGCGACAACCAGCGGGTGCAGGTGCTGCGCGCGCCGGCAATGGTGGCGCTGGGCAGCTTCGGACAGGCCGAGCTGCGGCAGCCGTATGGCATCTGGGTGCGCCGCACGTCGCCGCACCGCTACGACGTGCTGGTGTCCGATGCCTACATGGCCGGCGAGGATGCCGACGGCAATGACATCGTGCCGCCGCTGCCGCAGCTGGACCGCCGCCTGCGACGCTACGCGGTGGACATCGGCGAAGGCGTGCAGGCGCAGCTTGCCGGCAACGTCGGGGATACCGGCGCCGCCGGGGCGATCCGGATTCCGGAGTCGGTGTGGGGAGATCCCGCCCACGACCGCCTGCTGGTGGCCGAGGAGGATGCCGCCATCGGCACCGCGGTGCGCGTCTACGACATGGCCGGCAACTATCTCGGGCGCGACATCGGCCGGGGCGTGTTCATGGCGCAGGCCGAGGGCATTGCCCTGTGGCAGTGCGAAGACGGCAGCGGTTACTGGATCACCACCGACCAGTTCAAGGACCGCAGCCTGTTCCACGTCTGGGAGCGGCGCAGCCTTGCCCACGTCGGTGCCTTCGCCGGCCGTGTGGTGGGCAATACCGACGGGGTCTGGTTGCACCAAGAGCCGACGCCGCGGTTCCCGCAGGGTGTGTTCTACGCGGTGCATGACGACATGGGTGTGGGCGCGTTCGACTGGCGCGACATCGCGGCCGCACTGAAGCTGCCGGCCTGCGTGGAGCACTGAGATGGCCGGCAAGCCCCTCCGCCGCCTGCGCGCATTCCTCGCCATCGCGCTTGTCGCGCTGACGGCGCCTGCATTCGCACAGGCAGCAGGCGAGAACGAACCCAACCTGCAGGTGCCGGCCGGCAGCGCCCGCTACCTGCCGGACGCGATGCCGGACCGGATCATCGCCACCCCGGCGCAGGATCCAGCCACCGGCTTCGCGGTGAACTGGCGCACAAATGCGCGGGTGGACGTGGCGCTGCTGCAGATCGTGCGGGCCGGCGATTCGCCCGACGTCGGCACACCGCGCGAAGTCCGCGCCACGACGACTGCCTACACGCTGGACGGGCGCGCTGCGCACGTGCATCGCGCCGACGTGGGCGGACTCCAGCCGGACACGCTGTACATGTTCCGCGTGCAGGGGCAGGGCGCGTGGAGCGGCTGGCGGCAGCTGCGCACCGCCGCCGACGCGGGCAAGCCGCTGACCCTGCTGTACTTCGGCGACAGCCAGAACAAGAACCTCAGCCACGTCGGCCGGGTGGTGCGCGAGGCGATGCGCCACGCGCCCGATGCGCTGATGGCGCTGCACGCCGGCGACCACCAGAGCAATGCCACCGTCGACAACGAATGGGGCGAGATGTTCGAGGCGCTGGGCGACCTGCCTTCGGTCATGCTGGTGGCGCCCGCGGCCGGCAACCACGAGTACTGGGAAGAGTTCGAAGACACCCCGCAGGAGCGGCGCGTGTTGTCCGACCATTGGCGGGCCGGCTTCGCGCTGCCGCGCAATGGCGCCGGCGGTGCGCATACCCGCGACACCACCTACTGGTTCGATGTGCAGGGCGTTCGGGTGGCGGTACTGGACGGCACCTCGGCGCTGGACCTGGGCAGCGCCGACGCGCAGGCGCGCTGGCTGGAGAGCGTGCTGGCGGGCAACCCGAATCCGTGGAGCATCGTGTTGATCCACCAGCCGGTCTATTCCCCGCGCGGACGCGAAGCCAGCGGTGTGATCAGGTCGGCGCTGCAACCGGTCATCGAACGCCACGGCGTGGACCTGGTCCTGCAGGGGCATGACCACACCTATGGCCGGCGTTCCGGCGATCGTGCCGGACAGTCGCTGCCGCAGTACATCGTCAGCGTGTCGGGACCGAAGCAGTACCGGCTGTCGGACGAGGCCAGACGTACGATGGATCCGACCGCCGAGGACACCCAGCTGTTCCAGGTGTTGCGCATCGACGGCACGCACCTGCGCTACCAGGCCCGCACCGCCACCGGCCGCCTGTATGACGACTTCGAAATCACCCGCGCCGCGGATGGCCGCAAGACCCTGCGCGAGATCCACCAAGGCCGCATCGGCCTGCGCGACTGCAGCCACCGCGACGCCACCCTGGGTGGCCGCACCGACCGATGCTGGGAGTAAGCCGCCGATGCGCGCGATCCATGTCTTGAAATTGACCCTCCTGCTGGCTCTGCCGCTGGCGGCAGGCGCGGCGCAGCCCGGATGGGTGCATCCGTTCCATGCCGTCCAGGCGGCGAAGGCGCCGGACGAGCTGCTGCTGGCGGTGGAGATCCCGGCCGGCAGCTTCACCAAGTACGAGATCGGCGAGGACGGACTGCTCCACGTCGACCGTTTCCTTGCCATGCCGATGGCCTATCCCGCGAACTATGGCTCGATGCCGCGCACCCTGGCCGGCGACGGCGATCCGCTGGACGCGCTGGTGCTCACCCGGGCGCCGCTGCATCCGGGCGCGGTGATCCGCTTCCGCCCGGTCGGGGTGCTGCGGATGGTGGACGGCGGTGAGGCTGACGAGAAGATCATCGGTGTGCCGGTGGACAAGGTGGACGCCAGCTACGCCGGCATCCGCGACCTGGCCGACCTGCCGAAGGCCGAAATCGATCGCATCGAGGCATTCTTCCGCGTCTACAAGCAGTTGCCGGCGGGCAGCAAGACGGTCGAGCTGCATGGCTGGGGCGATGCCGCCGAGGCGCGGCGGATCGCGGCGGAAGCGCTGCAGCGCTACCTCGGCAAGTGACGCCTGCTGGCGCCATGCGGCGCCAACGCGGGCTGTCCGGGACGCACAAACGAACGGGGCGGCCAATGGCCGCCCCGTTGCATTGCGACGTCGCCGACGCCGGTTCAGGCCGCCGCGGCCTGGGACACCCGCGGGCCTTCCAGCAGCGCGCGCTTGACCACGTTGACCACCAGTTCCAGCTCTTCCCTGGTGACCGCGAACTGCGGAGTGAAGCGCAGCGAGTTTTCGCCGCCATGGATCACGCCGATGCCGTGTTCGCGCATCCATTCCTCAGTGGAGCCGGCGCCGTAGCCCTTGAATTGCTTGGTCAGCTCGCAGGAGAACAGCAGGCCGGTGCCCTGCACCTTGGTGATCGGGCCGCCCAGTTCGGCCTGCAGCGCTTCCAGCATGGCCACGGCGTCGCGGCCGCGCTGCTGGATGTTGCTGCGCAGCTCCGGCGTGAGCGAGGCCAGCACGGTGCAGGCCACGTCCAGCGCGCGCGGGTTGGCAGTCATGGTGTTGCCGTACAGGCCGCGCTTGTAGATGTCCGCCGCGGCCGCGCTGACCGCCAGCACCGACAGCGGGTACTGGCCGGCGTTGAGCGCCTTGGAATAGGTTTCCATGTCCGGCGCCTCGACCTGCTCGAAGCCGGGGTAGTCCACGATCGACAGGTAGCCGGTGGCACGCAGGCCGGCCTGGATCGAGTCGACCAGCAGCAGGCCGCCGTGGGCGCGGGTCAGTTCGCGGGCCAGGTTGTAGAAGTCCACCGGCACGCTGCGGCCGGGATCGCCTTCGCCCATGACCGGCTCGAGGAACATCGCCTCGATGAACCAGCCGTTGGCATCGGCCTCGGCGAAGATCTTGCGCAGCGCGTCCTTGTCGTACGGCGCCACGGTCAGCACCGAATCCTCGCCGCGGAAGCTGGCCAGGTGCTGCAGGTAGGTCTTGCGGCTGGAGTCGGAATACAGCGCCGGGCGCTCGGTGCGGCCGTGGAAGGCGCCCTTCACCACCAGTCGCTTGATCGCCTTGCCGGCGTGGCGTGCGCCGGCGTCGGTCTGGGTCTTGGCGTTGGTGTCGACGATGCGCGAGGCCAGCGATACCGATTCGGAGCCGGAGTTCAGGCACATGAAGGCGGTATAGGGGCAGCCGCCGCGGGTCTGGCCGATCTCCCGGCGCATGGCGCGGGTAAAGCGCAGCTGGGAGACGCTGGGGGTCATGATGTTGGCCATCGCCTGCGGCTTGGCCATCGCGTCCAGCACCGCCTGCGGCGCGTGGCCCAGGCCCAGCATGCCGTAGCCGCCGGTGTCGTACAGCACCGCGCCCTTCAGGGTGACGATCCACGGGCCGCGCGCGGTAAGCGCCACGTAGGGGTTGGCGGCGTCGGCAGCGTAGAAGTTGACGAAGTCGGCCTGCACCTGCGCGGCCTGGGCGTTCTCGTCCAGCGCCAGCAACTCGGGGAACTCGTCGCGGATCCGCGCGTACTCTTCGACCGCGGCGGCGACGGCTTCGCCCAGCTGCGGATCGCGGGCGGCGAAATCCAGGATGACGGCGTCGTCCAGGCCGGTGGTGCGGGCCTTGCCGTGGGCGCGCAGCGGGGCGAGGGTGTCGATCAGGCTCATGAGGGGTCTCCCGTCCAAGGCCGGTCCGCGGGGCCGCGGCTGGCGAAACCCACATTATCGCGGGATTGGCGTCATTCGGTAGGGTGGATTCGCCTTGTCCGCCGAGCAAAATGGGCGGAACGACGTTATTATCCGGCGATATGCGAATTTCTCCTGCCGACGAACAGCTGCTGTCCCTGCTCCGCGAGGACGCCCGCGCCGCCACCGCCGACATCGCCCGCCGGCTGGGGCTGTCGCGCACCACGGTGCAGAACCGCATCGCAAGGCTGGAACAGCAGGGCGTGATCCGCGGCTATACCGTGCGGGTGGACGACGAGCTGGAGCGCAGCCGCATCCGTGCGCACATCCTGATCACCCTGCGGCCGAAGCAGATGACCGCGGTGGTGAAGGCGTTGCAGGCCATGCACGAGGTGCGGGTGCTGTATTCGATCAGCGGCGACAACGACCTGATCGCGCTGGCGGTGACGTCCACGGTAGGCGAGATGGACGTGTTGACCGACCGCATCGGCGTCATCGACGGGGTGGAGCGCACCAATACCTCGATCATCCTGTCGACCAAGTTCGAACGCTGACGCGGCATACAATGCGCGGTTTCCCTGTCGCGCCCGCGCCTTTGAAGACCTCCGATTTCCACTACGACCTGCCGCAGGAGCTGATCGCCCAAGCGCCGTTGCCCGAGCGTTCGGCCAGCCGCCTGCTTCACGTGCCCCCGGGCGATGCCTCCTTCGCCGACCTGCACGTGCGCGACCTGCCGTCGCTGCTGCAGCCGGGCGACCTGTTGGTGTTCAACGACACCCGAGTGATCCCGGCGCGGCTGTTCGGCGCCAAAGCCACCGGCGGGCGGGTGGAGATCCTGATCGAGCGCTTGCTGCCGAACAATGAGGCGCGAGTGCAGCTGGGCGTGAGCAAGCCGCCGCAGGTCGGCAGCCGGGTCGCGCTGGATGCGGGCGGCGAGGCGGAGGTGCTGGCGCGCCTCGATGACGGTTTCTGGCGGCTGCGCTTCCATGTCGATGGCTCGCTGGAGGCATGGCTGCAACACGCCGGCCAGCTGCCGCTGCCGCCCTACATCGAACGCCGCCCGGATGCGGCCGACGCCGAGCGCTACCAGACCGTGTTCGCGCGCGAAACCGGCGCCGTGGCTGCGCCCACCGCCGGCCTGCATTTCGACGAGGCGTTGCTGGACGCGCTGCGCGCGCGCGGGATCGAGTTCGGCCACGTGACCCTGCACGTCGGTGCCGGCACTTTCCAGCCGGTGCGGGTGGACGACGTGCACAACCACCGCATGCACAGCGAATGGATCAACGTCGGCGCGGAACTTGTCGCCAAGGTGCGGCGGACGCGCGCCGCCGGCGGACGGGTGGTTGCCGTGGGCACCACGGTGGTGCGCGCGCTGGAGAGCGCGATGGTCGATGGCGAAATTTTGCCGTTCGCCGGCGATACCAGCATCTTCATCTTCCCCGGCTACAAGATCCGCAGCATCGACGCGCTCATGACCAATTTCCACCTGCCCGAATCGACCCTGCTGATGCTGGTGTCGGCGTTCGCCGGCAAGCAGCGGATGTTCGCCGCCTACGAACACGCGGTGCGCCAGCGCTACCGCTTCTTCAGCTACGGTGATGCGATGTTGCTGTGGCCGCAGGAGTCAGTCACATGAGGAGCCGCGCATGAGCCGCATGTCCTTCCAGCTGCTCGGCACCGATGGCGCCGCCCGCCGCGGCCGCATCACCTTCCCGCGCGGCGTCATCGAGACGCCGGCATTCATGCCCGTGGGTACCTACGGTTCGGTCAAGGGCGTGCTGCCGCAGCAGGTGCGCGACCTCGGCGCGCAGATCATCCTCGGCAACACCTTCCACCTGTTCCTGCGGCCGGGGCTGGAGGTGATCGAGGCGCACGGCGGCCTGCATGGCTTCGCCCGCTGGGACGGGCCGATCCTCACCGACTCCGGCGGTTTCCAGGTGTTCTCGCTGGCGCACCGCCGCAAGATCACCGAGGCCGGCGTCACCTTCGCCGCCCCCACCGACGGCCGCAAGGTCTTCCTCGGCCCCGAGGAGTCCATGCATATCCAGAAGGTGCTGGGCAGCGACATCGTGATGATCTTCGACGAGTGCCCGCCGGTGAACGACAAGCACGGCCAGCCGGTGCACCGCCGGGTGGTCGAGAAGTCGATGGAGCTGTCGCTGCGCTGGGCCGAACGCTCCAAGAAGGCGCACGAAGGCAACGACGCGGCGCTGTTCGGCATCGTCCAGGGCGGCGTGCACCATGACCTGCGCACGCTGTCGGCGGAGGGCCTGCAGCAGATCGGCTTCGACGGCTACGCCGTGGGCGGGCTGGCGGTGGGCGAGAGCGAGGACGAGCGCAACGCTATGCTCGACCACACCTGCCCGCAGCTGCCGCAGGACCGCCCGCGCTACCTGATGGGCGTGGGCCGGCCGGAAGACCTGGTGGAGGCGGTGGCGCGCGGCATCGACATGTTCGACTGCGTGATGCCGACCCGCAACGCCCGCAACGGCCATTTCTTCACCTCGACCGGCGTGGTGCGCGTGCGCAACAGCCAGTACGAGCACGACCTGCGGCCGATCGAGGAAGGCTGCGACTGCGTGGCCTGCGCCGGCGGCTTCAGCCGCAGCTACCTGCGCCACCTCGACCGCTGCAACGAGATGCTGGGGCCGGTGCTGGGTACGCTGCACAACCTGCGCTACTACCAGCGGCTGATGGCGCAGATGCGCGAGGCGATCGCGGCGGGAACTTTCGCCGACTTCCGCGAGTCCTTCTACGCGGCCCGTCGTGGCTGACACCACGCTTCCGCTTCGCGCGGGGCGGCCATCGACCCGACAATGCGCCTCCCGGCCGGTCCTTCCGGCAGGGGAGGGGTAGGCCCGGACATGGCATAATCCCCGGCTGGCCTCGGCCAGCCCTTTCGTTTTCGCTGACCACGGATTCCCGATGAACCCGCTCGATTTCCTGATTCCCGTTGCCCATGCCCAGGCCGCCGGTGCGCCTGCCGCCCCGAGCATGATGTCCACCCTCCTGTTCCCGGTCATCCTGATCGCGATCATGTACTTCCTGATGATCCGCCCGCAGATGAAGCGGCAGAAGGAACACAAGGCGATGCTGGACAAGCTGGCCAAGGGCGACGAGGTGATCACCAGCGGCGGCATCGCCGGCACCGTGGTCGGCCTGAGCGATGCGTTCATCACCGTGGAAGTCGCCAGTAGCGTGCAGCTGCGCGTGCAGAAGGGCGCCATCGCCAGCGTCCTGCCCAAGGGCACGCTGAAGTCCGCCTGATCCATTCCCAGCCGCAAAAGGCGTGCGCCCCCGCGGGCGTGCGCGGGGTGCCGCGATGCTCGAATATTCCCGCCTGAAATACCTGTTGATCCTGCTGACGCTGGCGCTCAGCGTGCTGTACGCGGTGCCGAACGCGTTCCCGCAGGATCCCGCCGTGCAGATCACCGCCAACCGCGGTGCGAAGGTGGACGAAGCGCTGAAGCAGCGGGTCGACGTCCTGCTGAAGCAGGCCTCGGTCACGGTCATCGGCAGCGAGATCGACAAGGACGGCAACCTGCTGGTGCGCACCGCCAGCGACGACGTCCAGACCCGGGTGGCCGATATCGTCCGGGAAGAACTGGGCAGCGGCTATGTGGTCGCCCTGAACCAGGCATCCACCGTGCCGGCCTGGATGCAGAAGATCGGCGCCAAGCCGATGTTCCTGGGCCTGGACCTGCGTGGTGGCGTCTACTTCCTGATGCAGGTGGACCGCCAGGCGGCGTTGACCAAGCGCTTCGAGGCGACCGCGGAGGACATCCGCAGCCTGCTGCGCGACAACCGCATCCGCTACATCTCGGTGGAGCCCACCGCCGGCGGCACCGTGGTCGCCAAGCTCGGCGCCGGGCAGGACGCGGCGCAGGCGCGCCGCCTGATCGGCCGCGACATGCCGACTTACCAGATCGATGGCGAGGGCGAGACGCTCAGCGTGCGCATCCCCGAAGCCGAACTGGACAAGATCCTCACCGACGCGGTGCAGCAGAACATCGGCACGCTGAGCAACCGCATCAACGAGCTGGGCGTGGCCGAGCCGATCATCCAGCGCCAGGGTGCCGACCGCGTGGCGGTGCAGCTGCCCGGCGTGCAGGACACCGCGCAGGCCAAGCGCATCCTCGGCGCCACCGCGACCCTGGAATACCGCGGCGTGGTCGAGGGCAACGCGGTCGAAGCCCGCGATACCGGCAACGTGCCGCCGGAAGCGCGCGTTTACGCCCGCAAGGAAATCGGCCCCGACGGCAAGCCGCTGCCGGTGCTGCTCAACAAGCGCGTGATCGCCTCGGGCGAGCAGCTGCAGAGCGCATCCTCGTTCTTCGATTCGCAGAGCGGCACGCCGGCGGTGCGGGTGCGCCTGAACGCGGTCGGCGGCCAGCGCATGTTCGACTACTCCAGCGCCCACGTCGGCAAGCCGATGGCGGTGGTCTACATCGAGCGCATCCCCGAGGTGAAGATCATCGACGGCAAGGAGGTGCATACCACCCGCACCAGCGAGCAGGTCATCTCGGTCGCCACCATCCAGGGCACGCTGGGCAAGGAATTCCAGACCACGGGCCTGGAGAGCATGAAGGAAGCCTCGGACCTGGCCCTGCTGCTGCGCGCGGGCGCGCTGGCGGCGCCGATGGACTTCGTCGACGAGCGCACCATCGGCCCGAGCCTCGGCAAGGAGAACATCGACCGCGGCCTGAAGGCGGTGGGCTTCTCCTTCATCTTCGCGCTGGGCTTCTTCCTGATCTACTACCGGATGTTCGGCCTGGTCACCTGCCTCGCGCTGCTCATCAACCTGCTGATGGTGTTCGCGCTGATGTCCGTGATCGGCGCCACCATGAGCCTGCCCGGGCTCGCCGGCATCGCGTTGACGGTGGGCATGTCGGTGGACGCCAACGTGCTGATCAACGAGCGCATACGCGAGGAGTTGCGGCTGGGATTGCCGCCACAGAAGGCGATCGCCGAAGGCTACGACCGCGCGTCCGGCACCATCCTCGACGCCAACGTCACCGCCTTCCTCGCCGGCCTTGCCATGTTCGCCTTCGGCACCGGTCCGCTGAAGGGCTTCGGCATGACCACCATGCTCGGCATCATCACTTCCGCCTATACCGCGGTGTCGGTCTCGCGCGGCATCGCCACGCTGATCTACGGCGGCAAGCGCAAGCTGAAGTCGGTCGCGATCTAAAGGAGCACGCCAGATGAAACCGTTCAATGTGTTCCCCTACGACAGCAACATCGACTTCATGCGGATGCGCTGGGTGTCGGTGTCGATCGCCGCGCTGCTGATGCTGGTTTCGATCGGTGCGATGGTCACCAAGGGCTTCAATTTCGCCCTCGACTTCACCGGCGGCATCGGCGTCGAGCTGCGCTACGACAAGGCGCCGGACGTGGACCGGGTGCGCGAGCAGCTGGACGCCGCCGGCTTCGGTGGCGCGCAGGTGCAGAACTTCGGCAGCGGCAACGACCTGCTGGTGCGCCTGCAGGCCGAGGGCACCCAGGAAGGCGGCGCCGACCGCGCCAGCAGCATCGGCGACGCGGTGGCCAAGGCGGCGTCGCTGGACGGCAACCCCGCCAGCAAGCGCAGCAGCTCGGTGATCAGCGCCCAGGTCGGCAAGGACCTGGCCCTGAACGGCATGTACGCCGTGCTGTTCGTGATCATCGGCTTCCTCGGCTACATCTCGATGCGGTTCGAGAAGAAGTTCGCGATCGCCGCCACCATCGGCACCATGCATGACGTGATCATCTGCGCCGGCTGGTTCGCGATCAGCGGGCACGAGTTCGATCTCAACGTGCTGGCCGGCATCCTGTCGGTGATGGGCTTTTCGATCAACGACACCATCGTGGTATTCGACCGCGTGCGCGAGAACTTCCGCAGCCTGCGCGCCGACCCGGTCGAGATCCTCAACAAGTCGGTCAACCAGACCCTGTCGCGGACAGTGATCGTGTCGTTCGTCGCCTTCCTGACCGCGCTGGCGCTGTACCTGTACGGCGGCGATTCGCTGCGTGGCATGGCCGAGTCGCAGATGATCGGCATCGTGATCGGCACCCTGTCCTCGATCTTCATCTCGGGTGCGCTGCTGACCATGGGGCCGCTGCGGGTGAGCAAGCAGGACCTGATGCCGAAGGCCAAGGACCACGCCGAACTGGCGCGCCGTCCGTAACCGCTTCCCCCTCCCCGCCGAGGCGGGGAGGAGGCAAAAAGAAAAGGCCGCGCAGTGATGCGCGGCCTTTTCCGTTGGCGGCGGTGGTCCGGATCAGCTGAACGCGGCCGCGTAGCCCGACTGCACGATCACCTTCTGCAGTTCGAGGCTGAGCTTCTGGTTTCCGGCCAGCAGCTGGCGGCCATGGATGCCGCGTGCGTCCATCGGCCCGGTCTGTGCACCTTTGAAATCGCTGACGCGGCCACCGGCCTCGCGCACCAGCAGCACGCCGGCGGCGATGTCCCACGGCTTCACGCCGGCCTCGAAATAGCCGTCGCTGCGGCCGCAGGCCACGTACGCCAGGTCCAGCGCGGCGGAACCGGTGCGGCGGATGTCCTCGGCGCTGCGCAGCAGTTCGCGCACGCACTCCAGCTGCGCCGGCGCGGTGGCACGCTCGCGTGGCGCGAAGCCGGTGGCCAGCATCGCGCCGCTGAGGTCCTTGCGCTCGGAGACGCGGATCCGGCGGTCGTTGAGCACCGCGCCGCTGCCGCGGCTGGCGGTGAACAGCTCGTTGCGGAGCGGGTCGAAAATCACTGCGTGCTGCACTTCGCCCTGTTCGACCATGGCGATCGACACGCACCAGTGCGGGAAGCCGTGCAGGTAGTTGCTGGTGCCGTCCAGCGGGTCGATCACGAACAGCGCGCCGCCCTTGCGGCCTTGGGCACCGCCTTCCTCGCCCAGGAAACCGGCATCCGGGAAGGCGCGACGCAGTTCCTTGACCACCGCCTGCTCGGCCTGCTCGTCCACTTCGCTGGCGTAATCCATGCGGTCCTTCTCGATCACGTTGATCGCGTCGAGCCGGTTCATGTTGCGCAGCAGCACGCCCCCGGCCGCTCGGGCCGCCTTGACCATGACGTTGACGACGGGTTTTTGCATGGCGAAAGCGCCTCGATCGAGTGAGGTGGAGGGGGCGACGGCGGAAAAGAGCAAATCCCGGCGCTGCGGCCGGGTTGCAAAGTTTACCATTCGCACATGAATGCACCATCGACCCCGGCGCTTGCCGACAATCTGCGCATCGTCCTCGTCGGCACCCAGCACCCCGGCAACATCGGTTCCGCCGCCCGGGCGATGAAAACCATGGGCCTGTCGAAGCTGGTGCTGGTGGCGCCCGAGAAGGCGCCGGACCGCGATACCCAGGCCATGGCTGCCGGCGCGGACGATCTGGTGGAAGCCGCGCCGGTCTTCGCCAGCCTGGCCGAGGCGGTGGCCGATTGCCGCTGGGTGCTGGGCGCCACCGCGCGCAGCCGGCGCATCCAGCTGGAGCCGCTGCATCCGCGCGATGCCGCCGGGCGTGCGGTGCTGGCCGCGGGCAGCGGGCCGGTGGCGCTGGTGTTCGGGCGAGAACGCACCGGCCTCGACAACGAGGAACTGCAGCTCTGCCACGCGGCGGTGCACATCCCGTCCGACCCGGCGTTCAGCTCGCTCAACCTCGCCGCCGCGGTGCAGGTGCTGAGTTACGAGCTCCGCTGCGCGCTGCTGGGGGATGCCGGCGCGGTCGTTGAAGGCCGAACGCCGCCGCCGGGCGAGGGTGCCGCTTCGCATGCGGAACTGGAAGGACTGTTCGGACAGCTGGCCGAAACGCTGGACCAGATCGATTTCCACAAGGGACGCGCCCCGGAGTCTGCGATGCGCAAGCTGCGCAGGCTGTACCTGCGCGCCAACCTCGACAGCGCCGAAATCCGGCTGCTGCGCGGCGTGCTGGCCGATGCCCAACGAATGGCACGTTTGGCCGGGCAGGGTTCAAACGACGGCAAAATCGGTTAGCCTCGTTGCCGGGAAGAAATGGGGAATTGCCTGCATCCATGCGCCGCCTGATGCCAGCGCTGCTGTGCCTGTTGCTGGCATGTGCGCCGTTTGCGCGGGCGCAGGGTCCGTCCACCGCGGACGACGCCAGCGTGCTGGTCCTGGGACGGGTCAGCGATGACCCCAAGGCGCATTACGACCAGCTCAAGCCGCTGCTCGACTATGTCATCCCCCGGATGGCGTCGGTGGGCATCCGCAGCGGCCGCATCCTGATGGCCAAGGACCTGCAGCAGATGACCAGCTACCTGCGGCGCGGCCGGGTGGACTGGATCAATGAAACCGCAGGCAATGCCGCGCTGCTGGAACACCGCGGCGTCGCCCGCTCGTTCCTCATCAGCGAGCGCGAGGGCGCCACCCGCTACCACAGCCTGTTCTTCGTGCGGCGCGACAGCCCGGTGCAGTCGCTGCAGGACCTCGCCGGCCGCAGCGTGGCCTTCCAGAGCCCGCTGTCCACCAGTGCCTATTTCCTGCCGGCGGCACAGCTGCTGGAGGGTGGCCAGTCGCTGGAGCTGCTGCTGTCGCCGATGGACAAGCCGGCTGCGGACCGGGTGGGTTACGTGTTCGCCCGCACCGAACTGAACATCGCCACCTGGGTCCACAAGCGGATGGTGGACGCAGGCGTGCTGAGCAACCTGGACTGGATCAATCCCGCGCGCATGCCGCCGGCGTTTTCCCAGGATTTCCGGCTGATCGCGCGCACTCAGGACGTGCCGCGTGCGCTGATGCTGGTGCGCCGCGGGCTGGACCCGCGGGTGGAGGTGCGCCTGCGCGAGGTCCTGATGGAAGCGGCCAACGACCCGGACGCCAGCGAGGCGCTGCGGCGGTTCATGGACACGGCCCGTTTCGTGCCGATCGGCGATGACGACCGGCGCGCGCTCGAGCGGCTGGCGACCGGCGTGCAACGCGTGCGCGCGGAGGTCGAGTGAAGCGCACCGGCTTGAACCTGCAGCTGCGTTTCCAGGTCGGGATCCTGGTGGTGCTGGGCATCGTCGTGCTGATGATGGTGATGCTGTGGAACCGCCAGCAGAGCAGCCAGCGCGAAGTCGTCGGGATCGCGCGCCAGAGCACCCACTCGCTGCTTTCCGAGCAGATGCGGGCAGGGGGCGAGGCGCAGGTACGGCAGCTGGCCGATGCCCTTGCCAACCCGCTGTACTACTTCGACCTCGATGCGATCGGCATCCTCACCCGCAGTGCGCTGCGGGCGCCCGACGTGGATTACGTGCTGGTCTACGACCCGAAGGGCCGCATCCTGCACGACGGCTCCGGCGACATCGCCGCTTTCGGCCAACCGATGAATGACGGCCTTGCCGCGGAAATCGTCGCCGCCAAGGGACCGCACACGCGCCAGACCGACGAACTGCTGGACGTGTCCTATCCGATCACGATCGGCGACGAGCGTCTCGGCGGCGTGCGCATCGGCTATTCGATGGCGACCGCCGCGCGCGCCGAGGAGCGCGCCCTGGACGGCCTGCGCGCCGGCTTCGACGACGTCAACCAGCGCAGCCTGAACTGGCTGCTGCTGCTGTGCTGCGGATTCGGCACGCTGGCGCTGATCGGTGCGTGGGTGCTGCAGCGGATGCTGGTCAAGCCGATCCGGATGCTGGGCGATGCGGCCCGCCAGTTCGAGGCCGGCGACTTCGATTCGCCGGTGCCGGAAAGCCGCCGCAAGGACGAGCTGGGCGATCTGATACGGACCTTCGGGCGCATGCGCGAGAGCGTGGTCAGGCACGACCGCGACATCCGCCGGGTCGCCTACAGTGATGCGCTGACCGGGCTGTCGAACCGGCTGGCGTTCCGCGAATCGCTGGAGCAGCGTCTGCGCGAACAGCAGGGCACCGGCTGCCAGCTGGCGCTGCTGTTCGCCGACCTCGATGATTTCAAGCGCGTCAACGACACCCTCGGCCACGAGGCTGGCGACGAGGTGCTGTTGCAGGTGGCCGCGCGGATCGAGCGTGCGGTGCAGGCGGTGCAGGATGCGGACGCGCTGGTGGCGCGCTTCGGCGGCGACGAGTTCGTGATCCTGCTGCAGCCGGGCGGCCCGGAGCCCGATGGCGACGTGCGCGGCAAGGCGATCCGGTTGGCCGAGGCGCTGGTGCTGTCGCTGAGCGAGCCGATGCTGCTGCATGGCCGGCAGGTGCTACTCGGGACCTCGGTGGGCGTGGCGATCTTCCCGGACGATGCCGGCAGCGCGTCGCTGCTGATGAAAAACGGCGACATCGCGATGTACCAGGCCAAGATGGCGGGCAAGAACTGCTACCGCTTCTACAGCCGCACCATGGACCAGGCGATCGAGCGGCGCGTGCGGATGGAGCATGACCTGCGCGGCGCCTGGGAGCGCGGCGAGCTGACCCTGGTCTACCAGCCGATCTACCGCACCCGCGACCGCGTACTGGTCGGCGCGGAATCGCTGCTGCGCTGGAACCATCCGGAGGACGGGGCGATCGCCCCGTCGGTGTTCATCGACGTGGCCGAACAGAGCGGGCTGATCGAGGCGATCGGCCTGCTGGCGCTGCGCAATGCCTGCCACGAGGCAGCCAGCTGGCCGGTACCGAACGGGGCGGGCGAGGCGCCGTTCGTGTCGGTCAACGTCTCGGCCCGGCAGCTGCGCAGCGGCGACCTGCTCAGGCAGGTGGCCAGCGCGCTGCAGCAGAGCGGGCTGCCGCCGGAGCGGCTGCACCTGGAGCTGACCGAAACCGCGGTGATCAGCGACGAGGCCAATGCCGCCGCGCTGCTGGGGCGGCTGCGCCAGCTTGGCGTGAAGGTCTGGCTCGACGATTTCGGCACCGGCTATTCCAGTCTCAGCCACCTGCGGCGTGTCCAGGTCGACGGCCTGAAGATCGACCGCAGCTTCATCACCGACCTGCTGCGCGACCCGGATGACCTGGCCCTGACCAGCGCGATCGTGGCGATGGCGCACTCGATGGGCGTCACCGTGGTGGCGGAAGGCGTGGAGCGGGCAGGGCAGTTCGAGCTGCTGCGCGAGCGTGACTGCGATCTGGTGCAGGGCTACTGGCTGGGCCACCCGATGGGTGGACCGGAGTTCGTCGCGCAGTTGGGCTGAGTCGCCGGCCTGCTGCCGGCGGGGAGCTCCGCCTCAGCCGTCGCCTTCGATGCGGGAGGGCTGGGCTTCGCGCTGCAGCAGCAGCTTGTCGATGCGGGGGCCGTCCAGGTCCACCACCTCCACCCGCCACGGGCCGATCCGGATGTGCTCGCCCACGTGCGGGATGCGGCCGAAGCGTGCGATCACCAGGCCCGCGGCGGTGCGGTATTCCAGTTCATCCGCGTCGGCCAGGCGCTCGCCGGTCAGCTCGCGCAGCTCGTCCACGTGCAGGCCACCGTCCACCAGCAGCGAGCCGTCGTCGCGCGTGACCACCAGGGCTTCCTCGTCGTCGTCGCCCGTGCTGGCTGTCTTCAGCCTGCCGATCACCGCGTCGACGATGTCGCTGACCGTCACCATGCCCTGGATGTCACCGTATTCGTCCACCACCAGGGCCAGCGACTGCTGTTCCTCGCGCAGGATCTCCAGCAGCTTCATCGCGTGGGTGGATTCGGACACGAACAGCGCCGGGCGCAGGTCGCGGAACAGGTCCGGCTGCGGCCGGCCCAGCTCGTCCAGCAGGGTCTTCACTTCCAGCACGCCGGCCACGTCGCTGTCGTCGCCGCGGTAGACCGGATAGCGCGAGAACTCGTGTTCCTGCATCGCCGCCAGGTTTTCCGTCAACGACGCGGAGGCGTCCAGCCAGGCGATGCGCGTGCGCGGGGTCATCAGGCTGTCGGCTGTGCGGTCGCCCAGGCGCATCACCCGGTTGAGCATGTTGCGCTCGTCCAGATCGAACACGCCCTGCTCATGGCCCTCGCTGACCAGTAGCTGGATTTCCTCTTCGGTGACCTGCGAACCATCGCTGCTGTCGACCCGGAGCAGTCGCAGCAGGCTGCGCACGGTGGCGCTCAGCAGCCATACCGCCGGGCTGGCCATCCGCGACAGCCAGTGCATCGGCAGCGCCACCAGGGTCGCGAGCCGTTCCGGTGCCAGCAGCGCCAGCCGTTTTGGCAGCAGCTCGCCCAGCACGATGCTGAAGTAGGTGATCAGGCCAACTGCCAGGACCGTACCGAGGGTGCTGGCATGCTCGCCCAGGGAGGGCACCCGGACCGCCAGCCATTCACCGATGATCCGGCCGATCGCATCGCCGCCGAACATGCCGGTGAGGATGCCGGTCAGCGTGATCCCCACCTGCACGGTGGACAGGAAGTGTTCCGGGTGTTCGGCCAGCTCGAGCGCCTTGCTGGCGCGCCGGCTGCTGCCGGCCAGTTGTTTGAGTCGGCCTTTGCGCGAGGTCACCACGGACATCTCCGACAGCGCGAAGAAGGCGTTGACCAGAATCAGGGCGAGGACGATCAGCAGTTCCAGCACGGGGCTTTACCGGGCGCGGGCGGGGGAGTGAAGCGGGGAAGCCGGACGGGGCACGACGCGTCGGCCGCGGCAGGATGCGCGGCTGGGGAGAGACATGACGGCGGCGGAGGATGATCGTCCATGGGCTGCGCCGGAGCGCGGGGGCATCATAACAGGCCATGGTGGTGGCTCCGTCCTCTGCCCGCGGGGAACCCGGGTGCGGGGAGGTCAGTGCCAAGCTGTCACGCGGGCGTCATAATTGCGCCTTATCGTTGCAACCGTTTTTACATCTTCACCTCCACTCCAGATCCGGGGCCACACCCATGTTCTCCCTGCAAACCATTTTCGGCTCCGGCGCGCAGTTCTATTCGCTGCTGGACGATGCGGCCACGGCCGCCTATGACAGCGCCAAGGCGCTGCACGCGATGATGAGGGAGGGCGACCGCCAGCCCGCGCTGGACGCCTTCAAGCTGGCGCGCCTGCGCGAGCGCACCGCCGCCGAGAAGATCAGCCAGGCGCTGGTGGACAGCTACATCACCCCGATCGAGCGCGAGGACATCGAGGCGCTGGGCTCGGCCCTGCACAAGATCCCCAAGCAGATCGAGAAGTTCGCCGACCGCTATGCGCTGGCGACCCAGCACCTGGCCCACATCGACTTCGCGCCGCGCGCGGCGATGCTGGAGCAGGCCGCCGAAGTGGTGGTGCAGATGGTGGACGAACTCGAGCGGATGAACCTAGACCGCATGACCAAGCTCAACGAGAAGCTGCGTTCGATCGAGAACGAGGCCGACCGGCTGATGCTGGAGCTGTACCGCGAGATCTATTCCGGCAAGCTCGACAGCCTGCAGATGTTCCTGCTCAAGGAGTTCTTCGAGATCCTGGAAAAGGCCATCGACCGCTGCCGCGAGGCCGGCGTGGTGACGTACCAGATCGTCCTCAAGAACAGCTGACGGGACCGACGTCATGTTGACGCTTGTTCTTGTGGTGATTTTCGCCGCGCTGGTCTTCGAGTTCATCAACGGCTTCCACGACACCGCCAATTCCATCGCCACGGTGGTCGCGACCAAGGTGCTGTCGCCGGGCCAGGCGGTGATGCTGGCAGCAGGGATGAACCTGATCGGCGCGCTGATGGGCACCGCGGTGGCCAAGACCATCGCCTCCGGCCTGATCGACACCGAAGTGGTGCAGGTCACCTCGCAGGTGATCCTGTGCGCGCTGCTGGGCGGCATCGTCTGGAACCTGATCACCTGGTGGAAGGGCCTGCCGTCATCGTCCTCGCACGCGCTGATCGGCGGCCTGATCGGTGCGGCACTGGCGGCGGCGCACAACGACTTCGATGCGCTGATCTGGTCGAAGACCGTCGGCGACTGGACCCAGAACAAGGGCATCCTGTGGAAGGTCGTGGTGCCGATGATCAGCTCGCCGCTTGCCGGGTTCCTGCTCGGCGTACTGGTGATGGTGGCGCTGTGGGCGCTGATCGCCGGCCTGTCGCGGGCCGGCGGCTGGCTCGGGCGTCTGGCGCGGCCGAACTTCGTCAACAAGTTCTTCGGCAAGGCGCAGATCCTGTCTGCTGCCTACATGGGCTATGCGCATGGCCATAACGATGCGCAGAAGACCATGGGGATCATCGCCCTGACCCTGTTCGGGGCCGAGGCCAGCGGTGCGCTGGACGACCTGCCGGGCTGGCTGGGGTTCCTGCATCCCGGCAACGCCGGCGAGCAGGACATCGCCACCTGGATCGTGCTGACCTGCGCGCTGGTCATGGCCGCCGGCACCGCCTCCGGCGGCTGGCGCATCATCAAGACGCTGGGCCACAAGATGGTCAAGCTGCACCCGATCAACGGCTTCGCGGCGGAAACCAGTTCGGCCACCATCCTCACCGTGGCGGCGCACTTCGGCATGCCGGTGTCCACTACCCACAGCATCTCCACAGCGATCATGGGCGTGGGCTTCGCCAAGAACCCGCGTGCGCTGAAGTTCGGCGTGATCGAGAGGATCGTGTGGGCGTGGATCCTGACCATCCCGGCTGCGGGCGGGATCGCCTATGCGCTGCTGAGCCTGCTGGAGGCGCTGGGCTGGGCCTGAGTCTGCTCGGTCCGCTTCCGTGAATTGCAGAAACGCCGGCGCAAGCCGGCGTTTCTGCATGTGGCGTGCGAACCCGGCGATGCTGCCTACAGCAGGTCGCCGCCTGCGGACATGCGGCGCTCCATCTCGTCGCCGGTGCCGCCGATTTCCAGCACCAGGCGGTCGATTTCCGCCGCATTGAGGCAGTCGTAGGGGCGGTTCTCGCACAGCTGCAGGTAGGGCACGCCGTCGAGCTCGCCGATCGCCAGGTAGCCCACCCGGCTCTGCCAGTTGAAGGCCAGCGCGCGGCGGGCGTCCATCCCGGTGGTAGGCGCGATCGCGGTACTGACCCGCAGGTAATTGCGGCCGTCGTCGTCCTGCAGCTCGGCGAGGAAGATCGCCTGGTGGCGCTTGCCCTGCGCCAGCGACAGCTCCACGCAGGCCACGAACGGATCCAGCAGGGTCAACCGGTAGCCGGCGGAAACCAGATGGCTGCGGATCTGCTCGAAGTTGTGCATGGCGGTCGGCGATCGGCGGGGGATGTCGGGCTATGCTAACCCGGAACATGAAGTCGCCGCCGTCCTCGCCCGAGCAACGCATCCTGGCCGCGATCCGGGCGGTGCCGCGTGGGCAGGTGGCCAGCTATGGCGCCATTGCGCGACGCGCCGGCCTGCCGGGTCGGGCGCGGTTGGTGGCGCGCATCCTCGGCCAGAACGACGATCCGGCATTGCCCTGGCATCGCATCCTGCGCTCCGATGGGCGCATCGCATTCCCGCCTGAATCGCCGGAGTTCACCGAACAATGCCGGCGCTTGCGCGCCGATGGCGTGGAGCCCCGCAATGGCCGGGTTCGCTTGCCAGAGGATGAAGGGACGCTGGATGCGGCCCTGTGGGCGCCGCGCTGAGCGGCTATGATGCGCTGCAATGTAACCGGAATATCGCACGGATGCCGTTCAACCTCCCCCGAGTCACCAAGGCGCTGCTGATCGCCAACGGCGTCGGCTTCCTGCTGCAGTGGCTGCTGGGCAATCAGCGGCTGGTGACCCTGATGCTGTGGCCGTGGGGCGATGTCGATTTCGACCCGGCCGGCATGGCGCCCGCGTTCATGCCGTGGCAGCTGGTGAGCTACAGCTTCCTGCATGGCGGCTTCCTGCATCTGGCCTTCAACATGCTGGCGCTGGCGATGTTCGGTGCGCCGCTGGAATACACCTGGGGCGAACGCCGCTTCCTGACCTATTACCTGGTGAGCGTGGTTGGCGCCGGTATCTGCCAGCTGCTGGTCGGTTCCTATGCGCTGGCGCAGGGTGCCGATCCGTATCCCACCATCGGCGCTTCCGGCGGCGTATTCGGCCTGCTGCTGGCGTACGGCATGCTGTTCCCGCACCAGCGGGTGATGCTGCTGTTCCCGCCGATCCCGATGAAGGCGCGCACGCTGGTGATCGTCTACGGCCTGTTCGAACTGGGCGTGGGCATCACCGGGCTGCAGCCGGGGGTGGCCCATTTCGCCCACCTTGGCGGCATGCTGTTCGGCTGGTTGCTGATCCGTCAGTGGCGCGGCCAGCCGCCGTTCGGCGGACGCGGTGGCCGGGGCGGGCCGAAAATGCGCATCGTGCGCTGAGCCGCCGACGTCTGGCGGGAAACCCGGAGCCCCGCCCCGGGTCGCTTCCCGTCCCGGGTTTACTCAGTTGAAAATCACCACGCGGCCTTCCGGCTTCGGCTGCATCGGCATGCCGGCCTTGCAGGCGTAGGCGACGCCGAAGGCGGGTTGCTGCATCACCGCGGCGTTGGCGCGCCACGGACCCGGCGCACGCACGTCCTGGCGGGCGCGGATCTCGGCTTCATCGCGGGTGACCTGTTGCGCCCACAACTGCGCCCAGCCGGTGTAGAAGGCCTTGTCCGCCTGTGCGCCGCCGTCCGGCCGCGCCGCAACCACCGCGGCATGGGCCAGTTCCAAGCCGGCCAGGTCGGCGATGTTTTCATCGCGGGTGAGCGCGCCGTCCACCCGGGTGCCGGTCAGGCCGGGATAGGGCAGGCCGGCGTACAGCGCCGTCACCTTCTGCGCCAGTGTCTCCCAGGCGCTGGTTTCGGCGGGGCCCCACCAGTCGCGGATCTCGCCCTTGGCATCGATATGGCGACCGCGGCCATCGATGGCGTGGCTCAGCTCGTGTCCGACCAGCGCGCCGAATGCGCCGTACTGGGCATCCACCGGCATCGTCGCCTCCAGCACCGGTGCCTGGAGCATGGCGGCGGTGACGATCAGGCGGTTGTGGGCGAGGTCGTAGGCCAGCGCCGGCTGCTGCGGTAGCACGTCCCAGCGGCGGTTGGCGTTGCCCTTGCCGATCCGCTTCATCTCCTGGCGATGGCGCCAGGTGGAGGCGATCAGCATGTTGCTGCCGAAGCTGCCGCGGCCCATCGGCTGCACCGTGTAGTCAAGGTCGTAGCGCGGCGTGCCGATCTCGATGCGCAAGCGCTCGAGCTTCCTGCGCGCCTCGTCCTTCGCGGGTTCGCCCAGCAGGGTGCTGCTGCCCACCTGCTTCACCAGCGTATCGCGGACCTGATCGGCAACGGCTTCGGCCTGCCTGCGGGTGGCGTCCGACAGGTGTGTGGCGGCGTACTCGCGGCCCAGCATCGGGCCAGCAGCCAGGTTGATCGCGTCCAGCGTCTGCTGCCAGCGCGGCGCGGGTTCGGCCTGGCCCAGCAGGACCTTGCCGCGGAAATCGAACGCGGCCTGTCGCCAGGACTTCGACAGATAGGGCGCCATCGCATCGCCCACCCGCCAGCGCAGGTAGGCCTGCCATTGGGCGGGCTTGAGCGAGCCCACCAGCGCGTCGAGCTGGGCGAACATTGCCGGGTTGGCCAGCGACACGGTGTCGTCGTGCACGCCCTGCACCTGCAGGAACGCATCCAGCTGCAGGTTGCGGTACTGCTTGCCCAGCCCGGCGGTGGCGACCGGCGCGAAAGTGTTGCGCGGATCGCGCAGGTCCACGAGCGGGCGCGCCAGGCTGGCGATGCGTTTTTCCAGGTCCAGCACCAGCGCGGTCTGGGTTTCGATGTCCTGCTGCGCCACGCCGGTCAGCGCGAGGATTTTCCGGATGTAGTCGGCGTAGCGCGCGACCAGCGCCTTGGTATCGGCGTCCTGCCGGGTGTAGTAGGCGGGGTCCGGCAGGCCCAGGCCGCCCTGGCTGAAGTAGCCAAGGTGGCGGTCGAGGTCGCGCAGGTCGATGTCGGCGCCGAAATGGAAGGCGACGGGAATGCCGACATGGTGCAGTGCGGCGATGGCCGGCGCGATGTCCTTCGGCTTGCGGATCGAATCGATGCGCTTGAGCAGCGGCGCCACCGGCGCGGCGCCGTCGCGCTCCACCGCCGCCTCGTCCAGGCCGCTGGCCCAGAAATCGCCCAGCAGCTTCTGCACGTTGTTCTGCGGCGCATTCATGGCGCCATCCAGCAGGTCGCGTTGCTGCTGTTGCGCGCGCGCGGTGAGCTGGCCCAGCGCGGAAATCGCGCCGCTGGTCGGCATCGGGTTGGCGGCCAGCCAGCCCTTGTTGGCTTCGGCATAGAAATCGGTGCAGGCCGGGGGCGTCGCTGCCTTCTTCTGCGCCGGTTTTTTCTTCGCGGCCATCCCGGCGGGCGAGGCCAGTCCGGCGGCAAGGGCGATGACCAGGGCGATGGCAAGCGGGCGCGGTGTCGGCATGCGGCGGATCTCGTTCGCGGGGATAGCGGCCGAGTTTAGCAGCGCGTCCCGCTGCTGCCGGTGGCACCGGTTCAGCGCGACTTCACCGCATCCGGGGCGCCAGCTCCCCCCGACGGCGCCGCTGGCTGCAACCTGCCGCACTGGACTTGCCGGCCGCCAGCGGCTAGGTTTCGTCGCTTGCCTTCCCGACGAGGATGTCCCATGTCGAACCCTGCCAAAGCCGTGCCGCAGCTGACCCTGCGTGCGGTGATCCTGGCGATCGTGCTGGCGGTGATCCTGTCCGCCGCCAACGCCTATCTCGGCCTGTTCGCCGGGCTGACCATCGCCACCGCGATTCCCGCCGCGGTCGTCTCGATGGGCGTGCTGCGGCTGCTCGGCGGCGGCACGATCCTCGAAAACAACATCGTGCAGACCGGTGCGTCCGCGGGTTCGTCGATCGCGGCGGGCGTGATCTTCACGATCCCGGCGTTGATCATCCTGGGCTACTGGGATGACTTCAAATATTCCTGGGTGCTCGCGATTGCCGGTCTGGGCGGCCTGCTCGGCGTGCTGTTCTCGGTGCCGCTGCGGCGCTCGATGATCGTTGAGGAGCCGCTGCCGTTCCCGGAAGGCAAGGCGGCCGCGGAAGTGCTGAAGGCGGGTGAGAATCCCGGCCCCGGGCTGAAGATCCTCGCCCTGTCGGCGACGCTGGGCGGGCTGATCAAGGCCGCTGCCGCCAGCGGCATGCGCCTGATCCCGGATACCGCCGCGGGCGCCGGCTTCTTCGGCAAGTACCTCGGCTACATGGGCACCAACCTGTCGCCGGCGCTGCTTGGCGTGGGTTACATCGTCGGGCTCAACATCGGGATCGTCGTCGTCTCCGGCTCGATCCTGTCCTGGCACATCGCCATCCCGCTGTACCACATGTTCTTCCTCGATACCGACCCGGCGCTGGCCACCAGCATCGCCGGCGCGGGCGCGGAAGACATCGCCGGCGCGATCTGGTCGGCCAAGATCCGCTACCTCGGGGTCGGCGCGATGCTGATCGGTGGCGTGTGGACGCTGTTCTCGCTGCGCAAGTCGCTGCTGTCGGGCGTGCGCAGCGGCATTGCGGCGGCGCGCAAGGGCAGCGGCGAACAGGTGGCCGAGACCGAGCGCGACCTGCCGATGAAGTGGATGCTGGTGGCACTGATCGCCTTCGTGGTGCCGCTGTTGCTGCTGTACCAGGGCATCGTCGGCATGTGGAGCGTGAGCATCCCGATGGCGATCATCATGATCGTCGCCGGCTTCCTGTTCGTGTCGGTTTCGGCTTACCTCGCAGGCCTCGTCGGCTCCTCCAACAACCCGGTGTCCGGCATCACGATTGCCACCATCCTGTTCGCCTCCGCGGTGCTGCTGGTGCTGCTCGGCGAGGGCGGCAAGATGGCGGTGGGCGCGTCCGGCGCGCCGCTGGGCGCAGTCGCCGCGATCATGATCGGTGCGGTGGTGTGCTGCGCGGCGGCGGTCGGCGGTGACAACCTGCAGGACCTCAAGGCCGGCTATATCGTCGGTGCCACCCCATGGAAGCAGCAGCTCATGCTGGGCATCGGCGCGTTTTCCTGCGCGCTGATCATGGCGCCGGTGCTGAACCTGCTGGCGCAGGCTTACGGCATCGGCGCGCCCACGCCCGAGCATCCCAACTCGCTGTCGGCACCGCAGGCCACGCTGATGGCCTCGGTGGCCAAGGGCATGTTCGGTGGCGAACTGCCGTGGACGATCATCGGCATCGGTGCGGTGGTCGGCGCGGTGATCATCGCCCTCGACGAGTGGCTGAAGGCCACCGGCAAAACCTTCCGCGTACCGGTGCTGGCGGCGGCCATCGGCATCTACCTGCCGCTGGAACTGATGGTGCCGATCTTCCTCGGCGGCCTGCTGGCCTACTTGGTGGAGAAGCGCCACGGCATGGTCGGAAGCCACGATGAAGCCGCGCGCGACCGCCTGCATCGCCCCGGCACCCTGTTCGCCGCCGGCCTGATCACCGGCGAGGCGCTGATGGGCATCTTCATCGCCATCCCGATCGTGCTGTCCGGCCGCGCCGACGTGATTGCCGCGCCGGAGAGCCTGCAATTCGGCAAGTACGTCGGTCTTGCCGTGCTCGCGCTGGTTGCCTGGTTGCTGTACCGCACCGGTGCCAAGGCCAACCCGAACGCCTGATCCATCCGACGCCCGCGCCTGCGCGGGCGTCCTCATTTTCCGCTCCACGGGACCATCGCCATGAAGCTCCGCCACGCCCTCCTTCCGCTCGCCCTTGCCCTGTCGCTGCCCACCGCTGCGAACGCCGCTCAGCGCGGCTTCGAAGTGCGCGACATGGCCTACATGGACCGCCATTCCTCGCCCACGCTGTCGCCGGACGGCCGCGTGCTGGTGTTCGCCAAGCGCGTGGTCGACAAGGAGACCAACAAGTCGGCGACCACGCTGTGGATGCGCAACCTGGTGACGCGCGACAACGCGCCGCCCAAGCAGGTGTCGCCGGAAGGCTGGAGCGTGAACTCGCCGGCGTTCTCGGCGGACGGCAAGACGCTGTATTTCATGAGCGCGAAGTCGGGTTCGATGCAGCTCTATGCAATGCCGGCCAACGGCGGCGAGGCCAAACGGCTGACCGATTTCGCCATTGACGTCGATGGCTACAAGCTGTCGCCCGACGGAACCCGGGTGGCGCTGGCGTTCGCGGTGTTCCCGGACTGCAAGGCCGACCTGGCGTGCACGAAGAAGAAGCTCGACGACGAGGCGGCGCGCAAGAGCACCGGCCTGCTGTTCGACCGCATGTTCATCCGCCACTGGGACGCGTGGAACGACGGCCGCCTGAACCGCGTGTTCGCGGCGACGCTGGGCGAGGGCATGCTGACCTCGGCGACGCTGCTGAGCGGCGACGTCCACGGCGACATCCCGTCCAAGCCGTTCGGCGACCTGTCCGATTTCGCGTGGTCGCCCGACGGCAAGTCGGTGGCGATGAGCGTGCGTCAGTCGAACCGCGAGGAGCCGTGGAGCACCAATTTCGACCTCTGGCTGGTCAATGCCGACGGCAGCGGCGCACGCAACCTGACCGCTGCCAACAAGGCCTGGGACGCCGGCCCGGTGTTTTCTGCCGACGGCAAGACCCTGTACTACCGCGCGATGGCGCGCCCGGGCTTCGAGGCCGACCGCTTCGCGCTGATGGCGATGGACATCGCCACCGGTAAGGCGAAGGAGATCGCGCCGCGCTGGGATGCCTCCGCAGACGGCATCACCCTGTCCGCCGACGGCAAATGGATCTACACCACCGCGCAGGAGCTGGGCCAGCATCCGCTGTTCCGCGTCTCGCTGGCCAATGGAGAGGTAGAGGGCGTGGTGAAGGACGGCAGCGTTTCGGCCTTCGACCTGACCGGACCCACGTTGGCGTTCTCGCGCAACAGCCTGAAGAGCGGTGACGTCATCGCCACCACCAGTGCCGACGGCAAGGCGCCGATCCGTGCAATCACCCCCACCGCCGGGCAGATGCTGCCGGACGTGGCCTGGGGCGACTTTGAGCAGTTCAACTTCATCGGCTGGAACGGCGAGACCGTGCATGGCTACGTGGTCAAGCCGTGGAACTTTGAACCCGGGAAGAAGTACCCGGTCGCCTTCCTGATCCACGGCGGCCCGCAGGGCAGCTTCGGCAACGGCTGGAGTTACCGCTGGAACCCGCAGACCTACGCGGGCCAAGGCTATGCGGTGGTGATGATCGACTTCCATGGCAGCACCGGTTATGGCCAGAAGTTCACCGACGCGATCAGCGGCCACTGGGGCGACCGCCCGCTGGAGGACCTGCAGAAGGGCTGGGCCGCGGCGCAGCAGAAGTACGCCTTCCTAGACGGCGGCAAGGCCTGTGCGCTCGGCGCCAGCTACGGCGGTTTCATGGTCAACTGGATCGCGGGGAATTGGTTTGATGAAGCCGGTCACTCGCCGTGGAAGTGCCTGGTCAGCCACGACGGCGTGTTCGAGAACAACGCCATGGGCTATGCCACAGAGGAACTCTGGTTCAGCGAGTGGGAGAACGGCGGCACGCCGTATGACAACCCGGCTGGCTACCAGAAGTTCAACCCCGCCAACCATGTCGCCAACTTCAAGGTGCCGATGCTGGTGATCCACGGACAGCAGGACTTCCGCATCCCGGTGGAGCAGGGCATCGCCCTGTTCACCGCCAACCAGCGCAAGGGCGTGGAGTCGCAGTTCCTGTACTTCCCGGACGAGAACCACTGGGTGCTGAAGCCGCAGAACAGCGTGCAGTGGCACGACACCGTCAACGCCTGGCTGAAGAAGCACATCGGCCAGTAGACCAGCAGCAGGACAGGGCCCGGGTTCGCCGCAGCGGCGTGCCCGGGCCATCCACATCCGCGCCACGGCAGGCATGGCGGCACCGGCAGAACGCAGGGGCGGCAGGCAACCCCCAGAGGAAATCCAAGGCATGACGGCAGCGGCACTCCCCGCCCCACTGATCGACAACGACATCGTCATCTTCGGCCTGATCGCCGGCACGCTGGGACTGGTGTTCTGGACCGCGTCCAGGCCGGGTGGGTGGCAACGCTTCTACAACATCGTGCCGCCGCTGCTGCTGTGCTACCTGTTGCCGGGCATTTACAACTCGATCGGCCTGATCGATGGCGCCCACAGCAAGCTCTACAACCCGGTGGCCAGTCGCGTGCTGCTGCCGGCTGCGCTGGTGCTGCTGACCCTGTCGGTGGACCTTAAGGCGATCCTGCGGCTTGGGCCGAAGCTGCTGGCGATGTACGCGGCGACCTCGGCCAGCATCATGCTGGGTGCGGTGCTGTCGTTCCTTGCGATGCGCGCGATCGCGCCGGAAACCATGGCCGGCGACACCTGGGCCGGGATGGCGGCGCTGGCCGGCAGCTGGATCGGCGGCGGCGCCAACATGATGGCGATGAAGGAGATCTTCGACGTCGATGCAACCACCTTCGGCCAGTTCGCGGTGGTGGACGTGGGCGTGGGCTACGCATGGATGGCCCTGCTGCTGTTCATGGCGCAGCGCGCCGCGCGCATCGACGCCCGCAGTGGCGCCGACACCACTGCGCTTGACGACCTGAAACAGCGGGTTGAAGCCTATCGCGCCCAGCACGAACGCATTCCGACGCTGGGCGACATGATGGTGATCGTGGGCATCGCCTTTGGCGCGGTCGGGCTGGCGCACGCGCTGGCCGAACCGCTGTCCACGTGGTTCGGCGCCAACGTCGGCTGGGCGCACACGGTCAGTCTGGACCAGCCGTTCGTATGGGTGATCGGACTGTGCACCATGGCCGGCCTGGGTCTCAGTTTCACCCGCGCACGCGCGCTGGAAGGCGCTGGCGCTTCCACCATCGGAACCCTGTTGCTGTATTTCCTGATCGCGGCCATCGGTATGCAGATGGAAATCGGCGCCTTGTTCGACAAGCCGCTGTTGTTCCTGCTCGGCGTGGTCTGGCTGGCCATCCACGTGGTCCTGCTGTGGCTGGTCGGACGCCTGCTGAACGTGCCGTTCTTCTACTTCGCGATCGGCTCGCAGAGCCATATCGGCGGCCCGGCCAGCGCGCCGGTGGTGGCCTCGGCCTTCCATCGCTCGCTGGCGCCGGTGGGCGCGCTGCTGGGCACCCTGGGATACGCCACCGGCACCGTGCTGGCCTATTTCACCGGACTGATGCTGCGCGCGCTGGCCGGTGCTGGCTGAAATCCCCGTTGGCCACTATGGGGCGGACGTGCCGCCCGGGAGAGAGGCCGATGTTTCATTCCAGGGAACCGCAGTATCGCGTTGGCTACACCGGCCCGGAGCGCCGACGCGGCGAGCGCCGCGTCAACAGTGAGCGTCGGGAGATGATCCGGTTCGAACTGGACCGGGGGGAGCGGCGCAGCGGCAACGACCGCCGTCGCCAGAGCTGGGACGCGGCCCACTCGCGCTAGAGCCAGCCGATTCGCCGCAGGTAGCGGTACAGCAGCACGCAGAACAGTGCCACCACGCCGATCAGCACGGGATAGGCGTAGCGGCCCTGCAGCTCCGGCATGTGCTGGAAATTCATTCCGTACCAGCTGGCGATGAGCGTCGGCGCGGCCAGCAGGCCGGCCCAGCCGGCCAGCTTCTTGACGATCTCGCCCTGCGCCACGGTGACCAGCGAGAGGTTCACGTTCATTGCCGCCGCCACCATCTCGCGCAGGGTGTCGATGCTGTCGCCGACGCGCGCGGCGTGGTCCAGCACGTCGCGGAAATAGGGTTTCACGTCGTCGGGGATGGCGAACACCGGCGTGCGGATCAGCTGGGACAGGATGTCCTGCATCGGCGCCACCGACAGCCGCATCTGGGTCAGTTCCTTGCGCAGCGCATACAGGCGCTTGATGGTGCCGCGCTTGTAGCTTTCGGCGAACACATCCTGTTCCAGCGCGTCCAGCTCGGCCTCGAAATCGGAGACGATCGGCTGGTAGTTGTCGACGATGAAGTCGAGCACCGCGTGCAGGGCGATGCTGGGGCCGTGCGCCAACACCTCCGGCTCGCGCTCGAGCCGCTGCCGCACCGGCGCAAAGCTGAGGGAGGCGCCGTGCCGCACCGTCATCAGGAAGCGCGGGCCGATGAAGACGTGGGTCTCGCCGAAGCGCACATGGCCATCGATCCGCTGCGCGGTATGCGCGGCGATGAACAGGGTGCTGCCATAGGGCTCCAGCTTGGGCCGCTGGTGCGCATGGTGGGCGTCCTCCACCGCCAGGTCGTGCAGCCCGAATTCCTCCTGCAGCCTGTCCAGCAGGGACTCTTCCGGCTCATACAGGCCCACCCAGACGAAGCTGCCATCGTCGACGGCGAGCACGTCGCTGATCTGCTCGAGGGTGATGTCCCGGCGCTGCCCGCTGCGGTCGTAGGCAGCGCAGTTGACCACGCAGGCGGGTTGTGCGGGCAGGCTGCTCATCGCCGCATCCTGCCTGCGCGGATCCGGGCCATCAAGCGCGGACGGGACGCGACCACAGCCGCGCGAACGCCAGGTGCAGCGGCAGCAGCAGGGCGATCCAGTGGCCGTTGCGCTGTGGCACCGCCTGCAGCCACAGCGGCAGGCAGGCCAGTGCCGCCAGCACCGCCACCGCCAGCAGCAGCGCGCGGAAGCGCGGCGAAGGCGTGCGCCCGCGCAGCAGCGCCCAGGCGCCGGGCAGCAGCAGCAGGCACAGCGGGTCCATCAGCAGCAGGTTGCGGTTGGCCCACAGGGCGCGGTGTTCGGTGAGCGCCCAGCCCATCGCCAGCACCGTGCCAAGCAACCCGCACAGCAACCAGAAGCCGCCGGCCAGTCCGGCCAGTGTGCGCGGGTAGCGCCTGCCCAGCGCCAGCGCGAGCAGTGCAAGGGTGGTGCCCGCCAGCAACCAGGGCCACAGGGGTTGCGCCTGCTCCACCGGTTCGGCGGCCTGCCGCTGCGGCAGCAGCTCGACCTCCGCCGCCACCAGCGGGCGGCCGTCGGCGCGGGTCACCTTGCGCAGGTCGTCGGCCAGCCGGCGCGGCAGAAAGCCCTGCTCCCAGCGGGTCAGCGCGCGGTCGCCGAACGGCCCGATCCCGATGTCGAAACCCAGCCACATCCATGGCGCGGGCGCGGCCAGGCGGAGTGATTCGCTGCGATAGGTGTCGCCGCTGGATCGGCCTTCCAGCTGCCTGCGCAGGCGCCCGTCCAGTGCGCGGTCGAGTGCGTCACGCACCCGCGTGGCACAGTTGTCGGTGTAGTAGTCGTAGCGGTAGCGCGCGTTCTCGGGCTTGGCGTTCTCGGCCAGGTCGGCGGCCAGCCGGCGCGCCTGCGCGGGGTCCAGGTCCAGCCATTGCAAGGTCGCGCCGCGTCCGACCTCGCGGTAGTAGGCCAGGTCTTCTTCCAGCGGCAGCGCCACCAGCAGGTAGCGCATCTCGCCCTTGGCGAAGCGCTGGGCGAAGCCGTCCTCTTCCAGGTCGAAGAAGCCGAAGTTGTAGCTGACCGGCCCGGGCCGCGCAGGGTCGTCGACCACGATGGCGTCGTGGCCGAAGCGCTCCCAGAAGATGTCGCCCGGGCCCATCGTCACCACGCCGATGCGCGGGGCAGGGGACTGCGCCATCTGGGCGGGTTGTGCCCGTGCAATCCCGGCTGCATGCAGCAGCAGGAAGAGCATGCACAACGCGGCCAGGCGCATGCTCCGCTCCGCCATTCCCGCCGGGTTGGAAGCGCCGGCCTCAGGCTTCCGCATGCACGCCCACATGCAGCGCGATCAGGCGGCGCGCATCGGCGCGGGCGACGCGGAAGGTGAAGCGGCCCAGGGTCAGCTCCTCGCCTGCCTCCGGCAGGTGGCCGATGGCCGCGGTGAGCAGGCCGCCGATGGTGTCGTACTCGTCGTCGGCGAAATCCGCGCTGAAACGCTCGTTGAAGTCGGAGATCGGGGTCAGTGCATCAACCACGAACTGGCCGTCGGCCTGCGCCGCGATCAGCACGCCCTCGTCGGCGGCATCGTCGTGCTCGTCGTCGATGTCGCCGACGATCTCTTCCAGCACGTCTTCGATGGTCACCAGCCCGGCCACGCCGCCGTATTCGTCGATCACGATGGCCATGTGGTTGCGCGACTGGCGGAATTCGCGCAGCAGCACGTTGAGGTTCTTCGATTCCGGGATCAGCACCGCGGGGCGCAGCAGCTCGTGGATGGTCGCCGGGCCGTTGTCGGCGACCACCCCGCGCAGCAGGTCCTTGGCCAGCAGAATGCCCAGGATCTCGTCCTTGTCCTCGCCGTGCACTGGGAAGCGCGAGTGGCCGGATTCCACCACCTGCTTCATCAGGTCGAGGAACTTGCCGTCCGCGGGCAGCGCGACCATCTGCGAGCGCGACACCATCACGTCGCCCACGGTCATGTCGGCGATGTTCACCGCGCCTTCCATCATCCGCAGGGTGTCGGGACCGATCAGGCCGTCGGCCTGTACGTCCCGCAGCAGCTCGACCAGGTCCTCGCGGCTGGTCGGTTCGCCGGAAAGGGCGGCACTGATGCGCTCCAGCCAGGATCGGTGGGGTTTCTCGGCGGGTCTTTCTTCAGAGTCGGCCGGGAGCCGACTGTCGTCCTCGGACATGGGGCGTGGGGGCCTCGTGGTTGCAACGGTGGGGAGTCTAGCGAATCCGCGTGGAGACGGCAGGAACGGCGGGGTCAGGCGTCGAGGTAGGGGTCGGGCAGGCCCAGCCCGGCCAGGATCTCGCGCTCCAGCTGTTCCATCGCCTCGGCCTCCTGCGCGTCCTCGTGGTCCCACCCCAGCAGGTGCAGGCAGCCGTGCACGGTCAGGTGGGCGTAATGCGCGCCCAGCGGCTTGCGCTGTTCCTGCGCCTCGCGGGCCACCACCGGCGCGCACAGCACCAGGTCGCCCAGCAGCGGCAGCTTCACGCCTTTCGGCAGGCCCTCCGGCAGTTCGGCCGGGAAGCTGAGCACATTGGTGGCGTAATCCTTGCCGCGATAGTGATGGTTGAGCGCACGCCCTTCCTTTTCGTCGACGATGCGGATGGCCAGGTCGGCTTCGCGGATGCGCCCATCCAGCGCGGCCGCGACCCATTTGCGGAAGCTCACCGCAGCAGGCACGCCAGCGCGCGGCGCGGCGTAGCCGACTGCGACATCGAGACGGATCGGACCTCTGGTCATGGTCGTTGGCTCCGGGCGCTCAGGAAGGGTTTTCCGGTGGCACCGTGCGCGCCTCGCGCGCCTCGTAGGCGTTGACGATGCGCGCCACCAGCGGGTGCCGCACCACGTCCCGGGCCTCGAAGAAGGTGAAGCTCACGCCTTCGACGCCGCGCAGCACTTCCACCGCGTCCTTCAAGCCGGATTTCTGGTGCTTGGGCAGATCGATCTGGGTCAGGTCGCCGGTGATGACCGCGGTGCTGCCGAAACCCAACCGGGTCAGGAACATCTTCATCTGTTCGATGCTGGTGTTCTGCGCCTCGTCCAGGATCACGAAAGCGTCGTTCAGGGTGCGCCCGCGCATGTAGGCCAGCGGCGCGATCTCGATGACGTTGCGCTCCAGCAGCCGCGCCACCTTTTCCACCCCCAGCATTTCGTAGAGGGCGTCGTACAGCGGGCGCAGGTACGGGTCCACCTTCTGGGTCAGGTCGCCTGGCAGGAAGCCCAGCTTCTCGCCGGCTTCCACCGCCGGCCGCACCAGGATCAGGCGCTGCACGCGCGACTGGTTCAGCGCATCCACCGCCATCGCCACGGCAAGGAAGGTCTTGCCGGTGCCGGCCGGGCCGATGCCGAAGTTGATGTCGTGGCTGGCGATTTCTTGCAGGTATCTGCGCTGGTTGGCCCCGCGCCCGCGCAGGGTGCCGCGCTTGACCCGCACCGCGATGTCTTCCGGTGTCTGGCTTGCGGGCGCCGCGGGTGCGGGTTCGTCACCCGCGAACGCGCCCAGCCGCAGATGCACGGCGTGTTCGTCCAGCGTTTCGTCCGCGGCGTCCTCGTAGAGCTGGCGCAGGAAGGATTCCGCGCGTGCGGCCGCATCGGCATCCTCCGCCTCGATGCGGAACACGCCGCCGCGGTTGGCGATCGCAACGCCCAGGCGCAGCTCGATCAGGCGCAGGTGGGCATCGAACGGCCCGCTCAGGTTGGCCAGACGTTCGATGTCGTCAGGCTCGAGGCTGAATTCGCGATGTGGCATAGACCCGGCAGAGTACCGCGGTGGCGGTCCGCCCGCCACGTTGCGCCCCCGGCGCTTGCCTCACGCAGGCGGGTTGCCGCATTGTGCCCGGATCGTTTTCCCGGGGATCAACATGCGCAAACTCACCTGTGCCCTGCTGCTGGCGCTTGCCGCGGCGCCACTGTCGGCCGCCGACGTCACCGTGCTGACCGCCTACCGCATCCACACCATGGACGCCGCGCAGCCGCAGGTGCAGGCGATGGCCTTCGATGGGTCGGGCAAGGTGCTGGAGGTTGGCGAGGCGAAGGCGCTGCTGGTCCGCCACCCGGGCGCAAGGCGGCTCGACGTGGGCAGCGCCACCGTGGTGCCCGGCCTGATCGACGCACATGGCCACATGTCCGGGCTGGGCTGGGCGATGCTGACCGCCGACCTGGTGGACACCGCCAGCAAGGCCGAGATCGTGGAGCGGCTGCGGGCCAAGGAAAAGGAACTGAAGCCCGGCGAATGGCTGATCGGCCGCGGCTGGGACCAGAACGACTGGCCGGAGAAAGCATTCCCGACCGCTGCCGACCTGGATGCGGCGTTCCCGGACCGCCCGGTCTGGCTGTCGCGCATCGACGGCCATGCCGGCTGGGCCAACAGCGCCGCCATGCGCGCGGTCAAGCGCGACCTCTCCGGCAGCTGGCAACCGGACGGCGGCACCATCCATCGCGACAGCATGGGCCGGCCGACCGGCGTGTTCATCGACAACGCGATGGCACTGGTCGATGCGGCGCAACCGGCCGCCAGCGAAGCCACCGCGGAGAAGGCGCTGGCGCTGGGCATGCGGGCGGCGGTGCAACACGGCCTGACCGGCGTGCACGACGCCGGCGTTCCGCTGGCGGAATTGCGGCGCTACCAGCGCCTGGCGGATCGCGGGCAGGTGCCGCTGCGCATCTACGCGATGGCCGACGGCAACAGCGCGGCGCTGGAATCGCTGTGCGCCAACGGCCTGTACCGGCATCCGTCCGGCCGCCTGCAGATGCGCGCGGTCAAGCTCTACGCCGACGGCGCGTTGGGCAGCCGCGGCGCGGCGATGCTCTCGGACTACAGCGACGACCACGGCAATCGCGGCCTGCTGGTGATGTCGCCGGAGGAGCTGGCCGCCGCCACCGCCAAGGCGCACCACTGCGGCGTGCAGGTGGCTTCCCATGCCATCGGCGACCGCGGCAACCGGATCGTGCTGGACACCTATGCCCGCGAGCTGGGCAAGGACGCGGCCGGCGGCCATCGCTGGCGCATCGAGCACGCGCAGATCCTCTCGCACGAGGACCTGCCGCGGCTGGCGCAGCTGCACGTGATCGCCTCGATGCAGCCCACCCACGCCACCAGCGACATGCCGTGGGCGGAAGACCGGGTGGGGCCGCAGCGCATCGTCGGCGCCTACGCGTGGCGGCAGCTGCGCGATGCCGGCACCCATCTGGCGCTGGGCTCGGACTTCCCGGTGGAATCGGTGGACCCGCGGCTGGGCCTGTACGCGGCAGTGACGCGCGCTGACGGGAACGGCCTGCCGGCGGGTGGCTGGTATCCGGACGAGAAGCTGACCGCGTTCGAGGCGCTGCGCGGCTTCACCCTCGAGGCCGCCTATGCCGGTTTCGCCGAGGCGGAAGTCGGCAGCCTTGCCGCCGGCAAGCGCGCCGATTTCGTGGTGCTGGCCGAAGACCCGCTGGCAGTGCCGGGCGCGGCCCTGCGCACGCTGACGGTCAAGGCGACCTATGTGGACGGCGAGCCGGTGTTCGAGGCAGGGCGGAAGTGATCGACAGCGGTGGCCGTGTCGATGGCATCGCCGTGGGCGAAGCAGCCACACCGCGGTCGAAGGCGTGGGGCATCACCTTCGTGGTGTTCGGCCTGTTCCACGTTGCCGATTGGCTGTATGGCGGACTCGACGAACCGTTCCGGCTCATGACCGGGCTGGGGTTCCTGTTGCTGGCGCCGGAGGCGTTCCGCAATCCGGTCAGCCTGCGCACGCCATTGCGGCAGGCGTTCGCGCCGCGGCCACGGACGAGTGGGTCACATGACTGGTTGGCGGCGCTCGGCGTATTGCTGTTGCTTGCGGCGGTGGCGATGCGCTGGCTTTGATGCCGCGCAGGTCGCCGGGCCGGGGCGCTTTTCTCCCCGGCCGAATGGCGGCGTTTGGTCAGCGCGGGTCAGGCGGCCGCTTCGCCTGAAGTCACCACCCGGCCGCGCAACGAATTGGTCAGCGCTTCTGTGATGAGTACGTCCACGAACTGGCCGACCAGGCGCTTCGGCGCGGCGAAGTTCACCGAGCGCATGTTCTCGGTCTTGCCGGTCAGTTCGTTCGGGTCCTTGCGCGACGGGCCCTCCACCAGCACGGTCTGCACCGTCCCCACCATCGCCTGCGAAATGCTCGCTGCGTGCGCGCTGATGTGCTTCTGCAGGCGGTCCAGCCGGGCGTGCTTCTCCTCGCTGCTGGTGTTGTCTTCCAGGTCCGCCGCCGGGGTACCGGGGCGGCGCGAGTAGATGAAGGAGAAGCTCTGGTCGAAGCCCACGTCTTCGATCAGTTTCATGGTCTTCTCGAAGTCCGCTTCGGTTTCGCCGGGGAAGCCGACGATGAAGTCGGACGACACCGAGATATCCGGCCGCACCGCGCGCAGCTTGCGAATCTTCTGCTTGAACTCCAGCGCGGTGTAGCCGCGCTTCATCGCCGACAGGATGCGGTCGCTGCCGGCCTGCACGGGCAGGTGCAGGTAGTTGGCGAGCTTGGGCACGTCGCGGTAGGCCTCGATCAGCGAGTCGGAGAACTCCAGCGGGTGCGAGGTGGTGAAGCGGATGCGGCCGATGCCGTCTATTTCGGCAATGGCGCGGATCAGCAGGCCGAGGTCCGCCGTCTCTTCGCCATCGCCGAGCGGGCCACGGTAGGCATTGACGTTCTGGCCCAGCAGGTTGACCTCGCGCACGCCCTGCGCGGCCAGCTCGGCCACTTCGGTCAGCACCGACTCGAACGGGCGGCTGATTTCCTCGCCGCGGGTGTAGGGCACCACGCAGTACGAGCAGTACTTCGAGCAGCCTTCCATGATCGAGACGAAGGCGGTGGGGCCTTCCGCGCGCGGCTCGGGCAGGCGGTCGAACTTCTCGATCTCGGGGAAGCTGATGTCCACCTGCGGCAGGCCGGAGTCGCGGCGCTCGCGGAGCAGGTCCGGCAGCCGGTGCAGGGTCTGCGGGCCGAACACCAGGTCGACGTAGGGCGCACGATCAAGGATGGCAGCGCCTTCCTGCGACGCCACGCAACCGCCGACACCGATGATGACCGGGCGCTCGCCCTTCTTCAGGCTCTTCCAGCGGCCCAGCTGGCTGAACACCTTTTCCTGCGCTTTTTCGCGGATCGAGCAGGTATTGATCAGGATCACGTCGGCTTCTTCGGCGTTCGTGGTCAATTCCATGCCTTCTTCGGCATGCAGCACGTCGGCCATGCGGGCCGAGTCGTACTCGTTCATCTGGCAGCCGTGCGTCTGGATGTAGAGCTTCTTGGCGCCGGGACGGGCAGGGCGGAGTCCGGGGGGCGTAGGCAGCGGGTGCAGGTCGGTCATGGCGGGTGTCCGGGGCGCGGCGGTCAGTCCGGGCCGGTGATGGGAGGGCAATTCTACTGGCAGCTCACGCTGTCTGAACGAGAGCCATTTAAAATCATGGACTTGCCAACGCCCCCCGATGCGTGGAGACTTGCCGCCCATGAGGGGAAGGCTCGTTTCTCTGCTGCTGGGCGCGCTGCTCGCGCTGCCTCTGCCGGCGCTTGCCGGCGGGATCTACAAGTGCGCCGGCAGCGACGGCGTGGACAGCTATGTCAGCAAGCGTCTTCCCGGCGCCCAGTGCAAGCTGGTGGGCAGTTATCGTGCAGGGCGCGCGTCGAAGCCGCGCAAGGCGTCGAAGCCCGTTGCCACCGCAGCCGCGTTGCCGGTTGCTGTGGCAGCGAAGGCGCCCGCCACTGCCCCGGTCACCGCCGCCGCCGCGCCGCGCGTGGTGCGCGGGCAGGTCTACGCGTTCGTGGATGCGGACGGCGTGCGCAACTACACCAGCGTGCGGCCCGCAGGCCTGCCCGCCGCCTCGGTGCGCACCATCAATTACAGCTACATCGAGAAGTGCTACGCCTGCGGCGCCCTGCCGGGGTTGAATTTCCGCACGCTGCGGCTGAACACCGTTGCCTTCCAGGACGAGATCCGCGCCGCCGCCCTCGAGCATGGGGTGGACGAGTCGATCGTGCGCGCCATCATCCATGCCGAATCCGCCTTCAATCCGCGCGCGCTGTCGCGGGTGGGGGCGCAGGGGCTGATGCAGCTGATGCCGGCCACGGCCAGCCGTTTCGGGGTGTCCAACGCGTTCGATGCCGCGCAGAACATTCGCGGCGGCGTGCGCTACCTGGCCTGGCTGCTGAAGCGTTTCGATGGAAACCTGACCCTGGCTGCCGCCGGTTACAACGCCGGTGAGGGCGCGGTGGACAAATATGGCGGCGTGCCGCCCTACAACGAGACCCAGCGCTACGTGCAGCGGGTGGCCCTGCTGGCCGAGCGCTATCGCGGCGTTCTCAATCCGGTGGCCTCGCCACTGCGGGGCGGATTGTCGGCTCGTTAAGCGTTCCGTTACACTTCCCTGTCTTTTGCGTCCGGCCAGCGTTCGCGCCGACCAGTCGCAGCGTGTTTTCGTGCAATTTTCTTTCGGAGTGCGGGATGGCCAACGAAGAGGTCAACACCGGTCGACGCCGGTTCCTCACCGCGACGACCGCGGTGGTGGGAGCGGTGGGCGCCGGCTTTGCGGCGGTGCCGTTCATCAAGTCGTGGAGTCCCAGCGCGCGCGCGCGCTTCGCGGGTGCGCCCGTGTCCCAGGACATCGGCGCGCTTGAGGAGGGTCAGCAGCTGGTGATCAACTGGCGCGGTCAGCCGATTTTCATCGCGCGCCGCTCCAAGGCGATGCTGGACATCCTCCCGCAGATGGATGCGCTGGTGGCCGACCCGAAGTCGGACAACGCCGACCAGCAGCCGGAGTACGCCAAGAACACCTGGCGTTCGATCAAGCCGGAGATCCTGGTGCTTGTGGGCGTCTGCACCCACCTGGGCTGCGCGCCGGAGCTGCACGCCGAGGTCAAGCCGCAGCCGTTCGACCCAGACTGGAAGGGGGGCTACTTCTGCCCCTGCCACAAGTCGCGCTACGACCTCGCCGGGCGCGTATACAAGGCGCAGCCGGCGCCGGCCAACCTGCCGGTGCCGCCCTATCACTTCGAGAACGACAGCACCCTGGTCATCGGTGTTGATCCGAAGGGAGCCGCGTAAGCCATGACGAACAAGATCATGCAGACCGCCACCGACGCCGCCAACGGCGTGATGGACTGGGTCAATGAGCGGGCGCCCGGCATGATGCCGGCCTACCGCAAGCACATGTCGGAGTACTACGCTCCGAAGAACTTCAACATCTGGTACATCTTCGGCGTGCTGTCGATGGTGGTGCTGGTCAACCAGATCCTGACCGGCATCTTCCTGACGATGCATTTCAAGCCGAGCGCGGCGGAAGCCTTCAGCTCGGTTGAATACATCATGCGCGACGTGGAGTGGGGCTGGCTGATCCGCTACATGCACAGCACCGGCGCATCGCTGTTCTTCATCGTCATCTACCTGCACATGTTCCGCGGGCTGATGTACGGCAGCTATCGCAAGCCGCGCGAGCTGGTCTGGCTGCTGGGCATGGTGATCTACCTGGTGCTGATGGCCGAGGCCTTCATGGGCTATGTGCTGCCCTGGGGCCAGATGTCCTACTGGGGCGCCAAGGTGATCATCTCGCTGTTCGGCGCCATTCCGGTGATCGGTGGCGGCCTGACCGAATGGATCATGGGCGACTACAACCCGGGCGACGCGACGCTGAACCGCTTCTTCGCCCTGCACGTGATCGCGATGCCGCTGGTGCTGCTGCTGCTGGTGGTGCTGCACATCTTCGCCCTGCACGAAGTCGGCTCCAACAACCCCGACGGCGTCGAGATCAAGAAGGGCCCGAAGGGCAACCGCTGGTCCGAGAAGGCGCCCACCGACGGCATTCCCTTCCATCCGTACTACACGGTGAAGGACCTGTTCTACATCGGCTGCTTCCTGATCATTGCCGCGTTCGTGATCTTCTTCGCCCCGACCTTCGGCGGCTGGTTCCTCGAGCACGACAACTTCACCGAGGCCAACCCGCTGGTCACGCCGTCGCACATCAAGCCGGTGTGGTACTTCACTCCGTACTACGCGATGCTGCGCGTGGTGCCCTCGTTCTTCGGCATCAAGCTGTGGGGCGTGCTGGTGATGTTCGGCGCGATCGTGATGCTGTTCCTGCTGCCATGGCTGGACCGTTCGCCGGTCAAGTCCTACCGCTACCGCGGCTGGATCAGCTGGAGCATGCTGCTGATGTTCGCGGTCAGCTTCCTGTGGCTGGCCAAGATCGGCGCCGGTCCGGGTACCGACCCGGTTGAGGCCATCATCGGCCGCGTGTTGACCTTCCTCTACTTCGCTTTCTTCATCACCATGCCGGTCTGGTCCAAGCTGGACAAGACCAAGCCGGTGCCTGACCGGGTGACGATGCATGACTAAGAACTTCCTGACCCGCGCGGCGGTGTTCGCCGCCGGCCTCCTGCTCAGCTCCGTCGCGCTCGCCAATGTCGGCGGCAACCTGCAGCAGTCCGGCGTCGACCTGAACGACAAGGCCTCGCTGCAGCGTGGTGCCGCCCTGTACATGAACTACTGCGGCGGCTGCCATTCGCTGAAGTACATCCGCTACGCGCGCATCGCCGAGGATCTGGGCCTGTCCGAAGAGGACGTGATGGCCAACCTCAACTTCAGCGGCGGCAAGATCGGCGACCACGTCATCTCCGCGATGACCCCGGAAATGGGCGTGGCGGCGTTCGGCAAGGCACCGCCGGACCTGAGTCTGGTCGCCCGCGTGCGCACCAGCGACTGGGTCTATACCTACCTCAAGTCGTTCTACCTGGACGAGACACGTCCGGTGGGCTGGAACAACACCCTGTTCGTCAATGCTTCCATGCCGAACCCCCTGTGGGAGCTGCAGGGCGTGCAGCAGCCGGTGTACGGCAAGAAGGACGCGACGGGCGAAATGCCGGTCGAAGGCTTCACCATCAGCCAGCCGGGCAGCGAGAACGCGGAACAGTTCGACCGCACCGTGCGCGACATCACCGCGTTCCTCGAGTACGTGGGAGAGCCGGTCGCGCTGAAGCGCCAGAACGTCGGCGTGTGGGCGATTCTGTTCCTGGTGTTCTTCGCCTTCATCGCCTGGCTGCTGAAGCACGAATACTGGCGGGACGTTCACTGACGGGGCAGCTGCTGATGGCAGGGACGCCCGCCATGGGGAACGAAGCTTGACTGCCGCCCGCATCGTGCGGGCGGCGCAGGTGCGTCCGGCAACGGCCGGGCGCGGGAGTGGTCCTGATGATGGCTGTGAGTCCGCGCATGCGTAATGCCTTGACCCTGTTTTCCGCTGTCGACGATGTTCTCTGTCACCGCGTCCGGCTGGTGCTGGCGGCCAAGGGCGTCACCTACGACCTCATTCCCGTCGATCCGCAGAGTCCGCCAGAGGACCTGATCGATCTGAATCCGTACCACTCGGTGCCAACGCTGGTCGAACGCGACCTGGTCCTGTACGCGGCAAGCGTGGTCAGCGAGTACCTCGACGAGCGCTATCCGCATCCGCCGCTGATGCCGGTGGAGCCGCTGGCGCGCGCGCGCCTGCGCCTGGCGATGCTGCGCATCGAACACGACTGGGTACCGCAGGTGCAGGCCATCCAGCTGGGCAACAAGCAGCAGGCCGAAGCCGGCCGCAAGCGCCTGAAGGAGCTGCTTGCGCAGTCGGTGCCGCTGTTCAAGGCCTACAAGTTCTTCCTCAACGGCGAAATGAGCCTCGCCGACTGCGCGATGGCGCCGATCATCTGGCGACTGGAAGCCTTGGGCGTGCCGTTGCCGAAGGATGGCAAGGTGATCGAGGAGTACGGCAACCGCATCTTCCGCAACCCGGGTTTCGTGCGCAGCCTTACCGACCAGGAAAAGAACCTGCGCGAGTTGTCGCTCTGATGGGCGAGCCGGTCCTGCCGCCGATGTCCAGCCAGCGCCCGTACCTGCTGCGTGCGCTGTACGAGTGGATCGCCGACAACGGCATGACCCCGCACGTGCTGGTGGACGCGCGCATGCCCGGCGTCCGGGTACCTGCGCACGCGGTCAAGGATGGGCAAGTCGTGCTCAACATCGCCGAGCGGGCCGTTGCGCGGCTGGAGATGGACAACGATGCGCTGCGCTTCTCCGCTCGTTTCGGTGGCGTCAGCCAGTCCGTGGTGGTGCCGATGGCCGCTGTGATCGCCGTCTACGCGCGTGAAACGGGGCAGGGGATGGCCTTGCCGGCGGACCTGCAGGCGGGGGAGCCCGGCGAGGTCGATGCGGATGCCGGGGCGGTCCCCGCCGTTTCCGAAAACGGTGACGACACCCCGCCGCAGGCGGACCCGCCCAAGCGGGGTGCACACCTGCGCATCGTCAAGTAGCGGCGGCCTGCCCGTCGCTGCTACAGCCACATTTCCGGGTCCGGGAGCGAGCGGCCATTGCTAGTGATGGAAGCCGCGCACCACGGACTGGGCCGCACGTGTCGGGCCGCTGAAACCGACCAGCTTGCCGCCAAGCAGCACCACCCGGCCGACGTGGCGGTCCTGGCCATCCTCGGAATATTCGAAATGGAAGCTGCGTTCGAACCCCAGCCAGCCGTCGTCCCTGCGGCGCAGGCGCAGGCCACTGGCGTGCACCGACTGGTCCAGCCATTGCACGCCGGCGGCGGCGCAGGCATCGCGACCGATCTCGGCGGCGCGTTCGGCGGCAGCGCGGGCGGCGGTGAACATGAAGAACGCCGTGACGCCCACGATCATTAGAATCAGTAAAGTCGGCATGGCCGCTAATGTGGTGGCACCCGATCGCAAGCGCAAGCCGCTCGACATGGAAGACACAAGGTCCTGGACGATGATGAAACTGGTATTCCCCGACGGCGACCGCCCGCAGATGCTGCTTGAGCAACGCGCCTACCGGCTCGGCTCGGCGCCCGATGCCGACGTGGTCATCGGTGCCGAGGGGATCGAGCCGCTGCACTGCGAACTGCAGGTGGGTGCGCTGGGCGTGCAGATGCGCGTGCCCGCCGGCACCCGGGTGCTGGTCAACGAGCGTCCGGTCGAAGGCCTGATCGCGTTGCGGCCGGGGGATACGCTCGGCATGGCCGCCAGCCGCGTCCGCCTGGTGGATGCCGCCGAGGGCGCGGGTCCGAATGCCGGCGCGCGCGATGCCGACGCGGGCGACCGCAATGCCACGATGGTGCGGCCCGTCGTCCCGAAATTCGCCCTGCGCGGGCTGTCGGGCGATCACTTCGGCCGCAGTTTTCCGCTGCAGGCCAGCCTCACCATCGGCCGTGCGGAGGACGCCGGCCTGCGGATCCCGCTCGACAGCGTTTCGCGCCTGCATGCGCGGCTGACCCCGGCGGGTGACGAAGTGCTGCTCGAGGATCTTGGCTCGGCGAACGGGACTTGGCTCAACGGCAAGCGGGTCACCCGGGCGCAGGCCGTACATGGCGACGAGATCCGCTTCGACACCCAGCGCTTCCAGCTGCTGATGCCCGGCCAGCCGGTGCGCGCCAGGGACGAAGGTGCGCCCGCGCCGAGCCGTTGGCCATGGCTGGCGGCGTTGGTGCTGGTGCTGGCTGGCGCGGCCTACTGGCTGTCGCGCTGAATCAATCCGCGCGCGGCGGCGGGCCAAGCTTCAGCGAGAAGTCGATCGCGTGCACGTGCTTGGTCAGTGCGCCGATCGAAATGCAGTCGACGCCGTCCTCGGCGATGCCGCGTAGGCTGTCCAGGTCGACACCCCCGGAGACTTCCAGCGGGATGCGCCCGTGGTACGGCGCCCCCTTGGCGATACGTACAGCTTCGCGCCGCGCCTCCGCGTCGAAATCATCGATCAGCACCCGGGTGCAGCCGGTCGCCAGGGCCTCGCGCAGCTCGTCGAGCGTTTCCACTTCGACGATCAGCGGCAGCGCGGGGTGCAGGGCGCGCGCGCGCGCAATGGCCGCGGCCACCGAGCCGAACGCGCGCACGTGGTTCTCCTTCAGCATCACTGCGTCGAACAGGGCCAGACGGTGGTTCATGCCGCCGCCGGCGCGGACTGCGTATTTCTGCGCCACGCGCAAGCCGGGCAGGGTCTTGCGGGTGTCCAGGATCGCGGCGCCGGTGCCGCGCACCGCCTCCACGTACCGGGCGGTGATGGTGGCGGTGCCGCTGAGGGTCTGCAGGAAGTTCAGCGAGGCGCGCTCGGCGCTGACTAGCGCGCGGTTGCGGCCGGCCAGGGTGGCGATGACGGTGCCCTTGGCGATGCGGTCGCCTTCCTCGCAGCGCCAGTCGATGCGCACGTCGGGATCCAGCGCGCGGTGGCAGGCGTCGAACCACGGCCGTCCGGCCACCACGCAGTCTTCCTTGCACAGCAGATAGGCGCTATCGGGGCTGTCGTCCAGCAGCGCGGCAGTGGCATCGCCGGGGCCGATGTCCTCGGCGAGCGCTGCCGCCACGTTGACGGCGACCACACCCGCTGGCGGCGGAGCGCAGCGCGGTGTGCTCATGCGGCGGGGAAGTCCGGCACCTGCGCCGTGGCCAGCGCCTCTTCGGCCAACAGCACCGGAATGCCGTCGTCGATGCGGTAGGCCGTCTTGCGGTCGCGGGTCAGCAGGGCAGCGCGCAGCGGCTGTGCCTGCGGGCTGCCGTCGCCGCGCTTCACGCCGCCGCCGGCGATGGCGCGGTTGAGGGCATCCAGCCCGGCTGCGTCCAGCAGCGAGAGCGGCTGGCGGGTGGCGGGGCAGACCAGGATGTCGAGAAGCTTGCGATCCATCGGCAGAGGCAACGGGAAACGGGGGCCGTTAGAATACGTCTTTAGCGACCGGGGATTGTCATGTCCGCAGCCAACAACGCCGCACCGCTGGTCGGCCTCGTCATGGGATCGCGCTCCGACTGGGAGACGATGCAGCACGCTGCTTCGCGGCTGGAAGCGTTGGGCGTGCCGCACGAGGTGCGGGTGGTGTCCGCCCACCGCACCCCCGACGTGCTGTTCTCCTATGCCGAGACCGCGGCCACCCGTGGCCTGCGCGCGATCATCGCCGGCGCCGGCGGGGCCGCCCACCTGCCGGGCATGCTGGCCTCCAAGACCGCCGTGCCCGTGCTGGGCGTACCGGTGCAGAGCAAGGCGTTGAACGGCATGGATTCGCTGTTGTCGATCGTGCAGATGCCGGCCGGCATCCCGGTAGCCACCTTCGCTATCGGCAATGCCGGCGCGGCCAACGCGGCGCTGTTCGCGGCGGCGATGCTGGCCGGCGAACATCCGTCGATCGCCGAGGCGCTGGCCGCGTTCCGTGCAAAACAGACCGAGGACGTCGTGGCCCACGACGATCCGCGCCGATGAGCGAGCCGCGTGATTTGACCACCGTCGGCATCCTTGGTGGCGGCCAGCTGGCGCGCATGATGGCGCTGTCCGGCGCGCCGCTGGGGCTGCGCTTCCTGGTGCTGGACACTGTGGGCGACGCCTGCGCCGGCCAGTTCGCGCCGATGGTGGTGGGCGACTACAACGACCAGTCCGCGCTGACGGAATTCGCGGCCCGGGTGGACGTGGCGACCTTCGATTTCGAGAACGTACCGGCGGAATCGGCGCAGTGGCTGACCGCGCGGGTGCCGGTATTCCCGAACCCACGCGCGCTGGCGACGGCGCAGGATCGGCTGGCCGAGAAGACCCTGTTCCGCGAGCAGGGCATCCCCGTGCCGCCGTTTGCAGCCATCGACACCCGCGAGCAGTTGCAGGCGGCGGTGGCGGAAATCGGCACCCCCTGCATTCTCAAGACCCGCCGGCTGGGCTACGACGGCAAGGGCCAGTTCCGCATCAAGTCGCCGGGCGACGTCGATGCCGCGTGGGACGCACTCGGCGCGCAGGCGGCACGGGTGGGATTGATCCTCGAGGGTTTCGTCGCCTTCCAGCACGAGCTGTCGGTGGTCGCGGTGCGTGGTCGCGACGGTGAATTCCGTGCCTGGCCGCTGACCGAGAACTGGCACGTCGACGGCGTGCTGTCCGCCAGTCTCGCCCCGGCGCAGGTCGATGACGCATTGCGCGCCACCGCGCTGTCGCACGCGCGCAAGCTGGCGGAAGCGCTGGACTACGTGGGTGTATTCGCGCTGGAGCTGTTCTGCCGTGACGGCGAGTTACTGGCCAACGAGATGGCGCCGCGCGTGCACAACTCCGGGCATTGGACCATCGAAGGCAGCGAGACCAGCCAGTTCCAGAACCATCTGCGCGCGGTGCTGGGAATGCCACTCGGCGATACCCGCATGGTCGGCTACGCCTGCATGCTCAACTGGCTGGGCGAGATGCCGGATCCGGAACCGGTGTTGCGCGAAGCCGGTGGGCACTGGCACGACTACGGCAAGGCGTCGCGCGAAGGGCGCAAGGTCGGGCACGCGACGCTGCGCGCCGACTCGCGGCAGGAGCTGGCCGAGGCGCTGCGGCGCGTCGGCGATGCGCTGGATCGTCGGTCGCAGGTCGTGCCGGTCATCGAACGCCTCGGCTGAGCGCTGCGCCGGGCGCTGCGGGATCGCGGCAATCCGTGTCAGGATGCGGGCAAACCCGCGCCCGCGAATGCCGATGATCCTGCAACCCAGCCAGATGCTGCCCTACGCGATGCCGGTGCTCGTCGGCTGGGTGCTGTACAGGCGCGTGCGGCGCAATTTCGGGCCGCAGGCGTGGAAGCCGAAGCGCACCTGGTTACGCTTGGTGCTAATCACGCTGGTAGCGCTGCTGCTGGCGGTGGCCGCCGCCTTCGTCCCGCATGCGCTGCTGCCGATGGCGGGCGGCGCGGCAGTGGGCGTCCTGCTGGGCTGGGTGGGCTTGCGCCACACCCATGCCGAGTGGCGCAATGGCGTGCGCACCTACATACCGAGTCCATGGGTGGGCGGCCTGCTGACGCTGGCGCTGGCCGTGCGCATGATCTGGCGCTTCACCCAAGGCGGCGGCATGCAGGGCGCGCAGCAGCAGCCCAGCGTGCTGACCATGGCGATCGCCGCCGCACTGGTGGCATACACCCTGTACTACAGCATCGGCTTGGTCCTGCGCATGCGCGAACTGGGCGAACGTCCCCCGCTGGCCTGAGGCCCGGGCTGGCAAATGAAAACGGCCGGGTCGCCCCGGCCGTTCGCGTGTCGCGCGTGGCGCGGCTTACTTCATCTGCGCCGCGGCGAAGTCCCAGTTCACTAGGTTCCAGAACGCCTCCACGTACTTCGGGCGGGCGTTGCGGTAGTCGATGTAGTAGGCGTGCTCCCACACGTCGCAGGTCAGCAGCGGGGTGTCTTCGCCGGTCAGCGGCGTGGCTGCGTTCGGCGTACTCACCAGCGCCAGCGCGCCGTCCGGGCGCTGCACCAGCCACGCCCAGCCGGAGCCGAAGGTGCCGATGGCGGTCTTGGTGAAGGCTTCCTTGAAAGCCTCGAAGCTGCCGAACGCGGCATTGATGGCGTCGGCCAGCTTGCCTTCCGGCGCGCCGCCGCCGGCCGGCTTCAGGCAGTTCCAGTAGAACGTGTGGTTCCACACCTGCGCGGCGTTGTTGAACATGCCGCCCTGCGACTTGCTGATGATCTCCTCCAGCGCCATGTCGGCGAACTCGGTGCCCGCGATCATGTTGTTGAGGTTGGTCACGTAGGCCTGGTGGTGCTTGCCATAGTGGAAGTCGATCGTCTCGGCGGAGATGTGCGGCTCGAGGGCGGTGCGGTCGTAGGGCAGGGCGGGCAGTTCGATGGCCACGGAAAGCTCCTGGTGCATGACGGATGGGGATGCGGCCGGGGCCGCGCGAACAATTACAATTAGCGATTGTATCCCCCTCGTCCGTTGCCGCGCGATGAAGCGCGCGGGCCACACCGTTGCAGGAGTTTTGCCAATGTCGTCCGTGGAAGAGCGCATCCGCGCCGAGCTTGAAGCCCATCCCATCGTGTTGTTCATGAAGGGCACCGCGCTGTTCCCGATGTGCGGTTTTTCCAGCCGCGCGGTGCAGGCGTTGAAGGCCGCGGGCGCCACCGACCTGCACACCGTCAACGTGCTGGAAGAACCCGAGATCCGCGCCAACCTGCCGCGGTTTTCCGACTGGCCGACGTTCCCGCAGCTTTTCATCAACGGCGAACTGATCGGCGGCTGCGACATCACCGTGGAGCTGGCCGAGTCCGGCGAACTGGCGCGCCTGGTCGCCGACGCGCGGAAGGCCTGAGCATGGTGGACGTATCGCAGGACCAGGCCCTGGATGGCCGCATCGTCCTGGTCGCGGGCGCGGCCGGCGGACTGGGGTCGGCTGCGGCAGTCGCCTGCGCGAAAGCCGGCGCCACGCTGGTGCTGCTCGGCCGCAAGCTGGCGCCGCTCAACCGCCTGTATGACGCGGTGAAAGCGGTCGGCCCGGAGCCGATCCTGTATCCGCTGGACCTGGAAGGCGCGTCGCCCGACGACTTCGACCAGCTGGGCCAGGCCATCGACGGGGAGTTCGGTCGCCTCGACGGGCTGCTGCATTGCGCCGCCGAGTTCAGGGGGCTGACGCCGTTGTCCCACACCGACCCGGCCGACTTCGCCCGCGCGATCCACGTCGACCTGACCGCGCGCTGGTGGCTCACCCAGGCCTGCCTGCCGCTGCTGGCGAAATCGGAAGCCGGCGCGGCGGTGTTCGTGCTGGATGACCCGGCCCGCAGCGGCGGCGCATTCTGGGGCGGCTACGGCATCGCCCAGGCCGGACAGGCGGCATTGGTCCGCATGCTGCAGGCCGAACTGGGTGAGCACGGCCCACGCATCAGCGGTCTGCAACCCGGCCCGATGCGCACCAACCTGCGTGCCAAGGCCTACCAGGCGAACGCCGACCTGAAGGCGCGTCCGGCCGCGGACTACGCTGGCGCCTGCGTGGAGTTGCTGTCGCCTGCAGGTGCGGCCTGGCGGGGCACGATCCGCGACGTCTCGTCGCGATAGTCGCGCCGTCGGTACCCACATGGAGCCGGCGCCCGCCGGCTCCGTGGTCGAATGGTTCCACCGGGGCGCATCGCCGTCCTCCACGCAATATCCCTGCCATCGCCTGCGTGCGAGAATCCGCCGATGACCGTCGCCGCCGCCGCCCTGCTGCTGTTCTTCATCCTCGATCCGCTGGGCAACATCCCGGTGTTCCTGAGCGTGCTCAAGGACTTGCCGCCGGCCCGCCAGCGCAAGGTGCTGGCGCGCGAGCTGCTGATCGCGCTGGTGGTGCTGATGCTGTTCCTGTGGGGCGGCCAGTACGCGCTGGAACTGATGCACCTGCGGCAGGAGTCGGTTTCCATCGCCGGCGGCATCGTGCTGTTCCTGATCGGCCTGCGGATGATCTTCCCGACCGCCGACGGGGTGATGGGGGACGTGCCGGGCGGGGAGCCCTTCATCGTGCCGCTGGCGATCCCGATGATCGCCGGCCCCTCCGGCATGGCCGCGGTGATGCTGCTGGGCAGCCAGGAGCCCGACCGGATGGGCGACTGGATGCTGGCGCTGGTGCTGGCCTGGGGCGCAACCGCTGCCATCCTGTTTTCCGCCACATGGCTCAAGAAGCTGCTGGGAACGCGCGTGCTGACCGCAGTCGAGCGCCTGATGGGCATGGTGATCGTGGCGATCTCCGTACAGATGCTGCTGGACGGCCTCGCCTCCTACCTGCACGCAGCCGCCTGAGCTTCCGTCCACCGGTGGCAGCCGGTCACGCCGCTGTCATGGCGCGGTCATGCGGTCTGGCTACCGTGTTAAACTTTGGTAATCCCGTGCGCCATGGTACGGCGGCGGGAGCCCCACGAAAATGCCGACAACCGTCGCATGACGGGCGTGCCGGCAGTTGCCGTTCATAGCCCGTCGTCATTTCTCCATCCTCAGAGGTCATACCATGAAGCATCCGAACCGCGCCCGGCTCTCCAAGCTGTCGCTGGGCCTGATGGTCGCGCTCGCTGCGGCTCCCGTTTTCGCCCAGAGCACCTCCGCCGGCGTCGGTGGCCAAGTCGTCTCGGCCGGCGGCCAGCCCGTTGCGGGCGCCGAAATCATCATCACCCACGTCGAGTCGGGCACGGTCAGCCGTGCCACCACCGATGCCAGCGGCCGCTACAACGCCCGTGGCCTGCGCGTGGGCGGCCCGTACACCATCGTCGTCAACAAGGCGGGCGAGGGCAGCAAGACCGAGGAAAACGTCTACCTGACGCTCAACCAGGTGAGCACCGTCAACGCGACCCTGGGCGCGGCGATCACCAACATCGAGACCGTGCAGGTGATCGGCAATGCCGGCGACTACCTGTTCGACGCGAACAACAAGGGCATGGGCACATCCATCAGCGGCCGCCAGCTGGAGACCGCGGTGAGCGGCAACCGTTCGCTGGACGACATCGCCCGTCTGGATCCGCGCGTCACCGTAACCGACCAGAACGACGGTTCGATCTCCGTGGCCGGCCAGAACAACCGCTACAACACGATCAGCGTCGATGGCCTGTCGGTGAACGACCCGTTCGGCCTGAACGCCAACGGCCTGGGCTTCACCGGCTCGCCGATTTCCCCCGACACCATCGCCGCCTATGACATCAAGGTCACCGAGTTCGACGTGACCTCCGATTCCGTCGGCGCGAACATCAATGCGGTCACCAAGTCGGGCACCAACGATTTCCGCGGGTCGGTGTACTACACCCTGACCGATGCCAGTAGCATGGTGGGCCGCCTCGGTGGTCCGGCCTACAAGGGCTTCGACAAGAACGAAACCAAGGGTGCCACCTTCGGCGGCCCGATCATCAAGGACCGGCTGTTCTTCTTCGGCTCCTACGAGGAACAGGAAATCAGCGGCCTTGCCGGCGTCGGCACCGACGCGGTCAGCAGCGGCAAGCTGACTTCCCAGCAGGTCAACGACGTCGCGAGTGCGTTTGATGCCATCGGCATCGACGCGGGCACCTACGGCGACGCTGGCGCGGTGTCGCTGAAGAACAAGCGCACCCTGGCCAAGCTGGACTGGAACATCAACGACAGCCAGCGCGCCAGCTTCACCTTCCAGCGCACCGAAGAAACCCGGCCGACCCCGTACAGCTCGTACGTGCGTGACATCAGCGCCATCCTGCCCAGCAACTGGTACACCAGCGCCAACAAGACGGACAACTATTCCGTCCAGCTGTTCAGCGACTGGACCGAGAACTTCAGCACGGAGCTGAAGATCGGTTACCAGAAGTACAACGTGAACAACGGCGCGGCCGTCAACCAGCCCGAGGTCTTCGCCTGCTTCACCGCGGTGGCCGCCGACTGCAACGCCACGCCCCAGAACAGCAGGGCGCCGTGGGTGATTGGCGGCGAAGACCGTTTCCGCCACGAGAACTCGATTGCCAGCAAGCGCATCAGCGGCACGTTGTCCGGCACCTATTACGCCGGCGACCACGTCATCAAGGGTGGCGTCGACTTCCTGAGCAACGAAGTGGGCAACGTGTTCGGCTCGCTGCTGAACGGTTCCTACGGGTTCTACGACAAGAACGGCAACGGCACGCCCGTCGACGAGATCCTTGCCAAGAACTACGGCTTCTTCACCAAGAACTACCTGCCGGCGGGCGTGAGCCTCGCCGACAGCGCCGGTACCTGGAAGTACACCCAGGTCAGCCCGTTCCTGCAGGATACCTGGCAGGCCACCGATAACCTGTCGCTGGTGTTCGGCGTGCGCGTCAACCTGCCGAAGGCAGACCACGCGCCGCCGGTTGCGCTGCAGAGCGCCACCAACACGGCCCCGGGCGCCACGCCGGGCGCGCCGGTGTGGGAGAGCCGCTTCGGTTACACCAGCGCCAGTACGCTGGGCTCGAAGAACAAGGTGTTCGAACCGCGCTTCGCCTTCAATTACACCTTCGACAGCGAGCGCCAGATGCAGCTGCGTGGCGGCGTCGGCCTGTTCCAGACGGTCGCGCCCTACGTGTGGCTGACCAACCCGTATGCGAACAACGGCGTGGTCTCGCCGAAGGGCTACAACGGCACCAATCCGGTCGCCGACCCGTTCAACCCCGATCCGGCCAACCAGCCGGGTCCGACCAACGTCCAGGCCGGCGTGTGCGCCACCAATGCGCGCTGCACGATCGACGTGCTTGATCCGGACTTCAAGATGCCGGGCGCCTGGAAGTTCGCGCTGGGCTTCGATGCCGAACTGCCTTGGTGGGGCCTGACCGGAAGCATCGAGTACCAGCACATCAAGTCCAAGAACGCCATCGACTACAAGCTGCCGAACATCGGCACGCCGAACGGCACGCTGCCGGACGGGCGTGATTCGTACTGGACGGCGGGTTATGGCAGCAGCAAGAACAATGGTTCGTTCCGCGAACTCGATTACCAGTCCACGCTGCTGACCAACACCAACAAGGGCAAGTCGGATTCGATCACCTTCTCGCTGACGAAGGCCCTGTCCAACGGGTTCCGCGGCAACTTCAGCATCACCCAGACGCACAGCACCGACGTCACGCCGGGTACCGCTTCGCGCGCCATCTCGAACTACAACTACGTGGCCCGCGTGAATCCGAACGACTCCATCGAGTCGACGGCGCGATTCGACGTGCCCCTGTCGGTGAAGGCGTCGATGAGCTGGGAGCATGCGTTCTTCGGTGATTACAAGACCACCGTCTCTATGTACTACAACGGCCGCAATGGCCTGCCGTACAGCTGGACGTTCGGTACCGACGTGAACGGCGACAGCATCAACAACGTCGACCTGGCCTACATCCCGCTGGCCAACGACCCGATCGTGTCGTACAAGGCCGGCACGACCGCCGCGCAGATCCAGGCCTTCCAGGCCTTCATCGACAGCGATCCGTACCTGAGCTCGCGTCGCGGCCAGATCGCCGAGCGCAATTCCTCGCACCAGCCGTGGATCAACCAGCTCGACGTCGGCTTCCAGCAGGAGCTGCCCGGCTTCTTCAAGGGCAACAAGGTCGTCGTCCGCCTGGACATCTACAACTTCCTGAACATGGTCAACAAGGACTGGGGGCAGCAGGATGGCCTGGGCTTCTTCGGGACCCGTCGCCTCGCCTACGTCAGTGGCGTCACCAACGGCAAGTATGTCTACGACCTCGGCACCGCCGCTTCGCCGGCGTGGCAGGAGTTCGGCGTCTACGACTCCTACGCCAATCCGTCCCGCGTGATTTCGCGCTGGCAGGCGTTGCTGACCGTTCGCTACCAGTTCTGATAGCAATCGGCTGTTGCAGATCAAACGGCCGGGGCAACCCGGCCGTTTGCTTTTGGCGGGGGCGTGCGCAGGCTGGGCGCCGCATCGTCGCTGCCCCCTGACCGGATCCGCAGCCGCGCGCTAGACTGGCTGCATGAACGATACGACCACCACCTTGCCGCAGGGCGCGGCCATCCCCTTTACCCCCACTCTCCCTACCGTCTCCACGCACATCTATCCGCGTGGCGCGCTGGACGTGCTGTCGCGCGAGGAAGTCGCGCGCCTGCGCGATGCGTCCGCCGGTGGCCTGCACGACCTGTTGCGCCGCTGCGCGCTGGCGGTGCTGACTTCCGGCAGCGCCTCGGACGATCCGCGCGCTGCGCAGGAGCTGTATCCCGACTTCGACATCCAGGTGCGCCAGCAGGACCGCGGGGTGCGCATCGAGCTCACCAATGCCCCGGCGATGGCCTTCGTCGACGACCAGATCATCGCGGGCGTGGCCGAACTGCTGTTCGCTGTGGTGCGCGATCTCGCGTTCACCGCCATCGACCTCAACGGCGACGAGGAGCTGAACACCTCCTCAGGCATCACCGATGCGGTGTTCCGGCTGCTGCGCAATGCGCGCGTGCTGCATCCTGCAGATCCCAACCTGGTGGTGTGCTGGGGCGGCCACTCGATCGGGCAGGAGGAATACAAGTACACCAAGCAGGTGGGCTACGAGCTGGGCCTGCGCGGGATGGACATCTGCACCGGCTGCGGCCCGGGCGCGATGAAGGGGCCGATGAAGGGCGCCACCATCGCCCATGCCAAGCAGCGTCGCCGCCGCACACGCTACATCGGCGTCACCGAGCCGGGCATCATCGCCGCCGAGTCGCCCAACCCCATCGTCAACCACCTGGTGATCATGCCGGACATCGAGAAGCGCCTCGAGGCCTTCGTCCGCATGGGCCACGGCATCGTGGTGTTCCCCGGCGGTGTCGGCACGGCCGAGGAAATCCTGTACCTGCTCGGGATCCTGCTGCGCGAGGAAAACGCGCACCTGCGCTTCCCGCTGATCCTGACCGGGCCCACCGGCGCCGCGCCGTACTTCGAGCAGATCGACAGGTTCATCCGCCTGACGCTGGGCGACGATGCGGCCCGGCTCTACGAAATCATCGTGGCCGATCCCGCGCGCGTGGCCAAGCGCATGGACATGGGCATCCGCAAGGTCAAGGAACAGCGCATCGCGCAGAAGGATTCCTTCTTCTTCAACTGGGGCATCGATGTGCCGCTGGAGTTCCAGCAGCCGTTCGTGCCCACCCACGAGCTGATGGCGGGGCTGGACCTCCACCACGGGCGCAAGCCGCATGAACTGGCGGCCGACCTGCGCCGCGCGTTCTCTGGCATCGTCGCCGGTAACGTCAAGGAAGATGGCATGCGCCGGATCGAAGCGCATGGGCCGTTCGAGATCCACGGTGATCCGGACATCATGCTCGCGCTGGACGCGCTGCTGCGCGCGTTCGTGGAGCAGCGCCGGATGAAGATCTCGGGCGAGTACAAACCCTGTTACCGCGTGGTTGCCTGACGACTGCGTTGCGGCACGTGGTGCCGATTTCCGACGGCGGTCCCCCGGTGCGGCCGCCGTCCTTGCCAAGCGTGAGGGTGGTTCAAGCGGGCAGGTGCATCCGCGCCACGTACCGCCCGTCCTCCACCGAGGCATCGATCCGCCCGCGTCCCCCGGTCATCGCCTGCACCCGCTCGCGCGCCGAGGCGAGTCCGATCGCGTGGCCCTTGTGGCTGCTTTCGACTGCGGGCAGGTCGTTGGTGATGACGATTTCGATCGCGTCCTCGCCCGGACGGACTGCGACCTCCAGCCGGCCGCCCGAGGGCAGGCGCTCTATGCCGTGGCGGATCGCGTTCTCCGCCAGCGGCTGGATCGACAGCGAGGGCACCGGCACTTCCGGCAACGTTTCCGGCAAATCCCAGGTCAGCTGCAAGCGCGGCCCGAAGCGCAGGGCTTCGATTTCCAGGTAGCGGCGGGTCAACGCCAGTTCTTCCGCCAGCGGGATCAGCTGCGGGCCGCGCAGTGCGCTTCGGAACAGGTCGGCCAGATCCAGCAGCACGCGCTCCGCCTCGTCCGGTCGCGCATGCACCAGCGCCGCGCCGGTATTGAGCGTGTTGAACAGGAAGTGCGGGCGGATCCGCGCCTGCAGTGCTTCCAGCTCCAGCTGCTTGGCGCGCACTGCCAGCCGTCGTGAACGCCAGTAGTTCTGATAGCTGACCAGACCGATCAGGCCCACCACCAGCGCGATCGCCAGCGTGCGCAGGACGAAGGCCTGGCGGCTGCCGTCACCGAGTCCGCCCACGGCCAGCACGCTCCAGGCCGCCATCGACACCAGCAGGCTCATTGCCAGGAACAAGCCTAGGCAGACCCAGGCCAACGTCATCGGTGGCAGTCGGCCGAGGCGGTTGCGCAGGAGATACAGTGCGCAGAGCGTGCCCAAGGCCACCCACTGGATGCCCAGTGAGGCCAGCCCGAACTGCACCAGGCGCTCGCTGCTCTCGGCGGGGGCCAGGGCAAGGATTGCCGCCAATGCCTCGCCACCCAGCATCACGCCGAGAAGGGCGGGCGGGCGCCAGAGCGCGGCAAGGGGATCCGGGGAGGCGTTCAAGGCGGGTCGGCGGCTTTTCCTCAGGGTAGCAGAGGCGACAATGGGGGGGCTGACCTGGCTAAGGGGTGCGGCCACCCACCGCCTGCCCCCGGCGAGTGCCCGCCCGTCGGTCCTGACTGGCAACCCCGTGGCACGATGGATAAGGTTGACTCGCCAAACTGGGAGGGGCGCCACGTTGTCACACCTGTACCCACACCCGCTGCACCGCGGCTCGCGCGGCTTCACCTTGGTGGAGCTGATGGTGACCGTCGCGGTCCTGGGCATCATCGCGGTCGTCGCCGTGCCTGCCATGACCGACATGATCAACAACAGTCGGGTTCGCGGGGCGTCGGAAGAGGTGACCGGGGCGCTGCAACTAGCCCGGTCGGAGGCCTTGAAGCGCAACCAGCGCATCATCGCCTGTGCTTCCGCGTCCGGAACCAGCTGCGCCGCTTCCGCAAGCCGGATGGTGGTGTATTGGCAGGATCCGGCCAATGCCGCCACCACGGAACTGGTGCGTGAGATTTCCATGCCGGGCAGCGTGCAAGTTTCTGGGGCGGCGGCCGGGATACAGTTCCGGGCCTCTGGCGTCGCGGACAGCGCGCAGCAACTCCAAGTCTCGGTGGCCGGGCACTCGCGCTATGTATGTGTGCAGATCAGTGGTGTGATCTCGGTGAAAAAGGTGACCTGTTCATGAAAACCCCCACCCAATTGAAATCTCTCCCCCGGCACATCCGCGGCATGAGCTTGATCGAAGTCCTCGTTGCCGTGGTGGTGCTGGCGGTGGGCATGCTGGGTGTGGCCTCCATGCAGGCATTGGCCCTGCGCGGTGGGCAAGGCTCATTGGAAAGCAGCCAAGCGGTGATGGCCGCAAACTCCATTATCGAGGCGATGCGCGCCAACCGGCTGAATGCGGCGGCCTATGTCTTCAATGGCACCGCCGCTTGCGCAACGGTGCCTGCTGCTGGCGGCTCGCTCGCATCAAACGATCTCAATAACTGGGTGACGCAGCTCAAGGCCACCATCGGCACGGGCGCTGGCGACACCACCACCTGCGGCAGCATCACCCAGGCAGGTGGCGTGTATACCGTCACCGTCCAGTGGGATGACCGCCGCGCAGGGGGGGCTCAAACCCGGACGGTGGTGACGGAGGCGCGCATATGAGCAGGGGAAAGCAAGCAGGCTTCGGTCTGATCGAATTGATGGTTGCCATGGTGCTGGGTCTTCTTGTGCTGGGTGCGGCTGTCGCCGTGTTCCAGTCCAATCTGCGCACGTTCAATGCCAGCGATGGACAGAACCGTGTGCAGGAAAACGCGCGCGTGGCCTACGAATTGCTCTCCAAGGATGTGCGGTCCACCGGAAGTTCCGCCTGCTCCGCAGAAGCTTCGGTGCTGGGGTTGGACGCGATGAGCACGTCATTCAAGACCCCCCTTTCCGGCAGCGCAACCGAGCTCACCACGGTGTCGGCGGATGACCTGTCGTACCGGGTGAAAACGGCGTCCGCGTCCGCGGTCACGTTGGTGGAAAGCGCGCCCCAGGCGAGTGACATTTTCAAGGTGGGTGACCGCGTCATGGTGTGCAATGCGGCCATGACCGGGTTTGCCCAGATCGCCTCGATTGCCGGGCAAACCGTTACGTTTACGGCAGCATTGGAGTTCGACCCGGCGCTTACCGAATATGGCGATCCGGCCAGCATCTCCATCGCGCGCTTCCGTAATAACCGCTGGCATGTGAAGGCCAACGGCGGCGCCACCGGCAATTCGCTGTACGTCAACCGCAATGGCGGCGGTGACCAGGAAGTGGCTGAGGGGGTGCAGCGGCTGGACGTGACCTACCACCAGGCGGCCAACGGCAACCCCGCGGTGTATGTCGCTGCGCCCACGGATTTCCAGTCGGTGGATGCCGTGCGCATGTTCATGCCCATGCGGGCGGTGATGCCCTCCAAAGCCCCTGGTGAGAACGACATCGTGAACCGAAACGTGGCTTCTACCGCCAGTATCAGGAATCGCAGTCTATGAAGAACGTCCAGTCTTTTCGGGGCAACCGGCGGCAACGGGGCATCTCGCTGCTCGTAGTCCTGTTGTTGCTGGTGGTGATGTCGGTGCTTGGCGTGGCGGTGCTGCGCAGCTCCGCGATGCAGGAGCGCATGAGCGCCAATCTACGCGACCGCAGCTTGGCTACGCAGGCGGTGGAGAACGCGCTTGCAACTGCTCGGGCCAACTTGGCAGCAGCGCCCAAATGGCGCACCACGGTGCCTACCGCCGCCGACTGCGCGAGCGATGGTATCTGCCCTTCCTACACCGCGGAATCCGCCGCGGGGTGGCGCGCGGGCCCCACCCTCCGTGGCGTGGCAACCCAGTATTGGATCGAGTATCTGGGCGAAAACACCACTGCCATGGAGACCACCGGCGTCATCCCGGGGTCGGAGACCACCAATCGCGGACCGCTGTTCCGCATCACCGCACGCACCAATACCGACGGGCGTGCGATGGTGGTCCTGCAATCCGATGTCATCTACCGTAGTCCCAAGCTGTGAGCGCCGCCATGAAGACCCGAGTCGTTCAAGCCCGTAAGTATTTCGCAGCGACGCAACCTTGGTGGGTGGCACCCGCAGCCTGCCTCGCTACCTTGCTGGCATTGCCGGTCAGTGCGGGCATCACCATTCCGGACGAACCGTTGACCACCGGCAACAAGGTGGCGCCGAACATCCTGTTTATCCTGGATGATTCAGGTTCGATGGCGTGGCGTAACATGAATAATCAGGACATCGCTCAAATTACCGGTTCCGGGAATTTCAGTGATGGTCCGGACGCCAATGGCATCACAACGGGCACCAGCAAGGATAGTGAGAGTACTGGAAACTCTGCGATGTACGAGCAGAACTACATTACCAACTCGCTCTATTACAACCCCTCAGTTACCTATCAGCCCTGGATGGGGGCGAATGGTAATCGCCTGAGTGGTGGCACTAGCTATACCTCTGCGTATAGCAGCGACAACTACGCCAGCAACGATGGTAACGGCAGTTCCGGCGGCAGCAGGAATCTTTCCAATAACACGCAGACGTTCTACGTTCCAAAGGATACCGCCGAAACGAGTTTGTCCTATCTTTCCAATGTCGAAAACTATCATCGGTATCAGATTATTTCAGGCGGCGTTGATGTCTTGCGAGGGGAGTACGGCAAAATCGTCGCTACCTCGGGCAATTCCGCCATCTCGCCCTCCAGCGGGACTGTTCGGGGATCGGGAAGCAACACCCACCCGGTATCGGGACATTCTGCTGGCGATAAACTTGTTCTCAATATTAAATCTCCCAACAGTTCCAGAAGCGTTTTGTACTGGGTCTATGCGCCTGACAGTTCCTTGGTTTGTTCAGGGCAGGTGAATGCGGGAGATACCGATACCTGTTCGGTTAATTCAGCCCTGTCCGGTAATTACAGCATAGTTGCAAAGCGCTGGAACAATACCAACAGCGATGCGGATTATAGTCTGTGGGGCACTTGGAGTCGAACCAACAGCTGTGACGGCGGAAGCGCTGGCACTTGGGGCTGGATCAACTGCACGCCTGCCACCCCTCCTACGCCGAATGCGCCTACCGGTCGCTCGGTGGCGGACGAAAAAACCAATTTTGCTACGTGGTATTCCTTCCATCGCACCCGCATCAAGGCAGCAAAGGCCGGCGCCGCCGAAGCCTTCCGCCCGTTGGGTAACAAGGTGCGCGTTGGCTACCGCAGCCTGCACCAGAACGGAAGTACCAATTTCGACATTCCCGTCGGGGACGGGAACGACGGGCGATTTGTCGACAATGTGACGCCTGCCACTACGAGCCGTACCACCTGGTATCGCCGGTTGTTCGCGGCAAGCGCTAACAACGGAACGCCGTTGCGTAACATTCTTGAAAATGCGGGCAAGTATTTTCAGGATACGACCACCTCCGGTCCCTATGGGCCCGAGGCAGGGTCCAACCAGTACTCATGCCGCCAGAACTTCTCGATTCTGACCACTGACGGCTACTGGAACGGTGCAGGTTCGTCGGTTGGGAACGCCGACAACACCGCGGGAAGCTTGATTACCGGCCCCAAGGGCGAAAGTTATCAATATAGTCCGGGGGCGCCGTATGCCGGTGCGGACTCCAATACATTGGCCGACGTGGCCATGTACTACTGGAAGACCGATCTTCGCGACCTCGCCAATAACGTTCCCACCACACAGGCTGATCCCGCGTTCTGGCAGCATATGGTGACCTTTGGGATTTCCATCGGTCTGAAAACGTCGATGGGCTGGTCCAGTGTTGGCGACGTACCGGCCAACCCCGCGTGGCCGCAGCCGGGTGACGACCGTGCTGCCAATATTGACGACCTGTTGCATGCAGCGGTCAACGGTCGGGGATCTTTCGTTTCCGCCAGCAACCCCAAGGAATTCACAAGCGGTCTGGCCAAGGCGTTGGCTGCGATCGCCCAACGAACCAGCTCCTTCTCGAACGTCGCCACCAATGCGGCCTCCATCAAGACGGGCGGCAAGGTATTCAACGCCAGCTATGTGTCCGGTCTCTGGACTGGCGCCGTGAAGGCGTGGACGCTCGATGCAAACAGCGAGCCCTCTGTACAGGCGTGGTCGGCAACAGTTCCGGCCGCGGCAAGCCGCAAGGTGTTCACCTTCAATGCGGGGTCTGGCGACACCTTCCCGACTTCCACGCAACTCTCCGCGCTGGCCAGGCCGGGTGGGCCTGTCGATTATCCGGTCACCGGCTCCGAAAATGCCGCCTATATCAAGGGCGACGGGGCACTGGAAGAACGCAATGGCGGGCTGCTGCGGAATCGTGCAAGCACGGTGCTGGGCGACATCGTCAATTCGTCGCCTGCGTATGTCGACGACACCAAAACCCTGTACGTGGGCGCCAACGACGGCATGTTGCACGCTTTCGATGCCGACACTGGCGTCGAGCAGTTCGCTTATATTCCTGGATTGGTGAACCTGGGCGACCTGAGCCAGCTGAGCCGGGGCGACTACACCCACAAGTGGTTTGTTGACGGGCCGGTGGTTGTGACCAACCGCAAGCTGACGCCCAACAAGAACTATCTGGTTGGTGCAATGGGTCGCGGTGGCAAGGGTTTGTTTGGTCTCGACGTCACCAATCCCGCTGCCTTCGGCACGGGGGACGTGAAGTGGGAGATTGGCGGCGGTAATGCCAACATGGGCTTGGTGACCGGGCGGCCGATCCTGGCCCGCGTGGGCGGAGGCTCGGTGGCGGCGATCGTGGGGAACGGGGTGAACAGCACCAACAACCGGGCCGTTTTGTTCGTGATCAATCCAGCAACCGGCGCCATCATCAGGGAGATCGACACTGGAGCAGGAGATGCCGCGAACCCGAATGGTCTTTCGGCGCCCACTGGCATCCTGGGGCGCGACGGCAGGACGCTGGCTTATGCGTATGCGGGTGACCGTTTGGGCAATGTCTGGAAGTTCGACATGAGCAGCGCCTCGCCGGCCAGCTGGACGGTAACCAAGATGTTCACCGCGCGTACCGCCAACGGCACTGGTGCCGTGCAGCCGATCACCGGAGGCGTGACGGTGGCGACAGATCCCCGGACCTACAAGCGGTGGGTGTTCTTCGGGACTGGCAGTTACATGACTACGACCGAGGCTGACGACAAGGTTCCGGGTACCCAAGGCATGTACGGCATCATCGATACGGGTTCCACTGTGACGCATGGACAGCTGAAGAAGCGCTCGATCATCAACACTGGGGCCACCCAGGATGGTTATCCCGTGCGCACCTTCGAAGCCAAGACGGATCTGGCTGCCACCTACAATGGCTGGTACATGGATCTGCCGGGCAAGGGCGAGCGGATCGTGCAGGATGCGCAGCTGGTCTCCAACATCCTGGTCACGGCCAGCATGATTCCAGAGGGTGATGCGTGTGAAGCTTCCGGGTCAGGCTATATCAACGCCCTCGATGCGTTCACGGGGACCAGCGCGGGCAAGTCCTTCTTCGATCTCGACAAGGACGGAGACACCACGGATCAGAGCATCGGTGGTGTGCCCGTGGGTTCAGTGAACTTCGGTGTGGGCATGCCCACCTTGCCGATCATTCTGGATGGCAAGTTGGTCGTGGGTGGCACCAATGCGGGTGAAAAGCCCGGTTCCGGCGGGATCGTCGGCAAGGAGTGGTCGCCGGTTTCCTGGCGCGAGATCAGGAGGGATTGAGCGCCATGACGACCAAGACAAAGGAGTTCTTCATGCGCAGCCCGAAGGCCGGCGGTTTCACCCTGATCGAGCTCATGGTCGTGGTGGCCATCATTGGCATCCTTGCCAGTATCGCCTTGCCCTCCTACAACGAGCACATGCGCAAAACGCGGCGTGCTGCAGGAGCGGCCTGTGCATTGGCGGCTGCTCAGCAGATGGAGCGTTTCTACACCACCTCCATGGCCTACAACGCAGCCGGAACGCCATCAGCGGCAACGCTTACGTCCATCTGCGAGCCAAAGGCGCGTGAATACTACGCTTTTGCGGTGAACAACCTGGCGGCGAAGACCTATACGATAGCTGCCTCCCCCCAAGGTGCGCAGAGCGGAGATTCCTGCGGCACCCTGTCAGTGAATCAGGCCGGCACCAAGTCCCCGACTACCTCGGGCTGTTGGTAAATCCCGGCAACCGCGACAAACAACAAACCCGCCGAAAGGCGGGTTTGTTGTTGGTTCCAGCATGCCTAGCGAAGCGGAATCAGCAGCAACCGCCCAGCGTATCCGCAAACGAATTGACCGCTGCCGCCGCCACCCCGGTGGTCTCGCCACGCAGGCTGGCCGCATTGTGCTCCGCCATCACGCGGGCCACGCAGGCGGTGACCGCCTTGCCCATCGGGATGTGCAGGAACTCGTTGGGGCCGTGGGCGTTGGAATGCGGACCCAGCACGCCGGTGATCATGAACTGCGCGCCGGGGAACTTCTCGCCCAGCATGCCCATGAAGGGGATGGTGCCGCCTTCGCCCATGTACATGGCGGGCTTGCCGAAGAATTCCTGGCTGGACTGGTCGATGGCCGCTTCCAGCCACGGGGCCAGCGCCGGCGCGTTCCAGCCCGTGCTCGCCTTCTCCAGCTTCAGGCTGACCTCCGCGCCGTAGGGCGGGTCCTTCAGCAGGGCTTCCTGCAGCAGCTCGCCGCCGCGTTTGCCGTCCAGGGTCGGGGGCAGGCGCAGGCTGAGCTTCAGTGCGGTATGCGGGCGCAGCACGTTGCCGGCCGAGGCCAGCGGCGGGATGCCGTCCACGCCGGTGATCGACAGCGCCGGCCGCCAGGTGCGGTTGAGTACCAGTTCGGTGCGGTCGCTGGCCATCGGCGACATGCCGGGCAGGAACGGGAACTTGTCGAACACCTCGTCACCCAGCACTTCGGCCACCTTGGCGGCCTGTGCACGGCGCTCGGCCGGGATGTCCACGTGCATGCCCTCGATCAGCACGCGGCCGGTGTCCTCGTCCTCGATGCGCGAGAGCAGGTCGCGGATGATGCGGAAGCTCGAAGGCACGATGCCGGACGCATCGCCCGAGTGCACGCCTTCGCTGAGCACCTTGACCGTGAGGTTGCCGCCGGCCAAGCCGCGCAGCGAGGTGGTGCACCACAGCTGTTCGTAATTGCCGCAGCCGGAGTCCAGGCACACCACCAGCGAGGGCTTGCCGATGCGCTCGGCCAGGTGGTCCACGTAGAAGGGCAGGTCGTAGCTGCCGGACTCCTCGCAGGCCTCGATCAGCACCACGCAGCGCGCGTGCGCCGCGCCCTGCGCCTGCAGCGCCATCACCGCGGTCAGCGAGCCGAAGATCGCGTAACCGTCGTCGGCGCCGCCGCGGCCGTACAGGCGGTCGCCTTCCAGCACCGGCTCCCACGGGCCCTTGCCCTCGTCCCAGCCGGTCATTTCCGGCTGCTTGTCGAGGTGGCCGTAGAGCAGCACGCAGTCGTCGTTGCGGCCGCCGTTGGCGGCGGGGATGTCGATGAAGATCAGCGGCGTGCGGCCTTCCAGCCGCACCACTTCCAGCTGCATGCCCGGGATGCCCTGCGCCTTGGCCCAGGTTTCCATCAGCGCCACCGCGCGATCCATGTGGCCGTTCTGCACCCAGTCGGCGTCGAACATCGGCGACTTGTTGGGGATGCGGATGTAGTCGACCAGCTGCGGGACGATTTCGGCATCCCACTTGGCGCCGACGAAGTCGCGGATCCGGTTGGCGTCGAAGGGGGCGGTGTGCATGGCGTGCCTGTCTCCGGGCATTGATCTGAAGGGGCCATTGTAGCGCCGCGCGGAGAAGCATCCCCCGCGTGTCGACGTTGCAGGCGCATCGGATCAGACTTTTCCTACCCAGAACCGGGTGGTAATCCCGACGCGCGCCGGGACGGCGGCCGATAGGCTGTCCCTGTCGCGGTTGGCAATCTGCACACACCGGCGCAAGACGTGCGATCCGGCTACAGATCCCAACCCAAGGAGCCATCCCATGAACATCAAGTCACTGACCAATCTGCTCGCCCCGCTGGTCCTGTGCTTCGCCCTGGCGGGCACCGCCGCCGCCGGCGAGACGGTCAACATCAATACCGCCGATGCCGGCACCATCGACCGCGTGTTGGTGAACGTCGGTCCTGCCAAGGCCCAGGCGATCGTCGACTACCGCAAGTCCAATGGCGCGTTCCGCAGCGCCGAGCAGCTGGCGCTGGTCAAGGGCATCGGGTTGAAGACCGTGGAGAGGAATCGCGACCGGATCGTGGTGGGCGCGCCGCGGGTTGCTCCGAAGACTGCGAATGCCCCGATCCGGAAGGTGGCGCCGCAGCGGGTCGTGCGCCGATGAATGCAGAGCGCGTCGTCGCCGGCCCTTCGCTGGCCGGCGATACTGCGGCGATGACGGGAATGGCGACGGCGCCGGCAACCACGGTCCTGCGCGCGCAGGACTACCGGCGCATGCGCTGGAAGAACGGTGCGGGGTGGACCTCGGAAGTCTTCCGGTGCCCGGATGCCGACGACTGGAATTGGCGGGTGTCTCTCGCGGAAGTGGAAACCGACGCCCCCTTTTCGACATTTCCGGGCGTGGAGCGCGCGCTGGTGCTGCTGGAAGGCGAGGGCATGCGCCTGCGTTTCGACGATGGCGACGTGCGCGATCTGTTGCCGCCTTGCGGGATGCAGCGGTTCGCCGGCGAGCGCCCGCTGGTGGGACAACTGGTCGACGGCCCCAGCCGTGACTTCAACCTGATGTGGAAGCGCGGTCATGCCGACGTCCAGCTCTGGCGGCGGCCGCTGGCCGGAGCGATGGTGCTGTTTGCCGACCCGGGGGAAACCTGGGTGGCGCATCTGCTGGCCGGGCAGGCGCATTTTCCCGGTCTAGCCGGGCCCGGCGTCATGGCGCCGGGCGACACCGCGATCCTTCGCGGCCATCGTGTACGCACACGGTTTGCGCTGGACGGGGCCGGCGAACTCCTGCTGGCGCGGGTTGTAGAGCAGGGCGAGGTCTGATCAAAGCCAGGCGGCTTTGATCAACCCTCATCCCCTGGGGACTTTCAAGGTCAAAGGCGGCGTCAAAGGAATTGACGTCGCTGCGGCACAGGGATGTGCCGCACCTCTTTTTGATGCGGCGAAGCCGTACGCGTCCGTCGAACGCTAGCCCAATGCCAGTCCCAGGACGGCGACGAACACCACGGTGGACAGTCCCATCACGCTGAACGCCATCTCGCGCCAGCCGCGCCCGCGGGCCCACATCCAGATTCCGGAAACGCCAAGCAGCAACATGCCGACGGCGAAGCTGTCGGCCAACAGCACCCAGAACGGGCCGCCGCCAACCGCCTTGTGCAGGCGGTTGAACGCCGCCAGCGGCGAATGCCGGCTGTGCTTGAGAGTCGCGCTTTCGTTGCCGGGGACATATTCGAGCGCCCACGAGCTGCCCGCGCTGCCGCCGCTCAGCGTCCACTTGGGCGCCGGCTTGCCTTCACCGCCGCCCGGTCCGCCCTTGCGAATGACCTGGGCGTCGAGCTGCTGGTGGCTGCGCAGCCACAGCGACAGCTGTTCGGGCGATGCTCGTGCTGCCGCTGGAATCGCCAGCTCGGCCCGTGCAGCCTCACTGCTTTCGCCCTGCGGCCAGGCGCCGTCGCCGAAGCGGTGGTTCATCACCAGGCCGGTGATGCCGTACAGGATCGCCGCCAGCGCGCCCCAGGCGCCGATCCACAGGTGCAGCTGGCGGATCCAGCGGTAGCGGGTATTGCGGCGACGTGCCGAAATGTCCTGGCTCATGGGTCGACTCAGTAGCGGAAGTTCAGGCTGACCCATGCGCTGCGCGGCGCACCCGGGCTGATGTTGTTGTTGCTGTGGGCGCTGGCGAAATAGCGGGTGTTGCCCAGGTTCTCCACGTTGAGCTGGAGCTGCAGGGACGGCGAGAGCGTCCAGTAGACCGCTGCATCGACGCGGGTGAAGGCCGGCAGCGCCACCTTGTTGTCCACGTTGGCGTAGATCTCGCCGCGGTACACGATTCCCAGGCCCGCACCGAACCTGTCGCTGAAGTCGTAGCGGTTCCACAGCGAGGCCGAATGGCGTGGCAGCTGCGCCAACCGGTTGCCTTCCACCGCGGTGGCCGACTGCGTGGTGGTGATCTCGCCGGACTGCCAGGCGTAGCCACCCATGACCTGCCAGCGATCGGTGATGCGCCCGGCCAGGCCCAGCTCCACGCCCTCGGTGTACTGGCCGTCGACCAGCAGCATCCTGGTCGAATCGGCGGGGTCGGTCACTGCCACGTTGCTGCGGTCGAGGCGGTAGACGGCGATGCTCGCCTGCAGGTCCTTGTGGATGTCCCACTTGGCGCCGATTTCGCGGTTGCGGAAGCTTTCCGGCTCGAGCGAAGCATTGCTGGCGCTGAGCGACGCCAACTGGTCCCCGGCGCGCGGCTGGAATGCCTTGCTGAGGCTGGCGTACAGGGACACGTTCTCAAGCGGCTTGTACACCAGCCCGGCGCGCGGCGAGAGCAGGTTGTCGTCGCTGCGGAACGACTGCCCGTTGCGGTTGTTGCGCAGATCCACGCGGAAGTTGTCGAAGCGCACGCCCACGATCGCCTGCCACTGGGGTGAGAACTCGATCTGGTCCTGCAGGTACACCGCCGAGGTGCGCGCGACGCCATGGTTGTCGGCATCGGTGGCGCTCTGGTGGAAGTCGATTGCCACGTCCACGTTGGGGCTGGCGATCGGCACGACGTTGGTGCCGGGCGCGAAGTAACCGGTCTGGCGGAAGTTGTCGGTCACCTGCCGGCCCAGCTCGATCCCGGCCAGCACGGTATGGCGCAGCGCGCCGCTGCGGGTTTCCCAGACCAGGTCGGTCTGGTTGAACAGGTTGCGGCGGGTGGTGTCTGCGCGGTAGGCGGCCAGCGTCACGCTGGCGCCGGTCGCATCCACGGCGCTCGGGAACACGTTCTGGTAGTACTTGTCGTAGTCGGCCCAGCGCAGGTGGTTGCGCAGGTTCAGGCCTTCGCTGAAGGCGTGGTCGATGATGACGTCGAAGGCGTCCACGTCGGCTTCGGTCCTGCTCAGCTTCGGATTGCCGAAGAAGGTCGCCGGATCGGTATCCAGCGGACGGCCGTCGAACGAGGGCACGCCGCGGTCGGTGGTGCGGTCGTCGTGGAAACGCTCGTAGGCCAGCACCACGCGGGTGGCATCGCCCGGATCGAAGTTGAACGACGGATTCACCCCGTACCGCTTCAGATAGCCATCGTCGCGGAAAGTCTGCGAATCCTCGACCACGGCATTGACCCGAAAGCCTGCGGTTTCGCCGAAGCCTTGCCCGAAGTCCAAGGTGCCGCGTCGCCGCTGGTTGGAGCCGAGCTGCACGGTGCCGCTGCGATGGTTCATGCCGTCGGCCATGCGGGTGACGCGGTTGATGACGCCGCCGGTGCCCCCGCGGCCGAAAATCATCGCGCTGGGGCCCTTCAGGGCCTCGACGCGCTCCAGGTTGTAGACGTCGCGGAAGTACTGCACGTCGTCGCGGATGCCATCGACATAGAAGTCGCCGGTGGAACTGATGCCGCGCATGACCGGAGTGTCGCGGTTGCCTTCGCCCTGCGCGGTGCCGACGCCAGGCATGTAGCGGAAGGTCTCGTTGAGGCTGGTGACGGCCTGGTCGGCCACCAGCTTGTCGGTTACCACGGTGACTGCCTGCGGCACGTCCAGCAGGGGGGTGTTGGTCTTGGTGGCACCACGGGTGTTGCGCACCTGGTAGTCCGGCAGGTAGCGCTGGCCGACCACGATGACCGCGTCCACGTCTTTGGCGGGGTCCCGCTTGCTGGCGTCGTCCTCAACCCCCGACGCGAAAGCGGGCGCACACAGCGCCAAGCCGATGGCCAGGGTCAGGGGAGCAGGGGATGGGCGGCGGAGGTGCGGGCGCTGCGGCTGGAACATCGAATCCTCGGGGCAAGTTAGGGCAGCTGGGCGCTGCGGCCTGCGCATGCTAATGCGAACGATTCGTATTGGCAATAAAATTTGAAAAAAGTACCTCTGCCGCCCGCAGCTGGCACCGATTGGCTTTGGACACGGGCGTGCCGGGACGGAGCGCCCTGCCTGACAGGCGAAGGACGAACTGCGTGCCGTTCAGCGATCGTCGCGCGTGAACACCGCGCCGTTTTCCACCTTCACCGGAAACTTTGCCACCGGTTCGTAGGCCGGCGCGCATAGCGCGGTGCCGTCGCGGACGTCGAACTTCGCGCCATGCAGCACGCATTCCACCTGCCCGGAAGTAGCGTCGAAGTGGCCCGCCGACAGCTCGAAATCCTCATGCGTGCACTGGTCTTCCAGCGCATAGAACATGCCGTCGAGGTTGAACACCGCGATCGGGGTTCCGGTGACTTCGTCGAAAGCGACTTTCATTTCCCCCGGCAGCAGCTCGGCGGTGGTGCAGACGTAGGTCCAGGTCTCGCTCACGCCGCCGCCTCCACACGCAGGGGTTTTTCCAGCACCTCGAAACGCAGGTCGTCGCGCTTGGGCTGGCCGAAGCGGGTGTCGCCGTAGGGGAACGGCTTGAACTCGCCCGTGCGGCGATAGCCGCGGCGCTCGTAGAAGGCGATCAGCTCGGCGCGGACGTCGATCACGGTCATGCGCATCACCGGCAGCTGCCATTCGTCGCGGGCGATGCGTTCGCACTCGGCCAGCAGTTGCTTCCCCAGGCCGCCGCCCTGCAGCCCGGGGTGCACCGCGAACATGCCGAAGTAGCCGGCGCCGTCCTCGTCGGCCACGTGCGCGCAGGCCTGCAGCCCGCCGTCGGCCTCCGCCAGCAGCACGCGGCTGCGCGGCCGTTCCAAGTCGGCGCGCAGCACCTCCGGGTCGATGCGGTTGCCGTCCAGCAGGTCGGCTTCGGTGGTCCAGCCCGCGCGGCTTGAATCGCCGCGGTAGGCGGAAGTCACCAGGGCGACAAGGGCGTCGATGTCGGCGGGCGTGGCGTTGCGGAAGGCGGGTGTCTGCATCCGCACATGCTAGCGTGCGGGCGGCTCCGGTTCATCCGCGGGGTCGCGGTCGGGCAGGGCCAGGAACGCCCAGAACGGGATGTCGCGGGCCTGCCAGTCCACGCTGGCTTCGTCGAGGATGTCCAGCAGGGTTTCGAAGCTGGTTTCGTCGGCATCGCGCAATGCCGCCGCGTGCGGCAGCAGCAGGGCGTAGCCGGAGGCCGGCCACCAGGACAGGTCGCGCAGCTGGTCGCTGAGCGCATCCCAGTTGCGGCCCTGGCCGGCCGGCGTGGCCAGGCCGTCGGCCAGCCGCTGCAGCAGGCGCGCTTTGTCCTCGCACCCCTGCAGGTCGATGCGCAGCGTGTGCAGGCCGGCGCCGCCGCAGGCGATGTCGAGCAGGGCGATGTCCTCGTCGAGGACGAAGTACACCCCGGCCTGCCGGGGGTCTTCCAGCATCTGGGCGAGGCTGGTCATGGCTGCAAACCGACGTGGAAGCTGCGGAAGCTGCGGTAGTGGTCGTCGCTGTAGTACCACTCGCGCGGCGGGTTGCCGCCGGTGACGATGCGGCGCGCGCCGCGGTGGCGCAGGCCGGGGGTATCGACGGTGTATTCGCGGTACCAGCCGCGCGGCTGCCGTGGCAGCAGGCCTTCGCGATTACCGAACACTTGGCCGTCCTGGCGATACGGGTAGGGACCACCGCGGTGGATCAGGGTGATGGTGGTGCGTGCTTCCCGCGGCAGGAACGCGGGCAGCGTCGGGCTGGTGCCGGCGGGCGGATCGGAAATGACCGTCGCGTCGGTTGCGGCTGGCTGCGTGGGCGCTTGGCTTGCGGAGGAGTCTTGCGATGCCGCCGGGAGGTGCTGCTGCGAGCGCCACTGCTGCCAGCCGGCTGCAAAGGCGATGGCCAGCAGCAGCCAGAGGATCGGATTGCGTAGCCGCATGGGCGCGTGTCGCCGATGGGGAGGTAGGTGCAGAATGGCGCGGACTTCCCAGGCAGGCAAGCGCATGGCACGCGATCCCCGCATCGACGCCTACATCGAACGCGCCGCACCGTTCGCGCAGCCGATCCTGCGGCATGTGCGCGAGGTGGTGCACGCGGCCTGTCCCGGGGTCGAGGAGTCGATCAAGTGGGGCATGCCCAGCTTCAGCCATGCCGGCGGCATCCTGTGCGGAATGGCGGCGTTCAAGCAGCACGCCTCGTTCGGGTTCTGGAAGCACGCCCTGGTGGTGGGCGAAGGTGAGCCGCGCGACGGCATGGGCAGCTACGGCAAGATGACCTCGCTGCAGGACCTGCCGCCCGACAAAACCCTGCTGGCACACCTGCGCAAGGCGATGCAGCTCAACGAATCCGGGGTGAAATCGCCTGCGCGCAGGGCCGGGTCGAAACCGCCGCCGGAAACGCCCGCGGACCTGGCCGCCGCGCTGCAGAACAACAAGGCAGCCAGAGCCACGTTCGATGCCTTCCCGCCGGGTTGCCGGCGCGAATACATCGAATGGATCGTCGAGGCCAAGCGCGAGGAAACCCGAGCCAAGCGCCTGGCGCAGGCCATCGAATGGATGGCCGAAGGCAAGCGCCGCAACTGGAAGTACGAGAACTGTTGAGGCCGAACGCCGCCCTGCGGTGGATTTCGGCAGTTGCGCCCGTCGTCCGTAAGACGGGCGCGCGCTGCGTCAGTAGGCCAGCGCAGTGCGCAGCACCGGATAGCGGTTGTAGCCGGCGTCCCAGGCCGGGTGGCGACGGTAGAAGAAGTCCAGGCGTGCGCGCGGGTTCTTCGCGAACGCGGCATCGTCCTTCAGCTTCTTCTCGAACTCGGCCTTCAGCGCCGGGTCGCGCGCCAGCATCAGCCGGGCCTGTTCCTCGGCGACGTAGGCTTCCATGTACTCCTTCTGCTCGAAGGCGTTGTTGAACGCGCCCCAGGCGGCCATCGAGTCCGGCGCCTGCGGCTCCAGGATCGCCATCACCAGGCGGGCCTTCGGCTGGGCGATGGGGACGAACAGGGCGCCGGCGGCAAGGTCGGCGGTGGCGGGCTCCCAGGTGCCGGCGAGGGTTGCGCGCTGGTGGCCTTCCATCGGCGTTGGCGAGAACTTCACGCTGTCGGCGTCGAAGGCCTGCACCGCCGCCTGCGCGGTGGCGGTTTCCAGCACGCGATAGTCGATGCCGTGGATGCGCAGCTGGGCGCCGACCTGCGCAGCGTGTTCCGGCGGCACCAGGTAACCGGCCTTCGGCGCTTCCACCGTGCGGCCGGGCACCACGGTATCGCGCAGCGGCAGCATCCACAGCTGCGGGGTGCGCTCGTCGTAGCGGGTCATGCTGGCGCCGGAGATCTCCGACGGTGTGCGGGTGTAGGCGTAGCCCAAAAATTCGATGAAGCGCTTCGCGTCGGTGGTGGCGTAGTCCAGCGGCACCGGCTGGCCGCCCAGCGCGGCGGCGCGGGCGTCGGCCTCCAGTTCCAGCTGGCGCCACTGCGGGCCGTGTTCGGCGGCCAGCTCCAGCGCGGCCAGCACGGTGTTGTAGGTGGCGCGCACGCGGTTGGGGTAGGGCTGCCAGGAATGCGTCTCGACCAGGATGCCGACGCGGTTGCGCAGCGGGAAATAGCCGTGCGAGAAGCGCGGCGTGCTGACGCCGTCGGCAAAGCCCGAGGCCGGGTCGTCCTCCTCCTCGAAGCTGGGGTAGAACGCCACCGGCAGCGAGCCGCGCTGTTTCAGCTTTTCGATGATGCCGTCGCGGAAGCCGCGTCCGGCCGCGCGCAGCGCTTCGTCGCCGGAATTGACCGGCTCGCCGGTGATGGAGATGTCGTGGCGGAACTTGGCGCCGTCGGTGACGTGCAGGTCCAGCGCCACCAGCGGATCCCAGGCATTGACCAGCGCCAGCATCGCGCGCATCTCCGGCGCGTCGGCCTTCACGTAGTCGCGGTTGAGGTTGTAGCGCTGGGCGGTGGTGCGGAAGCCCATTTCCTCCGGGCCGCGCTGGTTGGGGCGGTTCCAGGCCTTGAAGTTTTCGTGACCATCGATGTTGAACACCGGCACGAACAGCAGGACGGTCTTGTCCAGCACGCCCTTGCCGGCCTTGCCGCGCAGCAGGTCGCGCAGCAGCCCGAAACCGGCGTCCTTGCCGTCGATCTCGCCGGCGTGGATCCCGCCCTGCGCCAGCACCACCGGCAGGTTCTGCGCCCGCGCGTCCTCCGGTGTCAGCGCGCCGCGGGTGGATACCGCCATCGCCTTCATCGGCCGGCCCTGCGGGCTGGTGCCGAAATCGAAACAGCGCACCGCCTGCGGCCAGGCTTGCTGGTAGGCCTCGCACAGTGCGATCACCTCGTCGTAGCGCCCGGTCTGCTTATAGCCACTGCGCTCGGCCACGGTGGTCAGGTCGGGCTTGGCCGCGTGCACGGCAGACGGGGCGGACGTGGCGACGGACAGCAGGGCAAGCGTGAGCAGGTGGCGGCGCATCATGGACCTCCGGGTGATCGGGCGATGGTAGCCCAGCGCAAATCGCCGGGTGCCTGCCGGAAGTCGTGGCGGGCGGCGTGCGAAGATGCGACGTCTTGCCCAGGGGATTCCCGCCATGTCCGCGACTCTCTACTACGCTCCCGGCTCCGCCAGCTTCCTCGTCCATTGGCTGTTGCTGGAACTGGATATTCCGCACGAGTTGCGGTTGGTCGATTTCGCCAGTCGCGAGCAGAAGTCGCCCGACTACCTGGCGCTGAACCCGAACGGCGTGGTGCCGACCTTGGTGATCGACGGCAAGCCGCAGCACGAGGCGGCGGCGCTGGCCGTGTGGCTGGCGGAAACGCACCCGCAGGCGGGGCTGGTGCCGTCGCCCGGTGATGCGCGGCGGCTGGACTTCCTGCAATGGATGTTCAACCTGGCCAACGAAGTGCAGCCGTTGCTGCGGCAATGGTGGTATCCGGGCGAGGTGGCGGGCGAGGCGAATGCCGAGGCAGTGCATGCACACTGCGCGCGGCGGCTGGGCGCGCACTGGCAGCGGATCGACGCGCACCTGCAGGCCCATGGTCCCTATCTGCTGGGCGATGCGCCATGCGTGGCGGACTTCTACCTGGTGATGTTGATGCGCTGGTCGCGCAATTCGCCGTCGCCGGCCACCGATGCGCCGCAGCTGGCCGCGCTGGCGCAGCGGATGAAGGCGCGCCCCGCGTTCAAGACCCTGTACGAACGCGAAGGGCTGAGCGAGTGGGCCTGAGGCCCGCATCGGTTAGGCTTCCCGAAACCCCAGCAACGAGCAACGCATGAGCCAGACGACGGCCGCTACGACCGCCCGCCTGCCCCGGCAGATCCCCTACATCATCGGCAACGAGGCGTGCGAGCGCTTCAGCTTCTACGGGATGCGCAACATCCTGGTGCAGTTCCTCGTCAGCAGCGTGATCCTGGCCTACGTGCCGGAGGCGGAGCGGCAGGGCGTCGCCAAGGACGTGTTCCACAGCTTCGTCATCGGGGTGTATTTCTTCCCGCTGCTGGGCGGCTGGCTGTCCGACCGCTACTTCGGCAAATACAACACCGTGCTGTGGTTCTCGCTGATCTACTGCGCCGGCCATGCCTGCCTGGCGCTGTTCGAGGACAGCCGCAACGGCTTCTACACCGGCCTGTTCCTGATCGCGCTGGGCAGCGGCGGGATCAAGCCGCTGGTGGTCAGCTTCTGTGGCGACCAGTTCACCCAGGCCAACAAGCACCTGGCGAAACTGGTCTTCGACGGCTTCTACTGGACGATCAACTTCGGCAGCTTCTTCGCCTCGCTGCTGATGCCGCTGTTCCTGCGCAACTTCGGCCCGGCGGTGGCATTCGGCATCCCCGGCGTGCTGATGTTCATCGCCACCTTCATCTTCTGGCTGGGCCGCAGGCAGTACGTGCGGGTGCCGCCCACCCGCGGCGAAGACCCGCATTCCTTCCTCAACGTCGCGCGCAGCGCGCTGCTGGCGCAGGCGCCGGGGCAGGGCAGGCCCGGGCTGCTGGTGGCGGGGGCCGGCGCACTGCTGGCCGCGGCCATGCTGGGGTGCTGGCTGCTGCAGGCGGTGTTCGGCGTCGCCCTGCCGTTCTGGCCGGCCGATTTCCACTTCGTGATCACCGCCTGCCTGGCGCTGGGCGCCCTGATCGCGTTCGGCGGGATCGGCGTGTCGATGCAGCTGGAGCGTGCCCGTGGGCTGCACCCGGATGCGGCGGTGGACGGCGTACGCGCGGTGCTGCGGATCCTGATCGTGTTCGCTCTGACCACGCCGTTCTGGTCGCTGTTCGACCAGAAGGCCAGCACCTGGGTGATCCAGGGCAAGGCGATGAGCGTGCCGCACGAGGCGTGGTGGTGGCCGAGCTGGCTGGTCAAGGAAGCGGGGCAGATGCAGGCGCTGAACCCGCTGCTGATCATGCTGCTGATCCCGTTCAACAACATGCTGCTGTACCCCGCCCTGCGCCGTATCGGCTTCGAGCCAACCCCGCTGCGGCGGATGGGATGGGGCATCGCGTTCTCCGGCATCGCCTGGATCCTTGCCGGCCTGATCCAGCTGAAGATCGACAGCGGCGCACAGACCTCGCTGGCGCTGCAGACCTGGCCCTACCTGCTGCTGACCTTCGGCGAGGTGCTGGTCTCGGCCACCGCGCTGGAGTTCGCCTACAGCCAGGCCACGGTGGCGATGAAGGGCGTGATCATGGCGTTCTGGTACCTCACCAGCACCTTCGGCAGCCTGTGGGTGCTGCTGACCAATGCGGCCGTGCGCAACGACGTGGTCACGGCGAAGATCGCGGCCACCGGCTTCAGCGAGAACGCGGTGTTGATGTTCTTCTTCGCCGCGTTCGCGTTCGTGGCGGCGCTGGCCTTCGCCGCCTACGCGCGGACCTACCCGATGCAGGACAACTACCGGGCCGCCTGATCCATGTTCACCCTCGCCATCATCGCCGTCACCGTGCTGGTCAGCTGGCGCGCCTTCAACGACCAGCGCCTGCTGGGCCGGCTGATCCTGTGGCCGCCCGCGGTCACCCGCAACCGCCAGTACGACCGCCTGCTGGGCTACGGCTTCATCCACGCCGACTGGACCCATCTGCTGTTCAACATGATCACCCTGTGGTCGTTCGGCATGCAGGTGGAGCGGGTGTTCTCCGAATGGATCTCGCCGGTCGGCTACCTGCTGTTCTACCTGTCGGCGATCGTTGTCTCGATCCTGCCGACCTACATGAAGCATCAGCGCGACCCGAACTACCGAAGTCTGGGCGCGTCCGGCGGGGTGGCGGCGGTGCTGTTCGCGGCGATCCTGTTCGACCCGTGGTCGAAGCTGATCATCTTCCCGATCCCGCTGCCGATCCCGGCCTTCCTGTTCGCGATCCTCTACGTCGGCTACAGCATCTGGATGGACCGGCGCGGCGGTGGCAACGTCAACCACAGTGCGCATCTGTGGGGCGCGGCCTACGGCGTGCTGTTCACCCTGCTGCTGCGGCCTGGCGTTGCCGGCCACTTCACGCGCAGCCTGCTGGGATAGGGCCGCAACGACGGAGAACAGCCATGACCGAGATCCTGCACGAAGTCCCCGAACAGCGGTTTGTCACCCAGGCCGAAGGCCACGCCGCGCGCCTCGACTACATCGAGGACGAGGGGCGCCTGACCATCACCCATACCATCGTGCCGCCCGAGATCGGCGGCCGCGGGATCGCCGGCGAGCTGGTGCGGGCGGCGCTGGCCTATGCCCGAGATGCCGGGCTCAAGGTCGATCCGCAGTGCTCCTACGCCGATGCGTGGATGCGCCGCCACCCGGAATTCGACGTCTTGCGCGCCTGAGCCGGCCGGGGCGGGTAGAATGCCCGCCCCATGCGCCTTAACCGACACATCGCCGACACCGGCCACTGCTCCCGCCGCGAGGCCGACCGTCTGATCGCCGAGGGGCGCGTCACCGTGAACGGCATCCGCGCCCGCATCGGTGCCGAGGTCGGGGAGGGCGACGAAGTCCGCATCGACGGCAATCCGCTGGCGGCCCGCGTTGCCGCCAAGGGCAAGCGCCGGCACGTCTACATCGCCCTGAACAAGCCGGTGGGCATCACCTGCACCACCGACGAGGCGGTCAAGGGCAACATCGTCGAATTCGTCGGCCACGAGCAGCGGATCTTCCCGATCGGCCGGCTGGACAAGGATTCCGAGGGGTTGATCCTGCTGACCAGCAACGGCGACATCGTCAACCGCATCCTGCGCGCCGAGAACAAGCTGGAAAAGGAATACCTGGTAGCGGTGAACAACGCGGTCACCGACGAGTTCCTGCGCGCCATGGCCCGCGGCGGGGTGCCGGTGCACGGGGAGGCCACGTTGCCGTGCAAGACCGGCCGGCTGGGCCGGTTCGGCTTCCGCATCGTCCTGACCCAGGGCCTGAACCGGCAGATCCGGCTGATGGCGGCCCACTTCGGCTACCGGGTGAAGCAGCTGCACCGGGCGCGGATTGGCAACGTCAAGCTGGGCCACCTCAAGCCCGGCCAGTGGCGCAACCTGACCGACGCGGAACTGCGCGGTTTGCTGCCCGATCACGCCGACTGGTAGGCAAAAACGACCGGCCAAAAAAAATCTTTGCCGGAATGCGCCATTGCCGTCAAAAACAGGTTAAGGTTCGCCCACTGTTTCAAGCGGGATCACGGTACATCGTGACCCGATGTGGTAGATCCGTCGTGATCCGCTCATCGTGTGCGTTACCCCTTGCTCGACAGTCGCGGCCGGTATCGCCAGCCGTGTTTACATGACCAACTGTTCAATGGAGTAACAACATGTCTGATCGTCAGACCGGCACCGTCAAGTGGTTCAACGACGCCAAGGGCTTCGGCTTCATCACCCCGGAAAGCGGCCCGGACGTTTTCGTCCACTTCCGCTCGATCCAGGGCACCGGCTTCAAGTCCCTGCAGGAAGGCCAGAAGGTCTCCTTCAAGGTTGTGCAGGGCCAGAAGGGCCTGCAGGCCGACGAAGTGCAGGCGATGTAATCCGCCTGCGCCTTGGCGCACGCAAAGCCCGGCTCCGGCCGGGCTTTGTCGTTTCCGGGGCATGGCGAATCCGCATGCGTGGGCGCGACGCTGGTGAGGGGCGTTCGCGGCATGCATGCCAAACTATGCGCGCGGCCACCGGCCCCATTCCCCCGACCCTTGTTCCGCCATGAGCGATTTTCCCCGTCTGAAACAATGTGCCGCCGTCCCGGTGCTGCTGCTGGTCCTGCTGGTGGGCTGCAAACGCGACGATGCCCCTCCGGCTGCTGTCACCCCCCTGCCGGGAGAGGTCGCTGTGCCCGCGGGGCCTGCGGCCCCGGTGGTATTGAAGGACGTGATCGAAACCACCCCGGGTTACATCGTCGGCATCAGCTACCCGGCGCGGGCGGCTGCCTATCCGCCCCTGGCGCAGGCGCTGCACGCCTATGCCGAGGCGGCGCGTGCCGAGCTGATGCAGGCCGTGGCCGGACTCAAGGGGGCGAAACCGCGCGCGCCCTATGATCTGAGCCTGCAGTTCAGCATGGTGGTGGAGACGCCGCGGGTGGTGGCGGTGGCGGCCGACGGCAGCACCTATACCGGAGGCGCGCATGGCGCCCCGCTGGTCGAGCGCTTCGTATGGTTGCCGCAGCTGCAGCAGATGCTGGCGGCAGAGCAGCTGATTCCCTCCGTCGATGGCTGGACACCCGTATCCGCCTACGTACGCGAGCAGCTGATGACCGAGCTGTCGGCATCGATGGATGAGGAGGCGCTGGAGGGTGATGTCCGCGCCGGCCAGATGTCGCTGCGCAGCCGGATGATCGATGAAGGCACTGCGCCGGCGGCGGCGAATTTCGCCCGTTTCGAGCCGGTGATGAACGCCGACGGCAGCATCCGCGCGCTGCGTTTCGTGTTCCCGCCCTACCAGGTCGCCCCCTACGTGGAAGGCACCGTCACCGTCGCCGTGCCGGCGCGGGTGCTGCTGCCGCTGGTGGCTGCCGACTACCGGCCGCTGTTCCGCCAAGGCTGACCCCGCCGGGCTGCGCTAAGCTGGCGGTCGGAGGCGAACATGCCTGCGATCCACCCGCTCCGCTACCGCGTGGCCCGGCTGCTGGCCACTGCCGGCATCCAGTTGGATGGCGGCGGTGAGTGCGACCCGGTGATCCACGACCAGCGCTTCCATGCCCGGGTGCTGGCGCAGGGCTCGCTCGGCCTCGGCGAATCGTGGATGGAGGGCTGGTGGGACGTGCCGTCGCTGGACGGGATGCTGGCGCAGCTGCTGCAGGCGGGTCTCGACAAGCGCGTGCACGGCTTGGCCAGCGTGGTGGACGGCATGCGCGCGTGGCTGCTCAACCTGCAGGTCGAGCGCCGCAGCGGCGAGGTTGGCCGGCGCCATTACGACCTGGGCAATGACCTCTATGCCGCCATGCTCGGCAAGCGGCTGGTCTACAGCTGCGGCTACTGGCGGGATGCCGCCGATCTCGACGCTGCGCAGGAAGCCAAGCTCGACCTGGTCTGCCGCAAGCTGCGGCTGCGCCCGGGCCTGCGGCTGCTGGACATCGGCTGCGGCTGGGGCGAGGCGCTGAAATACGCGGCCGAGCGCCATGGCGTGCGGGGCGTGGGCGTGACCATCTCGGCCGAGCAGGCGGCCTATGCGCGCCGCCTCTGCGCGGGCCTGCCGGTCGAGATCCGGCTGCAGGACTACCGCCACATCGAGCCGGGCGCCTTCGACCGGGTGCTGTCCATCGGCATGTTCGAACACGTCGGCGCGCGCAACTACGCCGTGTTCTTCGACGTGGCCAAGCGCTGTCTGGATCCGGCCGCAGAGGACGGCGGGCTGGCCCTGCTGCACAGCATCGGCAGCAATATCTCGACCCGCCACACCGACCCGTGGATCGCGCGCTACATCTTCCCGAACTCGATGATCCCCTCCGCCGCGCAGATCGCCGCAGCGCTGGAAGGGCGTTTCGTGATCGAGGACTGGCACGGCTTCGGTCCCGACTACGACCGCACCCTGCAGGCCTGGCGGACCAATGTCGAGGCCGCCTGGGAGCGCCTGCCGGCGCGCTATGACACGCGCTTCCGGCGCATGTGGCGGTTCTACCTGGCGGCATCGATGGCCAGCTTCCGGGCGCGCCGCAACCAGCTCTGGCAGCTGCTGCTGTCACCGCGCGGGGTGCCGGGCGGGCTGCAGGAGATCCGCTGAGTCGCAGCCGGTGAGACGCGCGCACCGCAGCCTGCCGGGGTGAACGCGCAGATCCGCTTCGCCTTCCGTCATTCCATTCATCCGGCGCCTCCCGGGGCGGCGGATAATGCCGGCATGCCTGAGCAAGTGCCCCTGCACGCAGCCCTGGGCGACTTCCATCCCGCTGTCGCCGGCTGGTTCGCGCGCGCGTTTCCCGCGCCCACCCAGGCGCAGATCGCGGCCTGGCCCGCCATCGCTGGGGGCCGCGACACTCTGGTGGCCGCGCCCACCGGTTCGGGCAAGACCCTGACCGCCTTCCTCACCGCGATCGACGCGCTGGTGCGGGAAGGCCTGTCGCAGGGGCTGCCGGATGCCACCCTGGTGCTGTACGTCTCGCCGCTGAAGGCGCTGTCCAACGACATCCACATCAACCTAGACGCACCGCTGGAGGGCATCCGCGCCGAACTTGCGGCGCTGGGCCTGCCCGACATCGCCATCCGCACGGCAGTGCGCACCGGCGATACCCCGCAGTCCGAGCGCGCCCTGCATCGCAAGCGGCCGCCGCACATCCTCGCCACCACTCCGGAATCGCTGTACGTGCTGCTGGGCTCGGAGTCCGGGCGGGCGATGCTGGCCGGCGTGCGCACGGTGATCGTCGATGAAATCCACGCGCTGGTGCAGAACAAGCGCGGCAGCCATCTGGCGCTGTCGCTGGAGCGGCTGGACGCGCTGACCGGGCGGCGGGCCACGCGTGTCGGGCTGTCGGCGACGCAGAAACCGATCGAGGAGGTGGCGAAGTTCCTGACCGGGGCAGGAGAAAGGGGGTCAGGTTCACTTTCCGAAGATGCCGTCGTGATCGGCAGCTCAACTTCGGTGGAAAGTGAACCTGACCCCCTTTCTTGCGCCATCGTCGATATCGGCCACGCGCGCCAGCGCGATCTTGCGCTGGAACTGCCGCCGGTACCGCTGGAAGCGGTGATGTCGAACGCGCAGTGGGAGCTGGTGTACGCGCGCATCGCCGAGCTGGTGGAGCAGCACGCGACCACGCTGGTGTTCGTCAATACCCGCCGGATGGCGGAGCGCGCTGCCCGCCACCTCGGCGAGCTGCTGGGTAAGGAGCACGTGGCCGCACACCACGGGTCGCTGGCCAAGGAGCTGCGGCTGGATGCCGAGCAGCGGCTCAAGCGTGGGGAATTGAAGGTGCTGGTGGCGACCGCCTCGCTGGAGCTGGGCATTGACATCGGCGATGTCGACCTGGTCTGCCAGATCGGCTCGCCGCGCAGCATCGCCGCCTTCCTGCAGCGGGTTGGGCGTGCCGGCCACCAGGTCGGCGGCGTGCCCAAGGGGCGCCTGTTCGCCTCGACACGCGACGAGCTGATGGAATGCGCGGCGCTGCTGGACGCCGTGCGCCGCGGTGAGCTGGACGCGCTGATCATGCCGCCGGCGCCGCGCGACGTGCTGGCGCAGCAGATCGTGGCCGAGGTGGCCGCGCGTGAATGGGACGAGGACGACCTGTTCGCGCTGGTGCGGCGGGCATGGCCGTATGCGTCGCTGCCGCGGGAGGAGTTCGATGGCCTGCTGAAGATGCTGGCGGACGGTTTTTCCACCCGCTACGGCCAGCGCGCCAGCTACCTGCATCGCGACGCCGTGCACGGCAAGCTGCGCGGGCGCAAGGGCGCGCGCCTGACCGCGACGCAGTCCGGCGGCACCATTCCCGACGTCGGCGACTATGCGGTGGTACTGGAACCGCAGGCGACCCAGATCGGCACCGTCAACGAAGACTTCGCCATCGAGAGCATCGCCGGCGACGTGTTCCAGTTGGGCAATGCCAGCTATCGGATCCTGCGCGTGGAAAGCGGACGGGTGCGGGTGGAGGATGCGCAGGGCCAGCCGCCCAGCATCCCGTTCTGGCTGGGCGAGGCGCCGGGGCGCAGCATCGAACTGTCGGCGAGCGTGTCGCGCTTCCGCGAGCTGCTGCAGGAAAAACTGGAGCGCGAGGGCGAAGCCGCGGCGCTGCGCTGGTTGCGCGACGAACTGGCGCTGGGTGAATCCGCCGCCGCGCAGATCGTGGCCTACGCGGCCGCGCAGCTGGCCGGCTTCGGCATGCTGCCGACGCAGAAACACATCGCGCTGGAGCGCTTCTTCGACGAGTCCGGCGGCACCCAGCTGGTGATCCATTCGCCCTACGGCAGCCGGATCAACAAGGCCTGGGGGCTGGCGCTGCGCAAGCGGTTCTGCCGCAAGTTCAACTTCGAGCTGCAGGCGGCGGCTACCGAGGACGCGATCATCCTGTCGCTGTCCACCAGCCACAGCTTCCCGCTGATCGAAGTGATCGGCTACCTGCATTCGGCCAGCGCCAAGGACGTGCTGGTGCAGGCGCTGCTGGACGCGCCGCTGTTCCCGGCACGTTTCCGCTGGAATGCCACCACCGCGCTGGCGCTGCCGCGCTTCACCGGCGGCAAGAAGGTGCCGCCGCAGCTGCAGCGGATGAAGTCCGAAGACCTGATGGCGACGGTGTTCCCCGACCAGGTGGCGTGCCTGGAAAACATCGTCGGCGAGCGCGAGGTGCCCGACCATCCGCTGGTGGCGCAGACCCTGCAGGACTGTCTGTTCGAGGCGATGGATGTGGACGGCTGGCTGGCGCTGCTGCGCGGGCTGGAATCGGGCGACGTGCAGGTGACCGCGCGCGACCTGACCGGCCCCTCGCCGTTCACCGCCGAGGTGCTGAGCGCGCGGCCGTATGCCTTCCTCGATGACGCACCGCTGGAGGAGCGCCGCACCCAGGCGGTGGTCGCGCGCGGCCGTGGCGGGGCCAGCCAGCAGGCTGGCGACCTCGGCCGGCTCGACCCGGGGGCGATTGACGCGGTGGCCGAGGATGCCTGGCCGCTGGCCGGCAGCGCCGATGAGATGCATGACGCCCTGATGGCGCTGGGTGCGGTGGCGGCAGGCGAGGCCGAGGCATCGGGCTGGCTGCCGTTGCTGGAGCGGCTGTCGGGAGAAGCGCGCGCCACCTTGCTGGGTGCCGGCGGGGCAGGGCTGTGGACCGCCACCGAGCGCCTGCCGCAGCTGCGCGCGTTGCATCCTGGCGCGGCAGTCGCACCGGATGTTGCGGTCCCCGCCAGCTATGCCGCGGACTGGTCGCGCGAGGATGCCCTACGCGAACTGGTGCGCAGCCGCCTGTCCGTATCCGGGGTCACCACCGCGCAGGCACTCGCCACCGTCCTGGCGGCACCCGCGGATGAGGTTGATTTCGCGCTGATGGCGCTGGAGCAGGAGGGCTACGCTATGCGCGGCCGCTTCCGTCCCGATGCCGCCTGCGACGAATGGTGTGAGCGCCTACTGCTGGCGCGCATCCACCGCAACACGGTGGCGCGGCTGCGGCGCGAGATCGAGCCGGTGGACGTACGCGACTACGTGCGCTTCCTTTGCGACTGGCAGCGGCTGTCGCCGGCCACGCGCGTGCAGGGGCCGGACGCACTGGCCGGCGTGCTGGCACAGCTGGAGGGCTTCGAGGCTGCCGCCGGTGCGTGGGAGAGCGAGTTGCTGCCTTCCAGGATCAAGGACTATTCCATCGCCTGGCTGGACGACCTGTGCGGCGCCGGGCGCATTGCATGGACGCGCCTGCGCACGGGTGGCGAGGGCGGGGCGACGCTGGTGCGCGCCGCGCCCATCGTGCTGCTGCCGCGCCGGGAGCTGGGCCGGTGGACCGGGTTGGCGGCCGGTCAGCAGCCCGGCGAGGACGCGCCGCTGTCGTCGCGCGCGCAGAAGGTGGAGGACTGCCTGCGCCAGCGCGGCGCGTTGTTCTTCGACGAACTGCTGGACGCCGCGCGCCTGCTGGAAACCGAACTGGAGGACGCGCTGGCCGAACTGGTCGCGCGTGGCCGCGCCAGCTGCGACAGCTTCTCCGGCCTGCGCGCGCTGCTGCTGCCGGCGGCGAAGAAGCCGTCCAGCTACGCGCGCAACGGTCGCCGCGCTTCGTTGACCGGGATCGCGGATGCCGGGCGGTGGAGCTTGGTGTGGCGGCCGGAGGCGGAGGCTGCGCAGGATCCCGCCGCCATCGAGCATGTCGCCCGCGTGCTGCTGCGCCGCTACGGCGTGGTCTGCTGGCGGCTGTTGGAGCGCGAGGCGGCGTGGCTGCCGCCGTGGCGCGAGCTGCTGCGCGAATACCAGCGCCTGGAAGCGCGCGGCGAAATCCGCGGCGGGCGCTTCCTGTCCGGCGTGGTCGGCCAGCAGTTCGCCCTGTCGGAGGCGGTGGCCGCGCTGCGTGCGATCCGCAAGCGCCCGCATGACGGGGCGATGATCGCGGTGTCGGCCAGCGACCCGCTGAACCTCGCCGGCACCCTGCTGGCCGGGGACAAGGTGCCGCGCCAGCCGGGCGCGCGCCTGTTGCTGCGCGACGGCGTGCCGGTGGCGTCGCTGATGGGCGGGGAGTTCCGCGCCCTACCCGGGTTGGCGCCCGCCGATGCGCACGCGGCAAAGGTGGCGCTGCTTCGGGAGCCGGGCGCGCAGGGCAGGGCATCGCAAGCGCCGGGATCGCGGCCGATGGCGGATCCGTTGGGGCTGCATGCCGGCGCACCCGCGAAGGCATCGCGGCTCATATAGGACGGGTTTCAGTCCCGCCCAATTCGAGGCGATTGTGTCGCCACGCGATAGGTGTGGTCCATCCCGGTGCCGCGGCCTTGCGGCCAGCCTTCGACTGTCCGCATTCGCTCCCGGCGAATCCGTCGAGCCCTGCGGGTTCGAATCTGCAAAGGGGGAACAACAAAAAACCCCGTGTCATGGACACGGGGTTTTCTTGTTGTATGGCGCTCCCTACGGGATTCGAACCCGTGTTTTAGCCTTGAGAGGGCCACGTCCTGGGCCTCTAGACGAAGGGAGCATTGGTTGCAGCCGGTTGGACGACCGGCCCGGAAGTGCCGGATGGCCTGCCGAGCTTGCTAGTATAAAAGGCTGCGTTCGCCTCTGGCAACGCCCCGTTCCGGCCAACCGCAGCGCATGACCCAACTCGAACGCTCCATCTTCCCCGTCGTACCGGAACTGCGCGTGATTCCGCGCGACGTGCACGGCGTGTCCCGCAAACAGATGAGTCCCAACGCGCTGCGGGTGTTGTACCGCCTGCGCGAAGCCGGGTTCGGTGCCTACCTGGTCGGCGGCGCGGTCCGCGATCTGCTGATCGGCGGCGAACCCAAGGACTTCGACGTCGCCACCGATGCCACGCCCGAGCAGATCAAGGCGCTGTTCCGCAACTGCCGGCTGATCGGCCGCCGGTTCCGGCTGGCGCACGTGGTCTATGGCCGCGAGATCATCGAAGTCGCCACTTTCCGCGCCAACGGCGGTGACGACGACGGTGATCGCCAGACCGATGACGGCGGCCGCCTGCTGCGCGACAACATCTACGGCAGCATCGAAGACGACGCGGTGCGCCGCGACTTCACCGCCAACGCGCTGTACTACGCGATCGAGGACTTCTCGGTGCGCGACTATGTGGGCGGTTATGCCGACGTGCAGGCGCGGCTGCTGCGCCTGATCGGCGAGCCGGAAGCGCGCTACCGCGAAGACCCCGTGCGGATGCTGCGCGCGGCGCGGCTGGCGGCGAAGCTGGGCTTCACCATCGAGGCCGCCACCGCCGAACCGCTGCCGCGGCTGGCGCCGCTGCTGGCCGACGCGTCGCCGGCGCGGCTGTTCGAGGAAACCCTCAAGCTGTTCCTGTCGGGCCACGCGGTCGCCAGCTTCGAACACCTGGAGGCGCACGGCCTGCTGCCGGCGCTGCTGCCGGAAACCGCCAAGGCGCTGGATTCCAACAAATCCGGTGCGCTGCGGCGGATGCTGGTGCAGGGCCTGCGCAATACCGACGCGCGGGTGGCCAACGACGAGCCGGTCTCGCCGGCCTTCCTGTACGCGGTGCTGCTGTGGCCGGCCTACTGTCGCGCGCTGGCGCTGCTGCAGGCGCAGGGCGTGCACGCCGTCGAGGCGCAGCGCCGCGCCGCTGATCGGGTGACCATGCATCAGGTCGCGCGCACCGCGCTGCCGCGGCGCTTCTCGCTGCCGATGCAGGAAATCTGGCTGATGCAGCCGCGTTTCTCGCAGCGCCAGCGCAAGCGTGTATTCCGGCTGCTGGCGCATCCGCGTTTCCGCGCCGCCATCGACTTCCTCGAGCTGCGCCTGGCCGCCTCCGAGTCGCACGCCGACGACGTGGCGTTCTGGCGCGAGGTGCAGCTGCAGCCGTCCGTGGCGGTTGCCGCCAGCGAGGCCGACGAGGCGCGCGATCCGGACGATGACGACACCGAAGCCGAGGTGGGGCCTGACGCTGCCGCTGCGCCTCGCCGTCGACGCCGCCGTCGCAGGTCGTGAGCGAACAACAATCTGCCCGGATGCCGGTTCGGGCCTGCATTGGCTTGGGCGGCAACCTCGGCGATCCCGCACGGGCGCTGCGCGCTGCCTTCCACGCGCTGGCGGCGCTGCCGGACAGTCGCCTGCTGGCGACCTCCCGGTTGTACCGCACGCCCGCCTGGGGCCGCACCGATCAGCCGGACTACGTCAACGCCGCGGCGCTGCTGGCGACCCGGCTGGCGCCGCAGGTGTTGTTGGCGCAGCTGCTGGCGATCGAACGCGCGGCCGGCCGGCTGCGCGACGGCGAGGCGGCTGCAGCGCGCTGGGGGCCGCGCGTGCTCGACCTGGACCTGCTGTTGTACGCCGATATCACCATCGACCAGCCCGGCCTGCGCGTGCCGCATCCGCACCTGCACGAACGCGCGTTCGCGTTGGTGCCGCTTGCCGAAATCGCCGCCGACCAGCCGTTCCCCGGCCACGGCAGCGTGGAGGAGGCGCTGCGGCATGTCGATGTCGCCGGCGTGGAAGCGATCCAGGGTGTTTGACCACGGGCAAGCGGCCCGACAAGCGTTCTGCGCGATAATGCCGCCCCTGACCTGCCGGGAACCGCGATGAGCGTACATGCCGAACAGAAGTCCTGGAGCGTGCCGCAGCTCGCCCAGGCACGAGAGGCGGGCCGTCGGCTGACCATGCTGACCTGCTACGACGCCAGTTTCGCGCGGGTGCTGGACGATGCCGGCATCGACCTGATCCTGATCGGCGATTCGCTGGGCATGGTGGTGCAGGGGCACGACTCCACGCTGCCGGTGCGGGTGGAGGACATCGTCTACCACACCGCTGCGGTGGCCCGCGGTGCCAGCCACGCGCTGAAGATCGCCGACTTCCCGTTCGGCAGCGATGCCACGCCGGAACAGGCACATGCGGCGGCGGTGCGCTTCATCCAGGCCGGCGCGGCGATGGTCAAGCTGGAGGGTGCGGGCCACAAGCTGGAGACGATCCGCTTTCTGGTCGATCGCGAGATCCCGGTCTGCGCCCACCTCGGCCTGACCCCGCAGTCGGTGCTGAAGATGGGCGGGTTCAAGGTGCAGGGGCGCGAACAGTCCGCCGCCGACCGCCTGCGCGCGGAAGCGCTGGCCGTGGCCGAAGCGGGCGCAGCCCTGCTGGTGCTGGAGGGCGTGCCCGCCGAGCTTGCCGCCGAGATCACCGCGGCAAGCCCGATCCCGACCATCGGGATTGGTGCCGGCTCCGGCTGCGACGGCCAGGTGCTGGTGCTGCATGACCTGCTGGGCATCGATACCGGCCACCGCAAGCCCAAGTTCGTCAAGGACTTCCTCGCCGAAGGCGGCTCCATCCTTGGTGCCGTGCGTGCCTATGCCGAGGCGGTGCGCAGCGGCGCCTTCCCGGACAAGGCGCATTCCTACAGCTAGCAGCCCAGCCCCGCGCTTTCCCGGGCGGAAACGCCAGCGGCCAACCAGGCGACCCATGTGATCCAGACCATCACCCGACTCGAAGAACTCCGCGCCACCATCGCCGGCTGGCGGCGTGAGGGCCTGCGCATCGGCTTCGTGCCCACCATGGGCAACCTGCATGCCGGCCACTATTCGCTGGTGACGTTGGCACGCCGGCACGCCGACCGGGTGGTCTCCAGCGTGTTCGTGAACCCCACGCAGTTCGGCCCGAACGAGGATTTCACCCGCTATCCGCGCACGCCCGACGCCGACACCAGCGGGCTGCAGGCCGCCGGTTGCGATGCGCTGTGGCTGCCGGAAGTGGAGGCGATGTATCCCTTCGGCGTCGAGCTGGCCGCCAAAGTTCAGGTGCCGGGCATGAGCTCGGTGCTGGAAGGCGCCTGCCGCCCCGGGCATTTCGACGGCGTGTGCACCGTGGTGACGCGCCTGTTCAACCAGGTGCAGCCGGACGTGGCCGCGTTCGGGCGCAAGGATTTCCAGCAGCTGGGGGTGATCCGGCAGATGGTCGCCGACCTGCAGATGCCGGTGCAGGTCCTGGCCGGCGAGATCGTGCGCGAGCACGACGGGCTGGCGATGAGCTCGCGCAACCAGTACCTGTCGGCACAGGAGCGGGCGACCGCGCCGGCGATCCACCGCACCCTGCTGGCGATGCGCGATGCCGCGCAGGCCGGCGCGCCGCGGGCGCAGGTCGAGGCCGAGGCCGACGCCGCCCTGCGCGCCGCCGGCTTCGTGCCCGATTACGCGGTGCTGCGGCGCCCGGATTTCAGCGAGCCGGTGGACGGCCAGCCCGGCCCGCTGGTGGCGCTCATCGCCGCCCGGCTGGGGCGTACGCGCCTGATCGACAATCTCGAATTCGAGCTCGCCGCACACGCCTGACCCGGGCGCAGCGCCGGGGCCGTGAAGGTCCTGTTTGTTGCAGCGCGGAAAGCCCGCCCTATACTTTTCCCGCAGGCCGGACATCCGGCCGGTTCCACCGGAGTCGAAAACCATGCAACTGACCCTGCTCAAGGGCAAGATCCACCGCGCCACCGTCACCCACGCCGAGCTGCATTACGAAGGCTCCTGTGCGATCGACGGTCGCCTGCTCGACATCGCCGGCATCCGCGAGTACGAGCGCATCGACATCTACGACGTCACCAGCGGTGAGCGCTATTCCACCTACGCGATCCGCGGCGAGGAAGGCAGCGGGGTGATCTCGGTGAACGGTGCGGCTGCGCACAAGTCGCGGGTCGGCGACTTGGTCATTATCTGCGCCTACGTGCAGTGCGATGCCGAGGAGGCCGCGGCACACAAGCCGACCTGCGTGTACGTGGACCGCGACAACCGGCTGACCCACACCAACCACTCCATGCCCAAGCAGGCGGCCTGACCGGGATGGCTGGTCTGCTGGAGGGTCTGGAGGCGCACGCCGACCGGCTTTCCGGCACCACGCTGCCGGCCCTGCTTGCCTCGGATCCCGCCCGCGCCGGTGATTTCGCCCTGCGCTGCGGACCGCTCTACGCCAACTTCGCGCGCCAGCGGTATGACCGCGAAGCGCTGGATGCGCTGTTCGCGATCGCAGAACGCGCCGACCTGGCCGCGGCGCTGCGGCAACTGCTGGCGGGCGAAGAGGTCAACGTGACCGAGGGGCGGGCGGCGCTGCATGGCGCGCTGCGTGGTCCCGCCGCCGGTTCCGCCTTTGCGCTGGCGGCACGGGCGCAGGCACTGTCCACGCAGCTGCGCATGCGCGAGCTGGTCGATGCGCTGGCCGCCAGCGACGTCACCGACATCGTCAGCATCGGCATCGGTGGTTCGGACCTCGGGCCGCGCCTGATAGTCGATGCGTTGGCGCCGCCGGATGCGCGCTTCCGGGTGCATTTCCTGTCCAACGTGGACGGCAACGCGGCGCAGCGCGTGCTGGCCGGGCTGGATCCGCGGCGCAGCGCCGCGATCATGATCTCCAAGACCTTCGGGACGCAGGAGACGCTGCTGAACGGCGGCATCGTCCGCGCCTGGCTGGGGGACGACGCGCGCCTCTATGCCGTCAGCACCAATACCCAGCGGGTCGCCGACTTCGGTATCCCGCCCGAGCGCACCCTGCCGATGTGGGACTGGGTGGGAGGTCGCTACTCGCTGTGGTCGGCGGTGGGCTTCCCGATCGCGCTGGCGCTGGGGATGGACCGCTTCGAGGCGCTGCTGGAAGGCGCGGCTGCACTGGATGCCCACGCCCTGCACGCGCCGTTGCGCGACAACCTGCCGGTCTGGCATGCGTTGACTGCGATCTGGAACCGCAACGGCCTGCACGCGGCCACCCAGGCCGTGCTGCCCTACGACGATCGCCTGCGCCTGTTGCCCAGCTACCTGCAGCAGCTGGTGATGGAAAGCCTGGGCAAGTCGGTGCGGCTGGATGGCCGCGAAACCGAGTGGCACACCGTCCCGGTGTGGTGGGGCGGGGCCGGCACCGACACCCAGCACAGCTTCTTCCAGGCCCTGCACCAGGGCACGCAGGTGGTGCCGGCGGACTTCATTGGCGTGATCCGCGCCGACCATCCGTTTGCTGCCAACCACGCCGCGCTGCTGGCCAACCTGCTGGCGCAGACCGAGGCGCTGGCCAATGGCCGCGACAGCGAAGACCCGCACCGGCGCTATCCCGGCAACCGTCCCAGCACGCTGCTGCTGCTGGACGCGCTGACCCCGCAATCGCTGGGCATGCTGATCGCGCTGTACGAGCACAGTGTCTATCTGCAGTCGGTCTTGTGGGGCATCAATGCCTTCGACCAGTTCGGCGTGGAGCTGGGCAAGCAGGTCGCCAACGCGCTGCTGCCGGCGCTGAACGGCGAGCGCGATGCCGATGATCCGGTGACCCGCGCGCTGCTGGCGGAACTGCGGAGCGACGCTTCCTAGGGAAGCCGCGGCACAGGCTCGCAATCCGCCCGGTGCCGCGCCGTAGGCCTACCCGCGCAACAGTTCGTCGATGGCGGCGTCCAGCGCCCGCAGTGCCGCCGCATCCAGCGGCGCTGCACGCAGGGCCTGCACCGCATCGCCGAGTCGCGCCGCACCCACGAAACCGCAGCTGGCCACCAGCCGGTGCAGCTCGGCCCGGACCGTCGCGTCGTCGCCGTCGGCGACCGCCGAGGCGATGCAGGCGCGCTGCCCTGGCAACTCGGTCAGGAACATCGCGCGCAGCGCCTGCACGTGCGCCGCTTGGCCACCCAGCGCGGCGAGTGCCGCGGCATCGTCCCAACACGGGCGGGGGTTCGTTGCCGCAGGCAGCCAGCGGTGCAGCGCGGCGTGCAGGTCCGCCACCGCCAGCGGTTTGCGCAGGACCTCGACGAATCCGGCCGCCAGCAGTCTTGCGTGCAGCTCGGCCTCCGCCTCCGCGGTATGCGCCAGCGCAAGGGTGTCGATGCCGGCATCGCGCAGGCTGCGCAGCAGGTCTTCGCCGCGCCCGTCCGGCAGGTGTGCGTCGAACAGGAACAGGTCGAAGCGCCCGTCCTCGCAAGCCGTCCGCGCCTCGGTCAGGCTTCCCGCTTGCACCACCCACGCGGGCAGCGTGATACAGGCGGCGGCGAGGAAGGCGGCGTTGACCGGATCGTCCTCGACCAGCAGCAGCCGCGGCAGTGCAGGGGCGGGGGAATGATTCATCGCGGCACCATCGAGGCTTTGTATGCTGCGTGGATGTCGCGCCCGATGCTAACGCTTTGCCTGTGCCTGTTGGCGGTGCTTGCCGCCCCGGCGGCGTCGGCGCGGGTGGCGCAGGCGCGGGTGGCCAAGGTCACCACCGGGGTGGCGACGCTGGAACAGGTGCGACTGCGGCTGGACTGGCCGGATGGCGCGCCGGCCGGCGAACTGCAGCTGTGGGCCGGTCGGGTGGATGCGCCGGACCTCGGCTACCGCTTCCGAGACCTGCACTGGCGCTGCCCGCTGCAGCGCACCCCGCGTGGCGGCTGGCAGTGCGCAGGCGAACTGCGCGAGGGCCATGCCGCGCCGCTGCGGCTGGCGCTGGCCTTCGACGCCGGGACCACCCACGCCTCGCTGGCGCGGGGCGGGGCCCGGTTGGCGCTGGACCGCACCGTCGCCGCGCCCGATCTCACCCGCTTCGACCTGCGCGCGGTGCCGCTGGCCTGGGCGCAGGCGCTGCTAATGCAGGCCTGGCCGCAGGGGCGGCTGAAGGCGGGCACGCTGGACGGGCAGCTGCGGCTGGCAACGCCCGCGCGCGCGCCGCTGCGGGTGGATGGGCTGCTGAAGCTGGGTGGCGCGGGATTCGAGAATGCCGATTCCAGCATCGTTGGTGAGGGCCTGGGCGGCGCGCTGCAGCTCGATTACCGCAGCGGCGACGGACTGGCGCAGGTGATGGTGTCCGGCGACCTGCGCGGCGGCGAATTCCTTGCCGGCAATACCTACGTGGCGCTGCCGGCCACGCCGGTGGGGCTGCGGGTGGAGGCAGGGCGGCGCGGCGATGCGGGCTGGCAGCTGCCGCGGGTTGAATGGCGCGACGGCGATGCGCTGGTGGCCAACGCCAGCGCCGCGCTGGCGCCGGACGGGACGCTGGAGGCGCTGGACGTGCAGGCGCGCAGTGCCGACATGGCCCCGCTGCGGCCGCGCTATCTGTCCGGTTGGATGGGCCTGGTGGGGCTTGGCGAGGTGGACCTGCACGGCGCCATCGACGTGGACGCACGCCTGCGCGGGGGGGAGCTGGCAGGCGTCACCGCCCAATTGCATGGCGTCGACCTGCGCGATCCGGCCGGGCGTTTCGTGTTCGATGGCCTGCGCGGCGACCTGCGCTATTCCGCCGGCGCGCCGGTCGCCAGCGCGCTGCAGTGGGATGGCGGCCAGCTGTATGGCCTGGCCTTCGGCGCCGCCCGGCTGCCGTTCGCCAGCGCCGATGGCGCGCTGCGCGTGGAGGAAGCGGTCGATATGCCGATGCTGGGCGGCCGGCTGGGCCTGCGCGACGTCATCATCCGCCCGCCGCAGGATGGCGCCGGCGCCGACATCCGCTTCGGCATGCGGCTGGCGGGGATCGACTTCGGCAAGGTCTCGCAGGCACTGGGCCTGCCCGCGTTCCAGGGCAGGCTGGACGGCGACCTGCCGCACGTGCACTACGCCAACGACCGGATCGATTTCGACGGCGGGCTGTCGCTGGGCCTGTTCGACGGCCGGGTGGCGTTTTCCTCGCTGGCGCTGGAGCGCCCGTTCGGCACCGCGCCCAGCCTCAGCGCGGATGTCGCGATGGACGACCTGGACCTGCTGCGGCTGACCGAAGTGCTGGGCTTCGGCAGCATCACCGGGCGGCTGGATGGCCGCATCAACGGGCTGCGGCTGGTGGACTGGACGCCGGTGGCGTTCGACGCGCGCTTCATCACCGATGAGGCGCCCGGCGTGCGCCAGCGGATCAGCCAGCGCGCGGTGCAGGACATCGGCAGCGTCGGCGACGCTTCCTTCATCAGCAGCCTGCAGGGCCAGCTGATCGGGTTGTTCTCCGATTTCGGCTATCGCCGCATCGGCATCGGCTGCCGGCTGGAGAACCAGGTGTGCGCGATGTCGGGCCTGCGTTCAGCGGGCAACGCCTTTACTATCGTCGAAGGCAGCGGCCTGCCGCGCCTGGACGTGGTGGGCTTCAACCGCGCGGTGGACTGGCCGACGCTGGTGGAGCGCCTGATCGCGGCCGGCAAGGGCGACGTGGCGCCGGTGGTGGACTGAATGCAATCGGGCTGGACGAACCAAGGAGCAAGACGATGAAACACTGGATGGGCATGCCGGTCGCGGCCGCGCTGCTGCTCAACGCATGCGTCACGATCAACGTGTATTTCCCCGCGGCGGAGGCCAAGGAAGCGGCCAAGGAGTTCGTCGAGAAGGTCATCAACGAGGCCGACAAGGTGGAGATCAAGGAGACCCCGGCCGGCGGTGGCGGCATGGCGATGCTTGGGCGCCGCATCGAGTTGGACCTGTCCGGCTTCGACGCCTGGGCGCTGGTCGGCATCGGCAGCGCACGCGCGCAGTCCGCGCCTGACATCACCATCAAGACCCCGGCGATCCAGGCCATCCAGTCGCGCATGGAAACCCGCTTCAACTCGACCCTGCGCGCGGGCTTCGACAGCGGTGCGCTGGGTTTCACCGGCGACGGCCTGATCACCGTCCGCGATGCCTCGAAGGTGGAGCTGAAGGAACGCGTGGCGCTGAATTCGGCGGTGGCCGACGACAACCGCGACCGCAAGGCTGTCTATCGCGAAGTAGCGGTGGCGAACGGCCATCCTGAGTGGGAAGAACAGATCCGCGGCGTGTTCGCCAAGCAGTGGATCGCCAGCGCCAAGGCCGGCTGGTGGTACGAATCCGGTGGCGGCTGGAAGCAGAAGTAGGCGCGGCTGGATGACGCAGAACGCCCGGCAATGCCGGGCGTTCTGCTTTGCGCCCTCAGTCGAGGAACTGCAGCTTCGCCAGCTCCGCGTAAAGGCCGCCCTGCGCCAGCAGTTCGGCGTGGGTGCCTTCGGCGACGATGCGGCCGTGGTCCATCACCACGATGCGGTCGGCCTTGAGCACGGTGGCCAGCCGGTGCGCCACCACCAGCGTGGTGCGGCCTTCCATCAAGTGTTCCAGCGCGGTCTGCACGGCGCGCTCGCTGTGCGCGTCCAGCGCCGAGGTGGCCTCGTCCAGTAGCAGCACCGGCGCGTCCTTGAGCAGCGCGCGGGCGATGGCGATGCGCTGCTGCTGGCCACCGGACAGGCGCGCGCCGCGTTCACCCAGCTCGCTGGCGAACCCTTCGGGCAAGGCGTCGAGGAAGTCGTCGGCCTCGGCCGATTCCGCGGCCTTGCGCACCTCGGCATCACTGGCCTCCAGCCGGCCGTAGCGGATGTTGTCGGCGGCGCTGGCGGCGAAGATCACCGGCGCCTGCGGCACCAGCGCCAGCGCCTGGCGCAGGACGTTGGGATCGACGTCGCGGATGTCGATGCCATCCAGCGTAATGCGACCTGACCGTGGATCGTGGAAGCGCAGCAGCATGCCGAACACGGTGCTCTTGCCGGCACCGGATGGCCCCACCAGCGCCACCGTCTCGCCCGGGCGCACGCGCAGGTTGAACCCCGCCAGCGCGGCGGTGTCGGGGCGCTGCGGGTAATGGAAGGTCACGTCCTCGAATGCGATCTCGCCGCGCACCGGCACCGGCAGGGTCTTGGGCTGGGCCGGTGCGGCGATGGCCGGTGCTTCCTGTAGGAGCTCATGGATGCGGCCCATGCCGCCGGCGGCCTTCTGCAACTCGTTCCAGACTTCGGCCAGCGCGCCCACCGAGCCGCCGCCGATCAGTGCGTACATGACGAACTGACCCAGTGCGCCGGCGCTGAGTCGGCCGCCGATGACGTCGTGCGCGCCCGACCACAGCACCACGATCACCGCGCCGAAGATCAGGGTGATGGCGACTCCCGTCACCAGCGCCTGCGCGCCGATGCGCTTGCGCGCGGTGGCCACGGCGGTCGCCATCGCCTGTGCGTAGCGGCCGCGCTCATAGGCTTCGCGCGAATGCGCCTGCACCGTGCGCACCGCGCCCAGCGCTTCAGTGGCCAGCGCGTTGGCGTCGGCGATGCGGTCCTGGCTGGCGCGCGAGACCTTCTGGATGCGGCGCGCGCCGATCACGATCGGCGCCACCGCCAGCGGGATGCCCAGCAGCGCCCACGCCGCCAGCTTCGGACTGGTCACGAACAGCATCACCATCGAGCCGATCACGGTGACGCTGCTGCGCAGGGCCACCGACATGCTGGAGGCGATCACGCTGCGCAGCAGCTCCGCATCCGCGGTCAGGCGCGAGACCAGTTCGCCGCTGCGGCTGCGGTCGTAGAAGCCGGCGTCGAGGTCGAGCAGGTGCGCGTACAGGCGGCTGCGCAGGTCCGCGACCACGCGCTCGCCCAGCAGGGTGACGAAGAAGTAGCGCGCCGCGGTGGCCAGCGCCAGCGCCACGATCACTGCCAGCACGAAGGCGAAGGTGCGGTCGATGTTGGCGCCGCTGCTGAACCCGTGGTCGATCATCTGCCGGAACGCCACCGGCAGGCTCAGGGTGGCGGTGGAGGAACAGGCCAGCGCCACGAGCCACGCGGAGAACAGGCCGGAATGGCGGCGGATGAAGGGCCACAGCGTACGCAGTGAACCGATGGGCGCCTTCGCCGGCGCCGGGGCGGGGGAGTTCATGCGTGCAGTTTACCGGCGGCGTCCCGCTGTTGCCGCGATCCAGGTCAGGCAGCGCGCGGAATCGCACGTACCGCGGTGGGATCAGACGGACGGCCTGTGGGGGCGGGAAGCGGGGCCGTGGTCCATGTGGGCACAGCTGCACGGGATTGCCGTGTTCAGTGCGTCGCCGGTTCCGTCGCGGCCGCTTCCAGCGCGCGCAGTTCCATCGGCAACACGGCGTCCGGGTAGCGGCGACGGAATTCGGCCAGGCTGGCGCGCGCCTCGGCGGTTCTGCCTTCGCGCTGCAGTTCGCCGATCCGGCGCAGCCAGGCCTCGCGCACTTCCGGTGCATCCGCGGTGGCCGGAGGCACGTCTGCCTCCGGGGCGTCGTCGGTGTCCTGGGCCAGCACGGCCGGCTGCGCGGTACCTGCCTTGGCGGCCATGGTTGCGGGCGGCGGCGCGGCGGCACGGGCGGCGGACTCGATTGCCAGGGCGCGCGGCGCGGCACTGTCGGCGGGCGGGGGCGGTGCCGGCGGCGCAGGGAATGCGGACGCCGGCGCTGGCGCGATTCCGCTTGCGGGCGCCGCGGTGTCGGGGGGCGGCGGCATTTCCTCGCGCAATGGCGCCGTCTGCACAACAGCGCGGCGGTGCGCAGGTGGCGGCACGGCAGCGGGTGCCGCCTCCGGCGTGGGTCGCGGCTGCTGCGGCACGTCGACGGTGTCCCGCGGCAGGGCCGTGACGGTCGCGGGCGCGTCCGCGGCCTGCTGGGCCTCTGCGCTGGCGGCTACGGGTCTGGCGTCCGGGGTGAGCTGGACGCGCCAGGCCAGTCCCACTGCGAGGCAGAGTGCGGCGGCCAACCCGACCGGCACCCCCCAGTGCCGCCTGCGGGCTGCGGCCGGCAGCGGTGATGCCGCGGCCGCATGCGCCGCGGCCAGGATGCGGGCATCGATGCCGGCGCCGGGCTCGTCGCGGCCGCGCGGACGGGGCAGGCACGCGGCGAGCGCACGCTCCTCGGCACCCAGTGGTTCGCGGGGGAAGCGGGTCATGACGGCAGTCTCGCTCGCAGTTTGTCCATGGCGTAACGAAGGCGGGATTTCACCGTCTCCCGGCCAACGCCGGTCACCGCGCCGATTTCCTCCAGGGTCAGTTCCTGCTCCAGCCGCAGCAGCAGCACTTCGCGCTGCTCCTCCGGCAGTCCATCCAGTGCGAGCTGAAGCTGGCGGCGGCGCTCGAATTCCGACAGTACCCGCTCGGGCGTGTCGCCATCGGCAAGGCGTGCCAGCCGCTCGTCCGCGTCCGCCGGCGCGGCGGGCCGATGCTTCAGGCTGCGCCAGTGATCGCCAAGCCGGTGGTGGGCGATGGTGTACAGCCAGGTGGCGAAGCCCGCGCCCGCGGAAGGCTCTGGCAGGGACCAGCTGGCGCGGCCGGCGATCACCCGCTGCCAGACGTCCTGGAACAGCTCGTCTGCCAGCGCGTTGTCCCGCAGCTGGCGCAGCAGATAGCGGTACAGCTTGAGGCGGTGGCGCGCATACAGCTGCTCGAACGCGCCGGCGTCCCCGGCCACCCAGGCCAGCATCAGGAGTTCGTCGCTGCTCTCCGGCGCGTTCACGGGGTCCAGCCTACGGGCAGGCGTGTTCGGCGGGAAGGGGTGGGCGGGCAATGGGCGGCAGTCCATGGACGCTGCCAACGTCCATGCGTGAGGGGCGGGGTTTGCCGGCATGGCGCGGGTTTCACGTTGCAGGCAATATGTCCCGCAGATGAACGGTTCCTTGGCCTCGATTCCTCCCACCCCCATCAGGGCCGCCCAGCGGCGGCGTGACGGCGCGCTGGTCGGCATCGCGGGCGCGCTGGCGCAGACGCTGCCCGGCGGTGCGTGCGTGCGGGTGGAGTGGCGGCAGTCGGCGCTGGGCACGGGGAGCGATGCGGCCGGCGGCGACGTGCAGGGCGACGGCGTGCTGCGGCAGGAATGGCGTGGCCCGGACGGCGCCGACCTGACGGTTGCCGCCAGCCATCCGCTGGCGTGGCCGGAAGGGCTCGGCGGGTACTGGCTGTCGGGGGCCCGCCAGTTGCTGGACCAGGCCGTGCGGCAGGCGCTGGCGGAGCAGCGGATCGCCTCGCTGCAGCGTTCCGAGCAGCTGCGGCAGGCGCTCTACGAGATCGCCGATCTCGCCGGCAGCAACCTGGACCTGCAGGTGATGCTGCGGCGGGTGCATGCCATCGTCGGCGAACTCATGTACGCCGAGAACTTCTACATCGTGCTCTACGACGACAGTCGCAAGGCGATGCGGTTCCTCTATTTCGTCGACCAGCTTGATCCGTGGATCAACGATCCGGACGAGGAAATCCCGGTCACCGACGAGGAGAACACGCTCACCATGTGCTTGCTGCGCAGCGGCGAAACCCTGCGTGGTCCGTCGACGGAGCTGCGCGCCCAGTTCGGCATTCCGCGTCGCGACGACAGCGGCCCGGACAGCGCCGACTGGCTGGGCGTGCCGATGAGCCGCGACGACCGCGTGGCCGGTGCGCTGGTGGTGCAGAACTACCGCCAGGCCGATGTCTACACCGACGACGACCGCGTGCTGCTGGCCTACGTGGCCCAGCATGTGCTCACCGCGCTGGAGCGACGCGAGGCGCGCAAGCGCCTGGAAGCGCGTGTCGCCGAGCGCACCACCGAATTGCGCCGCGCCAACGAGGAGCTGCAGGCGGAGGTGTTCGAACGCAAGCGCATGCAGGAAATCCAGCGCGCGCTGTTCCGGATCGCCGAGCTGTCGATGACCAGCGACAGCCTCGACAGCTTCTATGCCGCGGTCCACGACATCGTCAGCGAGCTGCTGTACGCACAGAATTTCTACATCGCGATGCTGTCCGACGACGGCAGCATGCTCGAGTTCCCCTATTCGGTGGACGAGCGTGACGTCGATCGCGTGCCGCGCAAGCTGGCTGCCGGGCTGACCGAATACGTCCTGGGGAACGGCAAGCCGCTGCTGGCCGACCGCGCCCGCATCGAGGCGTTGCAGGTGGAGGGCAGGGTGCGCAGTCACGGCAGCCTGGCCCACTGCTGGCTCGGCGTGCCGCTGATGCGCGACGACAAGGTGGTCGGTGTGATCGCGGTGCAGAGCTACTCCGCGGACATCCGTTTCAGCGTCCGCGACCAGGACCTGCTGACTTTCGTGGCGTTCCATATCGGCAGCAGCCTGGCGCGCAAGCAGGCGCAGGACCGGCTGGTGCAGGCCCATGCCAATCTGGAGCAGCGCGTCAGCGAGCGCACCCGCGAACTGGCGGAGGCCAACGCGGAGCTGGTCGAGCAGATCGGCGAGCGCATGCGCGCCGAGCGCAAGCTCATCCACCAGACCCGGCACGACGCACTGACCGGGCTGCCCAACCGGCTGCAGCTGCTGGAACGGCTTGGGCGCGCGATCGCTTCGGCTGCGGACAATCCGCAGGCCTGTTTCGCCGTGCTGTTCATGGACCTGGACCGGTTCAAGCTGGTCAACGACAGCGTGGGCCATGCGGTGGGGGACGAACTGCTGGTCGAAGCCGGCCGGCGCATCGTCGGCGCCGTGCGGGGCGACGACGTGGTCGCCCGCCTGGGCGGCGATGAATTCGCCATCCTCGCCGAAGGGCTGGATGGTCCGGCCATGGCGGAAGAGCTCGGCAGGCGCGTTCTGTCGGCGCTCAATGCGCCGCTGTGGGTGGCCGGTCGGGAACTGTTTCCCAGCGCCAGCATCGGCATTGCGCTGTGGGATTCGCGCTACCGCAGCGGCGAGGAAATGCTGCGTGACGCCGACGCCGCGATGTACCGGGCCAAGAGCGACGGCCGCGACCGCTGCGCGATGTTCGACGAACAGATGCACCGCGAGGCGACCCGCAGCCTGGACATGGAAACCGACATGCGGCGCGCGATCCAGGCCGAACGCTTCGTGCCTTACTACCAGCCCATCGTGCGGATGGATTCCGGCGAGCCGGTGGGTCAGGAGGCGCTCCTGCGCTGGCGGCACGAGCAGCAGGGCCTGCTTGTGCCGGGCGAGTTCCTGGACGTGGGCGAGGACAGCGGGCTGATCGAGCAGATCGACTGGCTGCTGTACGCGCGGGTGATCGAGGACCTGGCCCGCCATCCATTGCCGGGCTACGTTGCGATCAACGTATCGCCGCGGCATTTCCGCGCCCCCGATTTCGCCCATCGCCTGCTGTCGCTCTTGCAGGACGCGGGCGTGGCGCCGGCGCGGCTGCGGATCGAGATCACCGAGGTCGCGCTGCTCGATGACGCCCCACGCACGCTGGAAAGCCTGGCGCTGCTGCGCAGCCTCGGCGTGCTGGCGCAGCTGGACGATTTCGGCACCGGCTTTTCCGCGCTGTCCTACCTGCACCGGTTCCCGATTGCCAGCCTGAAGATCGACCGCAGTTTCGTGGCCGGGCTGGAAAGCGACGGCTATGCCGAAAGCGTGGCGGTGATCCGCGCGATCGTCGCGCTGGCCACCAGCCTGGGCATCGAGCTGATCGCCGAGGGGGTGGAAACCCGCCACCAGCGCGATCGCCTGCTGGAACTCGGCTGCATCTACGCGCAGGGGTTCCTGTTCAGCCCGCCGGTACCGCTGCCCGCCGCCTGACGGCTCCTGTCCGCATAGCGCCGGTGCGCCGGCAGCCTCGCCTCAGCGCGCCGGGGTTGCCCCTTCCACCCGCACCGCCAGTTCGCCGTCGTGCACGCGCGCGCGAAGCTGGTCGCCGACAGCGACCTCGTCGATGCTGCGCACCACGTGGCCGTCATTGCGCTGCAGGATGCTGTAGCCGCGCGCCACCGTGGCCAGCGGACTGATCGCATGCAGCGAGCGCGCCAGCCCGCGCAGGTGCACGGCGTCGTGCTGGAGGCGCTGGGCCAGCAGCGCGCGCGGACGGTGCTCAAGCGATTGCAGCCGAAGTTGCAGGGCCTGCAGCTGGCGGGAGAGCAGTGCATGCGGGCGTGGCCGCAGTTCCGCCAGCCGTTGCCGCAGCCGCTCCAGCCGTCGCTGCGGATGTTGCGCGCGCAGGGTCGTGTCGGCGTGGCGCAGCACGGCATGCTGGCGTTCCAGCCGCCGCTGCATGGCGTTGTGCAGGCGCTGCCGTGCCTGCGTGGCGCGGCGCGCAAACGCTTCCAGCCGCGCCTGCGGACGCTGCGCCTGCAGCCGCAGCATCGATCGATCCAAGCGCTGCATGCGCTGGCGCAGGGCATTGGCCTGCTGCGCCTGCAGCTGTCGCTGCAGGGCGGCCAGCCGCGCCGACAGGCCCGCGGCGTCGGGCGCCAGCAGTTCCGCGGCGGCCGAAGGCGTCGGCGCGCGCAGGTCGGCGGCGAAGTCGCTCAGGGAAAAGTCGGTCTCGTGGCCGATCGCCGAGACCACAGGCGTCATGCACTCGGCGATCGCGCGCGCCAGCGCCTCGTCGTTGAAGGCCCACAGGTCTTCCAGCGAGCCACCGCCGCGTGCCAGCACGATGGCATCGAAACGGCCGCTGGCGTCGGCGCGCAGCAGCATGGTGCGGATGCGCGCGGCTGCGCCTTCGCCCTGCACCGGTACCGGCAACAGCTCGACGTCCAGCAGCGGAAAACGGCGGCGCAGCACGCTGGCGATGTCGCGGATCACCGCGCCGGAGGGCGAAGTCAGCACCGCGATCCGGCGCGGGAAGGCGGGCAGGGCGCGCTTGCGGGCGGCGTCGAACAGCCCTTCCGCCTGCAGCCGCGCCTTCAGTTCCTCATAGGCCCGCCGCAGTGCGCCTTCGCCTGCGTCCTCCATGCCGTCGAGCACCAGCTGGTAGTCGCCGCGTGCCTCGTACAGGGTCAGCCGGCCGCGCGCCAGCACCTTGAGGCCTTCGCGCGGGATGAAGTTCAGCCACTGGCTCTTGGGCTTGAACAGTGCGCAGCGCACCTGCGCACGCGCGTCCTTGAGGGTGAAATACAGGTGGCCCGACGACGGCCGCGCGAGGTTGCCGATCTCGCCCTCCACCACGACGCTGGGAAAGCTGCCTTCCAGCAGGTCGCGTGCCAGCGTGTTCAGCTGGCTGGGGGTGAGGACGTTGGCGGGCTGCATGCCGTGCATCGTAGCGAAATGCCCTGTTCCACGTTGCCGGGCCGGATCGTGGGGCTGGCCGCGCGAGGGCAGGCGCCGCACCGGCTAAAATGCCCGCATGACCACATTCGATCCAGACCGCTTCGGCCCGCTTGCCCGCCGCATCACCCGCCCTGTCGAAATCGGCGGCGTGCAGGTCGGCGGCGGCGCGCCGGTCGTGGTGCAGTCGATGACCAATACCGACACCGCCGACGTGGCCTCCACAGCCAGGCAGATCGGCGAGCTGTGGCGCGCGGGTTCGGAGCTGGTGCGGGTGACGGTGAACACCGCCGAGGCCGCCGCCGCGATCCCGCGGATCGTCGAGCGGTTGGCGATGATGGGCGTGCACGTGCCGATCATCGGCGACTTCCACTACAACGGCCACACCCTGCTGGCGAACGAACCGGCCTGTGCCGAAGCGCTGGCGAAGTACCGCATCAACCCCGGCAACGTCGGTTTCGGCAAGAAGAAGGACACCCAGTTCGCCCAGCTGATCGAGTTCGCCATCCGTTACGGCAAGCCGGTGCGGATCGGCGCCAACTGGGGGTCGCTGGACCAGGCGCTGGCGGCGCGGCTGATGGACGAGAACGCGCAGCGCGCCGAACCCTGGGACGCCGGCCGGGTGATGCGCGAGGCGCTCATCCTTTCGGCGCTGGAATCGGCGCAGCGCGCGGTGGAGCTGGGCCTGCCGGCGCAGAAGATCATCCTCAGCGCCAAGGTGTCCGGCGTGCAGGAACTGATCGCGGTGTACCGCGACCTGGCCAGGCGCAGTGACTTCGCCCTGCACCTCGGGCTGACCGAGGCCGGCATCGGCAGCAAGGGCATCGTGGCCTCGAGCGCGGCGCTGGGCGTGCTGCTGCAGGAAGGCATCGGCGACACCATCCGCATCTCGCTGACCCCGGAGCCGGGAGCCTCGCGCACGCAGGAAGTGGTGGTCGCGCAGGAACTGCTGCAGACCATGGGCCTGCGTGCGTTCACGCCGATGGTGACGGCTTGCCCCGGCTGCGGCCGCACCACCTCGGAGTTCTTCCAGGAACTGGCGAAGGTGGTGCAGGAGCACGTGCGCGCCAAGATGCCGGAGTGGAAGATCAGCCATCCCGGCGCGGAGAACATGACGCTGGCGGTGATGGGTTGCGTGGTCAACGGGCCGGGCGAGTCGCGCCACGCCAACATCGGCATCTCCTTGCCGGGAACGGGCGAGGCACCGTCGGCGCCGGTGTTCGTGGACGGCGAGAAGACCGTCACCCTGCGCGGCGAACACATCGCGCAGGAGTTCATCGCCTTGATCGATGGCTACGTGGACACCCGCTACCGGGCCCCCCGGCCCGGCTGATCCCCCTGCGCCCGCGTCAGGCTTCGATGCGGACGCAGTTGCGGCCTTCGCTCTTGGCCCGATACAGGGCCACGTCGGCAGCGCCCATCAGGGTGCTGCGGCTTTCACGCCCCGCGGCCAGCCCGGCGATGCCGATGCTGATGGTGATCCGCTGCGGTTCGCCGCCGGGCGCGAAGACCTCCGCGGCCACCGCGGCGCGCAGCCGTTCCGCCAGCGCGCCGGCATCGGCAAGGTCGCACTCCGGCAACAGCAGGGCGAATTCCTCGCCACCGATGCGCGCGGCCACGTCCTCGCCACGGGCGTGCGCGTGCACCAGCGCGCCGATCCGCCGCAGGACCTCGTCGCCGCTGATATGGCCGTAGCGGTCGTTGACGGGCTTGAACAGGTCGACATCGATGATGCACAGGGCCAGCGGGCGGCCGTGGCGCAGGGCGCGGCCGATTTCCTTGTCCACCATCTCGCAGAAATGGCGGCGGTTGTAGAGGTCGGTCAGCGGGTCGTTCACCGCCAGCTGGTAGATCTCTTCGTGGTAGCGCGCCTCCACGCTGTCCTGGGCGATGAACTTGAGGATGCTTTCGCCCACGGTGATGCGGTCGCCGTCGGCCAGCACCGCTTCCCCCTGCAGGCCCGCGTCGTTCACGCATGTGGTGTTGGTGGCGCCCAGGTCCTGGATGCGGCAGGTGTCGCCGTCGCGCCAGATCCGGCAGTGCTGGCGCGAGACGCTCTTGTGCGGGATCGACAGGTCGGCCTCCGGCGATCGGCCGATCAGCACCGGTTCGGCGTGGATATCCGCGCGCCGGCCCAGTCCCTCGCCATGGATCACCACCACGCAGGCCGGCCGCGGCGCGGGACGCAGCGGGCCCTCGCTGAACAGCGTGCGCTGGGTGGTGTCGTGCGGGGCAGGATCGGGGGTGCTCATGGCATCGGGATGGTGGCAACCCCTCGAGTTTAACGCCAGCACAAGACACTGGCCGCCCCCAGCTAGAATTGCGGGGCAGGGGAGACTACCGATGACGCAGGACACGCCGGACGATCCGGAACGCACCCAGTTGCTCGAGGCTGCGCCGCGGGCACCGATGCCCGAGGGCGAGACGCTTGCCGCCGGCGTGCAGCTGGGCCACTACCGCATCGAATCGCTGCTGGGGCGCGGCGGCATGGGCGATGTCTACCGCGCCGAGCAGCTGCAGCCGGTGCGGCGCACGGTGGCGCTCAAGCTGCTGCGTGCGCAGCGGATGGATGCGCGCCGGGTGGCGTATTTCGAGGTCGAGCGCCAGCTGCTGGCGCGCATGCGCCACCCGGCCATTGCCCAGATCTACGACGCCGGCGCCACCGACGATGGCCATCCGTACTTCGCGATGGAATTCATCGCCGGCAGCCCCATCACCACCTATTGCGACCAGCACGCGCTGTCGCTGCGCGAGCGCATCGCCCTGTTCGTGCGCGTCTGCGAGGGCGTGCAGCACGCGCACCAGAAGGGCGTCATCCACCGCGACCTCAAGCCCGGCAACCTGCTGGTGGACGAGGTCGACGGCCGGCCGCTGCCGAAGATCATCGATTTCGGGATTGCCACCGCCACTGCATCCGGCCCGGGGGGCGAAGTCGCCGGTACACCCGACTACATGAGCCCGGAGCAGGCCGGGGGCGACCAGGCGCTGGTGGATACCCGCAGCGACGTGTATGCGCTGGGGGTCGTGCTGTGCGAGTTGCTGACGGGCCAGCGGCCGAATGCCAATGGCGAAACCGCGGCCAGCGGCGCGCATACGCTGCGGCTACCGTCGGAGCAGCTGTCGACTCTGTCGCCAGTCGATGCCGGACGGATCGCACAGGCGCGGCGGGAACCGTTGCCGCGGATGCGGCGGGTGCTGCGCAACGAGCTGGACTGGGTGGTGGCGAAGGCGATGCGCTTCGAACGCAACGAGCGCTACCAGTCCGCCGCCGCACTGGCCGAGGACCTGCAGCGTTTCCTCGACGGCCAACCGCTGCTGGCTGCGCCGCACGGCCGCGGCTACGTATGGCGCAAGTTCGCGCAGCGCCATCGCACCGGCCTCGTCGCCGTCACGGCGGTCGTGCTGGCGCTGGTCGGCGGGCTGGCCCTGTCGGTCTACGGCCTGCTCCAGGCCCGTGCCCAGCGTGCCCTTGCCGAGCAGCGCAATGTGCAGCTGGAAAGGGTAGCGGCGTTCCAGCAGTCGATGCTGGAAGGCATCGACATCGAAGCGATGGGCATCGACATCGGTCGCGACCTGCGGACCCAGGTGGCGCGGCAGGCGGGGAGCGACACGGCGGCGTTCGAACGCGGCCTGGCGCGCGCGAGCACGCAGGATCTTGCGCGCTCGGTGATCGACCGCAGCATTCTGGCCAATGCCGAGCGCGCCATCGAGCACGACTTCGCCAATGATCCGGCGCTGGCCGCCGACCTGCGCGAATCGGTGGCGCGGGTGCGCCTGGCACTGGGACTGCCGGTCGAAGCCGCGGCGGGATTCGCGCAGGTGGCCGACTACCGCACCACGGCGCTGGGCGCATCCGCGCCGCACACCCTCAAGGCACGCCAGGCCCAGGTCCGCGCGCTACTGGAGGCTGCCCGCACGAAGGAGGGGTTGGCGCTGGCGGACGCGGCATTGCGCGATGCCGCGTCGCTGCCGGCCGGGGATCCGCTGCGGATCAAGCTGCGGCTTGATCAGGCCGATGCCATCGCCGCGCTGGGTGATCGTCCGCGCGCGCGCGCGCTGCTGGAGGCGTTGCGCGCCGACGCGATCCGCCTGCGGGGCGAGCGGGATGCAGCCACGACCGAAGTCACCAACAGCCTGGCAACGCTGCTCGGGCGGATGGGCGAGCCGGATGCAGGGCGCAAGCTGCTGGAAACGGTGGTGGCGATCCGCGCCGCCACCCTGGGCAAGGACCATGCCGACACCCTCGGTGCCCAGCACAACCTCGCGATCATGCGCATCATGACCGGCGACAAGGCCGGCGCGGTGGCGATGCAGCGCGAACTGGCGGCGATCCAGACCCGGCGCCTCGGCGCTGCGCATCCGTCCACGCTGGGCGAGCTGGGCAATCTCGCCAACATGCTCAGCGACAGTGGCGACAACGCGCAGGCGCTGCCCATCGCGCAGGCGGTGGTCGACGCGCGCACCCGGGTAATGGGCGCCGACCATCCGCAGACGCTGCGCGGCCTGCTCAACCTGTCCACCGTCTACGCCCGCTCGGGCGACTTCGCGCGGGCGATCCCGCTGCAGGAGCAGGTGGCCGACGCACGGATGCGCCTGCTGGGCCCGTCGCACCCGGACACCATGGTCATCCAGCTGAACCGCGCCGCCACCCTGTACCAGGCCGGGCGCGCGCAGGACGCGCTGGCGCAGCTCGAACGCTACCTCCCGACCGCCCGGCAGGTGCTGGGGGAGCGGCATCGCGAGTTGTTGATGGGCTACATCATCCGCGCCCAGGCCGCGGACGAAGTGGGGCAGTCCGAACTCGCCATCGCCAGCTATCGAGAGTTCCTGGCCCTGGCCGACGTGGCGTTGGGGCCGGAGGATGCCCGCACCATCGATGCCGCGTGGCAACTGGAAGGCCTGCTGCGCAAGCGCGGGCAGGCCGGCGCGGCGGACGAACTGCGTGCGCGCTATATCGAACCCTTGCTGCGGGCGGATCCGAAGACGCTGGACGAGGCGCGGCGCGCCAAGCGCCAGGACATCATCGACACCGAGCGCAAGGAGGCCCGGCAGGCGGTGCGTTGAGCGGCGCTTACCTGCCGGCGGGCAGGTATTGCGCGGGCAGCGCCAGCTTCGGGTTCTCCGCTTCCCACATCAGCGAAACGATCCACCAGCGCTGGCCGTCATGCATCAGCTGGATGCTGTTGATGCCGCGCATCGGCGACGCGCCGCCCTCGACCTTGCCCTCGTAGGTGCTGAAGACGTGGGCGATGTGGCCGAACTGTTCGGTGCGGCGCGCAAGCTCGGTCTCGCGGAAGCCCCGTTCGACCAGCATCGGGCCGGACAGGGCCACGTAGTCATTGACCCGCAGCAGGCGCATGCCGGCACCGCCATCCGCGCGCAAGCCGACCGGCATCATCTTGGCATCGGGCACGAACAGGGAGCGCAGCCGGTTCCAGTCGCGGGCCTGGCCCACCGGTCCCGAGATCACCTCGTAGAGCGCCTTGATGATCGCATCGATGCTGGCCACGTCCTGCGCCGCGGCGGCAGGCACGGTGAAATTCACCGGTTGCGGCGGCGCGGTGGTGGCCGCAGGAGTCTGGGCGAAGGCCGGCACGGCCAGCGAGGCGAGCAGGAACGGCAGCACAAGGCGCATCGGGGGTTCATCCGGCAGGGAGAGCATGCAGGAATAGCACCGTGCGCAGGCCGTCACCCGTGCCGGAATGCATGGGTTGCCATGGACAGGTTGCTGCACCGAACGCTCGCGGGGAGGGGGCAGACTCCGCAACCGGCGGCTTCCGGGGGGCGGTGCCGCAAGCCCGCAAAAAATGTTTCATTAGGGTTAAATGTTGGTTACGGAATGGTTTTGACAGGAGTAGAGTCTGGCCTGCCCGGGCATGCCGGGCAGGGGGATCCTTTCAACCTATTCCGGGACAATTCAATGCGTAGCAATCGTCTTCAAGGAGCGCTGAGGCGTTCCGCGCTCGCGCTCTCGCTGGGTCTGTGCATCGCCGGCACGGTCAACGCCCAGTCCAATATCACCGGCAGCATCTTCGGCCAGGCGCCGGGTGCCTCGGGTGCATCGGTCGTCATCGAGAATCTCGGCACCGGGCAGACGCGCACTATCCCGGTCGACGCCGATGGCCGCTACCGCGTCACCTCCCTGCCGAACGGCCGGTACAAGGTCACCCTGCAGAAAGATGGCCAGACCCTCGCCGTGCGCGACAACGTCACCGTCAACATCGCCAGCGGTACGGACGTGTCGTTCGCCAGTGCACCGGCCGGCGACGGCGCCAAGACCCTCGATGCCGTGACGGTCATGGGCAGCGTGATCCCCACCATCGACGTGTCGCAGACCGATACCCGCACCGTGCTGACCGCCGAGCAGCTGAGCAAGCTCTCTATCGGCCGCTCGGTCACCGAAGTGGCGCTGCTTGCTCCCAGCGTGGTCCGCAACGACAGCTACAGCGGCGTGCCCAGCTTCGGTGGCTCGGCCTCGTCCGAAAACGCCTATTTCATCAACGGCTACAACGTCACCAATCCGCTCACCTCGGTCGGCTTCACCAGCCTGCCGTTCGACGCGATAGCCGAGCAGCAGATCCTGACCGGCGGTTACGGTGCGGAATTCGGCCGGTCCACGGGCGGCGTCATCAATCTCGTCACCAAGCGCGGCACCAACGAATGGAAGGGCGGGGTCTACACCTTCATCATCCCCAAGGGCACCCGCGCGGCGCCGCGTGACATCTACTACGCCGATACCGGCTGGTATCCGGTCAATGGCCCGGCCAAGCTGCCGAACGGCACCACCGTCGATGCCAGCACGCGCTCCGCCGACCAGCGGACCGACGGCACGTTGAGCCAGTACCGCGACGAGAACCTCAGCTGGTCCACCCTGGTGGGCGGATACATCAGCGGTCCGCTGATCAAGGACCGCCTGTTCTTCTACGCGAACGCGGAGCAGGAGCGCCGCCAGGGCACCGAAGTGCTGTCGACCCGGGTTTCGACCGGTGCCACCGCCAACCAGGGCTGGCGCGAGTACAGGCTCGATTATCCGAACTGGATGACCAAGATCGACTGGAACATCAACGACGACCACGTCTTGGAGTTCACCGCGATCCAGGATCGCAACAAGACGGACTCGAGCCGCTACGCGTTCAACTATGCGGACTTCTCGCATGGAACGACGACGACCGCGCATTCGACCGCGGACAACAATTCGCGGTTTTACGTCGGCAAGTACACCGGCTACCTGACCGACACGCTCACGCTGTCGGCGCTGTACGGGCGCCAGAAGATCACCCACAACGACATCACCGACGGCATCGACCCAAACTGCCCGCAGGTGGTCGCCGCGACGCAGAACCGGGCGCCGGGCGTCACCTACCCGGCGGGCTGCCAGATTTCGACCAGCACCGCTTATCCGGTGACCCAGCCGGAAGAGAACACGGACGGCTGGCGCATCGACCTTGCGTGGCAACTGGGCGATCACGAGATCCGCGTGGGTTACGAGCGCCAGAACGCCGAGGCGTCCATCCACAACGGCATGGCTGGCGGGGTGCGCTACACCTACGGCAAGACCGCCACGCCGACCACCTCGGTCGACGCATCGCTGGGGGTTGGCTCGCCGGCGTCCGCGAACGGCGGTGCACTGGGGGCGCAGGGCTACTTCGTGCAGAAGCAGTTCCGCGCCGCCAACGCAGATCCCAAGGTGGAGCAGTCTTCGCAGTACATCGAGGACCGCTGGCAGGTCAACGACAACCTGCTGCTTTCGCTGGGCCTGCGCAACGAGCAGTTCACCAATTACGACGGCATCGGCCGCCCGTACATCTCGCAGCGCAACCAGCTGGATCCGCGCATCGGCTTCTCCTGGGATGTCCGCGGGGATTCCAGCTTCAAGATGTTCGGCAACGCCGGCAGCTACCACCTGGCGACCCCGAACCAGGCGGCCATCCGCGGCGCCGCCGCTTCGCTGAACGCCTCCGAGTACTACACCTATACCGGGGTCGACCCGGTCACCGGTGCGCCGACCGGCCTGACCCTCATTCCGCTCGCGCCCAACAACCCCGTGCAGTGCCCGGGCTCCAACATGGTGTCCTCGAACCTCGAGTGCAACACCGCGCCGGACCCGTTGACCACGACCGCGAAGAACCTGAAGTCGCATTACCAGTACGAGTACATCCTCGGCTTCGAGCACGCCTTCTCCGAGAGCTTCGCGTGGGGCGCCAAGGCGACCTTCCGCGACCTCAAGAGCGCCATCGACGACATCTGCGGCGTGAAGCTGCGCGGCAAGTGCCTGAACGCCAACCCGGGCGAGACCAATACCTTCATCTTCAAGAACGCCGACGGCACCTACACCGAGCAGACCTTCACCGCCGAAGAGCTGGGGTTCCCGGGCCTGAAGCGGAAGTACTACGCGCTTGACCTGTTCGCGGAACATCCGTTCGACAAGAAGTGGTACGGCAAGGCCGAGTACACCTTCTCGCGCAACTGGGGCAACACGGAAGGCCAGCTCGCCTCCGACCTGGACACCGGTAACGGCGGCCAGACCGACGTCGGCCGCACCCAGGACTGGGATCTGCCGCAGCTGATGGTGGGGTCCAACGGCCTGCTGCCCAACCACCGCAAGCACCAGTTCAAGGCATTCGGCTACTACCAGTGGACGGAAGAGTGGCGCACCGGCGCGACGCTGATCGCCGCATCCGGCCGGCCGCGCAACTGCACCAGCCACTATCCGACCGCGGATGCGGGGCTTTATTCGGGTGCGGCCTACTGGTTCTGCGGGCTGGCTGGTTCCGGCACCACGCCGACCCTGCCCAACGGCAGTCCGCGTCCCGGCTATGCGCCTGCCGCCGCGGACTACGGCATCTCGCCGCGCGGTTCGCATGGCACGGCGCCGTGGACCGTCCAGCTCAACCTCAACGTGGCCTACGTGCCGCATTGGGCGGACGGCAAGCTGACCCTGGGGGCGGACATCATCAACGTGCTGAACCGGCAGGTGGCGGGTGGCTTCAACCCGCGCTACGAAACCGCGACGCGCAACCAGCCGAACCAGTTCTACAACCAGGAGATCCAGATCTCCGCACCGCGCTACATCCGCTTCATGGCGCGCTACGACTTCTGATCGATTCCCGCAGCAATGCCCTCGAACCGCCGGCGCAAGCTGGCGGTTCTTTTTTGGAGGGGCGTCGTCGTCGGATGTTTGCGCCCCGGTTGCGGCCTGGTACCAGGACCGGGACAAGGTTCCCGGGCAGGGCCAGCTGGCGGCCAGTCGACCGCGCTAGTTGCCAGGCTCGACCGCCTCGCTCGGCGCCTGGCTGCGTTGCTGGCGGGCGAGCTTGGCTTCGCGGTGTGCGATGTAGAAGGTGGAGCCGAGGATGATGCCGGCGCCGAACAGGGTGGCGGCATCGACCGATTCGTCGAACAGCACCCAGCCGGCGAAGGTGACCACCGGCAGCTGCATGAAGCTGATCGGGGTCAGCGCGGACACGTCGCCCAGCTTCAGCGCCCGGGTCCACAGCAGCTGGCCCACCGTGCCCATCAGCCCGGTGGCAACCAGCCACAGCCAGGTGATGCCGCTGGGCCAGACCCACACGAACAGCGCCGGCAGCAGCGACATTGGCACCCACAGCGCATAGGTCCAGAACACGATGGTGTCGGCCTTGTCCACCTGCGAGAGCTGCTTGATCTGGATCGCCACCAGCGCGCTCAGCACCGCTGCAGCCACCGCCACCAGCGAGCCCAGGCTGAAGGCATGCGACCACGGCCGTACGATCACCAGCACGCCGAGGAAACCCAGCGCCACCGCCGTCCAGCGGCGCGCGCGCACGCGCTCGCCCAGCATCAGGATGGCGGCGATGGTGACGAAGATCGGCGAGGAATACGCCAGCGAGACCGCCTGTGCCAGCGGCAGGTGGGCGATCGCCCAGAACCCGCAGAACATGCTGGCGATGCCGATCGCAGTGCGCACCACATAGCGCGGCAGCTGGTCGGTGCGCACGCTGGCCGCGAACGCTGCGGCTGGCCGCGGCTGGCGCAGCGCAGGCAGCACCAGCATCGGCAGCAGGGTGAGGAAGCCGAAGCTGTTGCGGAAGAACGCCACTTCCCAGGTCGGGATGGTCTTCGAGGCCAGCCGGATGAAGATCGCCATCAGGCCGAAGCCCAGCGTGCTGCCCAGCATCAGCAGGGCGGCGCGCGCGTGGACGTTGCGCGGTGGGTTCACCAGCGCGCGCCCACGATCCGCGGCTCGGGCTCGATCGCCACGCCGAAGCGGGCCTGCACGGATTCGGCGATCCTGCGCGCCAGCGCGAGCAGCTCCAGGCCGGTGGCGGTGCCGTGGTTGACCAGCACCAGCGCGTGGTCGGGGGACACTCCGGCGTCACCGTCGCGGTGGCCCTTCCAGCCGCACTGGTCGATCAGCCAGGCAGCGGAAAGCTTGCGCGAGCCCGCGTCGGCACTGCGGAACACCGGCATGGTCGGATTTGCGGCGAGCAGCGCCTCGGCCTGCGCGGCGGGCACGATCGGGTTCTTGAAGAAGCTGCCGGCATTGCCGACCACGGCCGGGTCGGGCAGCTTGCGGCGGCGGATGCGGATCACCGCTTCGGCCACCTGCGCGGCGCGCGGGCTGCCGTCGATGCCCATCGCGCGCAATTCGTCCTCGATCCCGGCATAGCCCAGCCGTGGCTGGAACATGCGTGACAGCGCGAACTCCACCGCGCTCACCACGTAGCGGTCGGGCAGGTGCTTGAACAGCGAGTCACGGTAGGCGAAGGCGCAGTCGACCGCAGCCAGCCGCACGAAGCGGCCGCTGTCGCGATCGAAGGCCTCCACCGCGTGCACGTGCTCGCGCACCTCCACGCCGTAGGCGCCGATGTTCTGGATCGGCGCGGCGCCGACGGTGCCGGGAATCAGGGCCAGGTTTTCCAGCCCCGTCAGGCCGTGGCCCAGCGTCCACAGCACGAAGTCGTGCCAGCCCACGCCGGCTTCGGCGCGGACGATGGCGGCGTCGCCGTGGTCCTCGACCAGGTCGATGCGGCGCGTCTCCAGCGCCAGCACCGCGCCGGGCGGATCACCGGCGAACAGCAGGTTGCTGCCGCCGCCCAGCACCAACGTGGCCGCGTTGCGCAGCATCGCGTAGCCGAACAGTTCCGGGAGTGCGGCGGTTTCGGTGGCTTCCACCAGCATCGGCGCGGTGGCGCGCACGCCGAAGGTATTGCGCGCGTCCAGCCGGGCATTTTCGGCGATGCGATAGCCGGAGCCGTGGGCGACGTTCATTCTGGCGGCAGGGTGCCGCGGCTGGGGGCTTCCTTGCGCCGGCGCAGCGCGTCCACGCATTCCGCGATCAGCGCCGGGCCGCGGTAGACCAGGCCGGTATAGGTCTGCACCAGCAACGCGCCGGCCGCCTGCTTGGTGGCCGCGTCGGCGCCGTGCAGGATGCCGCCCACGCCGACCAGTGGGATGGTGTCGGGCAGGCGCGTGCGCAGCATGCGCAGCACGGTGGTCGCCTGGCCCATCAGTGGCGCGCCGGACAGGCCACCGGCCTGCTGCGCGTGGCGCGACCCTTCGACCCCCTCGCGCGAGATCGTGGTGTTGGTGGCGATCACGCCGTCCACGGCCAGGTCGCCGAGCACGCGGGCGGCGGCGTCGATGTCGTTCTCCGACAGGTCGGGGGCGATCTTCACCAGCAGTGGTACGCGCTTGCCATGGCGCGCGGCCAGCTTTTCCTGTTCGTCGCGCAGGGTGCCGACCAGCTTGCGCAGGGCCTGCTCTTCCTGCAGCTCACGCAGGCCGGCGGTATTGGGCGAGGAGATGTTGACCGTCACGTAGTCGGCCAGCGGATACACCCGGCGCAGGCAGACCAGGTAGTCCGCCACCGCGTCCTCGTTCGGGGTGTCCTTGTTCTTGCCGATGTTGATGCCCAGCAGCCCGGTCCTGCGCTTGGCGCGTTCCACGTTGCGCACCAGCACGTCCACGCCGAGGTTGTTGAAGCCCAGGCGGTTGATGACCGCTTGCTGCTGGGGCAGGCGGAACATGCGGGGACGCGGGTTGCCCGGCTGCGGCAACGGGGTGACCGTGCCGACCTCGACGAAACCGAAGCCCAGCGACAGCAGCGCGTCGACGTGGGCGCCGTTCTTGTCCAGCCCGGCGGCAAGGCCGACCGGGTTGGGGAAGGTCAACCCCAGCGCCTTGGTCGGCAGCGGTCGCGGCGGCGTCGCCAGCAGCGGCGACAGGCCGCAGCGGTAGGCCGCCTCCAACGACGCCAGCCCGAGGCCATGCGCGCGCTCGGCATCGAAGGCGAACAGGAACGGGCGGGCGAGTCCGTACACGCGCGGCCGGTCAGAGCGATCCGTTCATGCCGGCCAGGCCGATCAGCGCGGCCAGCCCGCCGAAGAACAGGATGGCCGCCATCACCGCCAGCACGCTCAGCCCGATCACCAGGTAGCCGAGCACCAGGCCGGCGACCGCCATGCCGTCACCCTCCAGCGCGCCCTGGGCGCGGCGGATCTCTCCACGCGCCATGTGGCCGCACACCACCGCAACCAGGCTGCCGAGGAACGGCAGCAGGGTCCAGCCAAGGATGCCGAAGACGAGGCTCACCACGGCGAGCGTACTGGTCTGGCGCATGGGTGCATTCATCGGCGTTCCTCAGAGGTCGAACTTGATGCCCTGGGCCAGCGGCAGCGCGTCGGAATAGTTGATGGTATTCGTTTGCCGGCGCATGTAGGCCTTCCACGCGTCGCTGCCGGACTCGCGGCCGCCGCCGGTCTCCTTCTCGCCACCGAATGCGCCACCGATCTCGGCGCCGCTGGTGCCGATGTTGACGTTGGCGATGCCGCAGTCGCTGCCGGCCGCCGACAGGAACGCCTCGGCGCGCTTGAGGTTGGTGGTGAAGATCGACGAGCTCAGCCCCTGCGGCACGGCGTTCTGCATTTCGATGGCTTCGTCGAGGTCCTTGTACTTCATCACGTACAGGATCGGCGCGAAGGTCTCGTGCTGGACGATCTCGGCGTCGTTGGTCAGGCCGGTGATGATCGTGGGCAGGACGAAGTTGCCGGGGCGGTCGATCGCCGCACCGCCTGTTTCCACCTTGCCGCCGGCGGCCTTCGCCTTGGCGATGGCGTCGAGGTAGGCGTCCACCGCGTCCTTGCTGTTGAGCGGGCCCATCAGGTTGGCCGGGTCGGTGGGATCGCCGATCTTGCCTTCCACCTGCTTGTAGGCGGTGACCAGCTTGGCCAGCACGTCGTCGTACACGGCTTCGTGGACGATCAGGCGGCGGGTGGTGGTGCAGCGCTGGCCGGCGGTGCCGACCGCACCGAACACGATGCCGGGGATCGCCAGCTTCAGGTCGGCGGTTTCATCGAGGATGATCGCGTTGTTGCCGCCCAGTTCCAGCAGGCTGCGGCCCATGCGGCGCGCGCAGCGCTCGCCGACCATGCGGCCGACCTTGGTGCTGCCGGTGAAGCTGATCAGCGGGATGCGCTTGTCGTCCACGAAGCCCTGGGCCAGGTCGCTGCCGGCGTCGTTGAACAGGAAGAAGATGTCGGGGAAGCCGCCCTTGCGGAGGGCCTCGTTGCAGATCTTCATGCTGGCGATGGCCGACAGCGGGGTCTTGGGCGAGGGCTTCCAGATGCAGATATCGCCGCACACCGCCGCGACGAAGCTGTTCCATGCCCACACCGCGACCGGGAAGTTGAACGCGCTGATGATCCCTACCAGGCCGATCGGGTGCCACTGCTCGTACATGCGATGGCCGGGACGTTCGCTGTGCATGGTCAGGCCGTACAGCTGGCGCGACAGGCCCACGGCGAACTCGCCGATGTCGATCATTTCCTGCACTTCGCCGTCGCCTTCCGGCTTCGACTTGCCCATTTCCAGCGCCACCAGCGAACCCAGCGCGTCCTTGTGGGTGCGCAGCGCGTCGGCGCACAGGCGGATGGCTTCGCCGCGGCGCGGCGCCGGGGTGGTGCGCCACACCTTGTAGGCGGCCTGCGCGCGCTCGACGATCAGGTCGTAGTCGGCCTGCGAGGACGCGTGGACACGGCCCAGCACCTCGCCATTGCTCGGATTGACCGGTTCGATCACGCCGGCATCGGTGGTCTTCGACCATTCGCCGTTGCCGAGGTAGGTGCCGGATTCGACGGCGGCAAGGCCGAGCGCGGTGAGGACGGGATGGGACATGGCAGGCTCCGGGATGCGGGTTTGACGAATGGGTGGGATTTCGGGAATCCATGGGAGGACGAACGCCCGTGGGAAATCCCCACTCGCGCCGCGCTGCTCCATGTTCCCGTTCCCTGGTGACCCCGGCCCGATTCGAACGGGCGACCTTCCCCTTAGGAGGGGGACGCTCTATCCAGCTGAGCTACGGGGCCTTGACCGGCCATTATCGCAATCACAGCGGAATTCGCCAGTCCGCCGGCAAATATGTTGATTCGTCCGAATGAGTTGTTCTAAATGCCGATTTTGTTCAGGCGTTTTGCAGGCGTTTCTTCAGCAGGTCCGCATCGTTGGCCAGCGCCTGCGCGTGGCTTGTCCGCGCCAGCATCGCCGCCAGCGCCGGCGGCGGCGCGATGGTTTCGCCCAGCAGTGGTTCCACCACTTCCGGGAATTTGGCCGGATGGGCGGTGGCGACCGCGGCCCAGTCGCCGGCCACGCCGCTTGCGCGCAGACGGTCCAGCACGTCGGCGGCGCAGGCGGTGTGCGGGCAGACCACGTGGCCGCGTTCTTTGCGGGTGCGCACGATAGCGGCACGGATCTCCGCATCGCTGACCGCTTCGGCGCGCAGGGTGGCGCGCAGTTCCGCGTTGTCGGGATACAGGGATTGCAGGCGCTCGAAGTTGCTGGGCGCACCCACATCCATCGCGTTGGCCAGCGTGGCGATGCTGGGCCGTGGTGCGTAGTCGCCGCCGGCGAAGAAGTCCGGCAGCACGGTATTGGCATTGCTGGCCAGTACCACTTCGCCGATGGGCAGGCCCATGCGCTTCGCCAGCAGGCAGGCCAGCGCATTGCCGAGGTTGCCGGTGGGCACCACGAAGTTCAGCGTGCGACCGGTGGTGCGCCAGTGCCGCAGGGCGGTATGCGCGTAATAGGCCGCCTGCGGCAGCAGCCGGCCGAGGCTGATGCTGTTGGCCGAACCCAGCGGCACTTCGGCGCGGTAGGCGGCATCGGCAAGCAGGGTCTTGGCGAGGCGCTGGCAGTCGTCGAAGCTGCCGTCCACGCGGAACGCGCGGATGTTGTCGCCGAAGCAGCCCAGCTGGTGCGCCTGCCGAGGCGAGACGCGGCCATCGGGATAGAGGATGGCGACGCGGAACCCGGGCCGACCGTCGAAGGCGGCGGCCACCGCTGCGCCGGTGTCGCCGGAGGTGGCCACGACAATGGTGAGCGGCTTGTTACCGCGCGGCAGCGCCGCCAGGCAGCCGGCGAGGAAGGCCGCCCCGTAGTCCTTGAACGCGGCGGTGGGCCCGTGGAACAGCTCCAGCAGGAAGTCGCCGGGTCCGCCGAAATCCGCCAGCGGCGGCTCGATGGCGAACGCGTCGCCGCAGATGCGGGGCAGGGCGGATTCCAGCGCGCCGCCGGTGAAGAACGGGGCGAGGAATCGGGTGGCGACGTCGGCCAGCGTGTCCGCACCTTCGAACTGAGCGGCAGTGAACGACGGCCATGTTGCGGGCATGTACAGGCCGCCATCCGGCGCGAGGCCGGCTGCGATGGCATCCGCGATCGAAACCGCCGGCGCGCGGCCGCGTGTGCTGTATGCGTTCATGCCAGCACCCGTGCGGCCGGTCCGGCGATGGCGGTGAGGTGCAGGTCGCTGTCGATGCCGGCAGCGGCGAATGCAGCCGTCATCGCGACGCCCGCGCGCCGTGCGGTGTTTTCATCTTCGCACCAGGCGAACACGCTGGGCCCCGCACCGGAAATGCTGGCGCCCATGGCATCGGCATCCAGTGCGGCCTGCTTCACTGCCGCGAAACCCGCGATCAGCGGCGCGCGGCGCGGTTCCACCAGCACGTCCGCAAGGCCCGCGCGCACCAGCGACGCGTCGCCACGCTCGCAGCCCAGCAGCACCTGCGCCAGGTTCGCGCTTTGCGCCACGAATTCCTTCAGCGCATAGGCACCGGCCAGCGCTTCGCGCGCGCGGCGGGTTTCCAGCACGGCGTGCGGATGCACCACTGCCGCGTGCCAGCGGGGGGGCAGGTCGATCTTGGTCAGCCGGTCGGCGGTGGCCAGCACCAGCCCGCCCAGCAGCATAGGCCCGACGTTGTCGCCGTGCCGGCCACCGCTGGCGACGGCTTCGCCGGCCAGCGCATGCGGATACAGGGCGTGCGACGACAGCGGCGCCTCCAGCAGCGCGTTCGCCGCCACCAGCGCGGCCACGCAGGATGCAGCCGAGCCGCCCAGCCCGGAGCCCAGCGGGATGCCCTTGTCGATCTCGATCTCGAAGCCGAACGGCAGCGCCAGCGACTCGCGCAGGGCGATCAGCGCCATCCCGGCGGTATTGCGCGCGGCCTCCAGCGGCAGGTCGGTGACGGCGCCGCGGATGGCACTGATCCGCACCGTCGGCGCCTCGATGCGGCGCACGGTGGCGACATCGCCGATGCCGGCGATGCTGTGGCCGAGTACGTCGAAGCCGACGCCGACGTTGCCGACCGAGCCCGGTGCGAACGCCCGCGCCTCGTATCGCACGGCGCTCACAGCCTGGCTCCCAGCGCTGCGGCCAGCCGCAGCAGGTCGGAGAACACGCCGGCGGCGGTGACTTCCGGCCCGGCGCCGGGGCCTTGCACGACCAGCGGGTTGTCGCAGTAGCGGCGGGTGGTGAACGACACGCAGTTGTCCGTCAGGCGCAGGTGGGCGAAGGCATGGTCGGCGGGAAGTTCGCGCAGCGCAACGGATGCCTGGCCATTACGCTCCAATCGGGCGACATATCGAAGCACGCAGCCCTTGGCGTGGGCGGCGTCCAGCCGGGCCCGCATCGGCGCGTCCAGCGTTTCCAGCCCGGCCATGAAGGCGTCGCGGTCGGCGCCGCGCAGGGCTTCCGGCACCAGGCTTTCCACCTGCACGTCGGCCAGCGACAGCGGCATGCCGGATTCGCGCGCCAGGATCACCAGCTTGCGGGCCACGTCGGTACCCGACAGGTCGTCGCGGGGATCTGGTTCGGTATACCCCAGCGCATGCGCCTCACGCACCAGCGTGGAGAAGGGCTTGCTGCCGTCAAACATGTTGAACAGCCAGGCCAGCGTGCCGGAGAAGATGCCGTCGATGGCGATGAGTTCGTCGCCGGTGTCCAGCAGGTCGCGCAGGGTGGAGATCACCGGCAGCCCGGCGCCCACAGTGGCCTCGTAGCGGAAGCGCGCGCCGCTTTTCGCCTGTGCCTCCCGGATCGCTTCGTAGCGCTCCAGCGGCCCGGCGCCGGCCTGCTTGTTCGGGGTGATGACGTGGATGCCGGCGGCCAGCCAGCCGGGGTAGCGCTGCGCGACGGCGTCGCTGGCACTGCAGTCGATGACCACGGCGTGGGGCAGGTGCGCGTCCAGCAGCTGCGTGGCCAGCAGGTCGAGGCCATCCGCGGACGGCGCGGCCTGCATCCGCGCGCGCCAGTCGGCTTCGTCGCCGTGATCGCACAGCCACAGCGAGTTGCGGCTGGCCAGCGCGCGCAGGCGCAGGTCGATGTTGTGCCGCTCGCGCAGCCGCGGCAGCGCCGCCTGCAGCTGGTCGAGCAGGGCGCTGCCGACCTTGCCGGGGCCGATCACCGCCAGGGCCATGGTCTGCGGTGACAGCCAGAACGCGGCGTGCACGGCGCGCAGCGCGCGCGCGGCGTCGGCGGAATCGATCGCCACCGAGATGTTACGCTCGGACGCGCCCTGGGCGATCGCGCGGATGTTGACCCGGGCGCGTGCCAGCGCATCGAACATGCGCGCCGCCACGCCCGGCGTGCCGGCCATGCCGTCGCCCACCGCGGCGAGTACGCTGACACCGGCCAGCATCGTCACGCCCTGCACCTGTGCCCCGGCCAGTTCGCGGGCGAACGCCTCGCGCAGCGCATCGCGCGCGGCCGCCGCTTCGCGCTGGTGGACGACGCAGCAGATCGAATGCTCCGAGCTGCCCTGCGAGATCATCACCACCGAGATGTGCGCGGCATGCAGCGCCGCGAACACGCGCTCGGCGGTACCGGGCACGCCGATCAGGCCCGCGCCTTCCAGGCACACCAGCGCCAGGTCGCCGCCCAGGGTGAGTCCCTTCACCGGGCCGGCGGCGCTGCGGTCGCCATCGGCGTCGATGCGGGTGCCGGGGAAATCGGGACGGAAGGTGTTGCGCATCAGGATCGGCAGGCCGCGCGCGATGGCCGGCGTCATCGTCTGCGGGTGGATGACTTTGGCGCCGAAGTAGGCCAGCTCGCAGGCCTCGCGATAGCTCATCGCGGTCAGCGGCACCGCTTCCGGCACGATCCGCGGATCGGCCGAAAGCACGCCATCGACATCGCTCCAGATGTGCAGCTCGTCGGCGTTGAACAGGCTGGCGAAGATCGCCGCGGAATAGTCGCTGCCGTTGCGGCCCAGCGTGGTGGGCAGGCCGTGTTCGTCGCGGGCGACATAGCCGGTCACGTTGACACGCGACTGTGGGTGGCGCGCGCGCCAGTCGGCCAGCAGCGCCGCGCTGGCATCCCAGTCGACCACCGCGCCGAGGTCGGTATGGCGCACCACCAGTACCTCGCGCGCGTCGAGCAGGGCGTAGTCGCCGCCGCGCTCGCGCAGGTGCGCATGCAGCAGCGCGGTCGAGAGCAGTTCGCCCATGCCGTGGATGCGCTCGATCGCGGTGCGCCCCGGCTGGCGCAGCAGCGAGGCGGCCTGCAGGAGGTCGGCCAGCTCGCCGCACAGTGCGTCGATCCGGGCCAGCAGGGCGTCGGGCTGCGCCAGCAGCGCGCACGCCGCCTCGCGATGGCGCTGGCGCAGCGCTTCCAGTGCAGGCTTCCATTCGTCGCCGGCGGTGGCCGCTGCACCCAGCGCGACCAGTGCATTGGTGGTGCCGTGCATGGCCGAGGACACCGCGACCTGGCGCGGCGCGTCGTCGGCCAGCAGCAGGCCGGCGACGTGCCGGATGCGGCTGGCATCGGCCAGCGAGCTGCCGCCGAACTTGTGCGCGCGACAGACGGGTTTGGGGGGAGCGGACTGCGACGATTCCATGGAGCCTCCGGTGGAAGCCCCGCGTCGCATCGAGTCGGGATTCGCGCCCCGCCTCATCGCTGCGGGGGCCGTTGTCTGGGATGGTGTCTTATCCAGGCATGACCGACCGCACCGGCGTGGTACCGGTGGTAATGGTCGTGGTGGTGGTCATGCGGAAGGACATGGGTCGACTCTGCTGCACTGCAGCGAGGGCTGTCAAGCGGTGGTTGCGGATGGAACGGTCGACTCCGGCTCTCCGCTGCGCGCCGCCACCACCGCCGTCGCGGTCATGTCGCCGGTGACGTTGCCGACCGTGGCCAGCACGTCGGGGATCGCATCCACCGCCATCAGCACCGGCAGCGGGGCGATCGGCAGGCCCATCGCGGAAGTGACCGGCAGGTTGGTGGCGAGGAAGATCGCCTGGCCGGGCAGGCCCACCGAGCCCATGCTGACCAGCACCGACAGCGCGACGCCGGTGGCGAGCTGGGCCGGGGTGAGCGTGACGCCCAGCGCCCAGGCGATGAAGCAGGCGGTGGCGAGGTACTGGATCGGCGAGGTGATGCGGAACAGCGACACCGCCATCGGCAGCACCAGCCCGGACACGCGGGCGGGGATGCCCAGCCGGTTCTGCGCGCTGTCCAGCATCGCCGGCAGCGTGGCCAGCGAGGACTGGGTGCTGGCCGCCACCGCCTGCACCGGCACCAGGCCGCCCATGAAGTGGCGGAACCTCCGCTTGCCCACGGTCACCGCCACGGCGATCAGCAGCACCACCGCCAGTACGTACAGCGCGCATTCCAGCAGGATGTAGATGCCCAGCGCCTGCAGCATGCCCAGGCCGGCGCGCGCGGTCAGCGCCAGCACCAGCGCGAAGATGCCGGCCGGCGCGGCCCACAGCACCCAGTGCACGATCACGATCATGGCATCGCTGACCGCCTTGAGCAGGCCGACCACCTGGGCGCGCGGCTCCGGGGCGAGGCGGGTCAGGGCGAAGCCGAAGAACAGTGCGAACGTCACCAGCGGCAGCATCGCCGACGCCGCGGCGGCCGCCACGGCATTGCTGGGGACGAGGGCGACCAGCGCATCGGCCCAGCCGCCGGACGGCGTGGCGATGTCCTGCGCGTGGCCGCGCAGCGCGGCGGCCACGGCGGGGTCGGGCTGCAGCATCGACAGCGCCAGCGGCGCCAGCACGGCGGTCATCGCCGCGGCGGCGGTCAGCAGGACCACGAAGGACACGATGGCCTGCCGCGCGACCCGCCCGGAGTGCGCGGCATCGCTGGCCTGGTTGATGCCGACCACCACCAGCGCGAACACCAGCGGCACCACGGTCATCTGCAGCGCATTGAGCCAGAGCTTCCCGAACGGTTCGACGACGGCGGCGATCCGCAATCCGGCGTCCGGGGCCAGCCATGCCAGCAGGATGCCGAAAACGATACCGGCGACGAGGCCGGTGAGGACGCGTGCGGTCTGGCTCACGGGGACACCTCCGGCAGCTTCCACTCGTGTTTCAGCGCGGCGTACTGCGCTTTCGGCAGCAGCACGAACACCGGCTTGCGGCGCGCGTCCAGCCACCCCAGCAGCGCGTCCATGCTGGCCGGGGCCATCGCGGTGCAGCCGGCGGTGGTCTCGCCGGGCGCCTTCCACAGGTGGGCGAAGATGCAGCTGCCGCCCTGGCGCGCCGCACCGCCTTCGTTGTGCTCGATCACGAAGCCCTCGCGGTAGCGCTGGTCGCCATCGGCGTGGAGGTCGCGGCGCATCGGCTCGCTGGACTGGTCGAGGTGGGGCGCCTTGACCACGCTGCGGTCGATGATCCGGTTGTAGTAGTTCGAGGCCGGCACGTCGATGCACCAGTCGTTGGCGGTCATCGCCTGGTAGTGCAGGCCGGTGTCGGCGCGGTCGGCGTAGCCGAACGCGGTGCCGACGGCGAACACGCCGGCTGGCGCCTTGCCGTCGCCCTCGCGCTTCACCGGGCCATCGCTGCGCGCGGCGTTGAGGCCGAGGCCCCAGCCGCTGCCGTTGCGGCCCAGCGTCACCGGCAACGCGTCGCCGACCTGCGTCCAGCCGTCGCCGTCGCGCTCGAACCGGCGCAGTTCACCGCCGGTGGCATCCCAGTCGGCGGAGGTGACCAGCACCAGCTGGCCTGCGTCCGCCCAGTGGCTGGCGTCGGCCGCGGGGAGGGGGGCGTTATGGGCGCAGCCTGCAACGAGAAGGGCAAGCAGGGCGGTGGCGGTGCGTCGGATCGGCATCGTCGTGGAGTCCGGGAAATTGAAGGATCGTAGCGGGCTTTTGCCGGTGGTTTCCGGCTGCGGGGGAATGACGCCATCGCCTCGCAGCCATCCGGTCCGGGCCATCACGGCTCCAGCAACGGCTGGATGCGCTCCAGCGTTTCCTGCAGGCGCGCGCGGCGGGCGCCGTCGGCCTCGTACAGGCGGATGAACAGCCGGTCCAGCAGGTGCTGCAAGGCGGAGTGGTAGAGCAAGGGTTCGATGTGCGTGCGTTCGTCGTGCGCAGACACCAGCATCGCCAGGTCGGCCTGCGCGCGCAGGGCGTTGGCGCTGTGGCGGGTGATGGTCACCACCTTGCCGCGCTGGCTGCGCATATGCCGCGCCAGTTGGCCCAGCGCGGGCTGCTGGCCGTGCTCGGAGAACGCCAGCAGCACGTCGTCCGGCTTGGCCGCGGACAGGCTGGCGGTCATGTGCGCGGCGTCGAAGTTGTGCACCGTGAGGATGCCCAGCTGGGCCAGCCGCAGCGCCAGGGTGCGCGCGTGCAGGTCGTCTTCGCCCAGGCCGATGATGAACACGGTGCGGGCGCGTCCGATCGTGTCGGCGACGGCGGTCAGGGTGCCGGGCGGGTTGATCAGGCGGGTGGCTTCCTCGGCCTCCGACTTGCGCAGCCACAGGCCGTAGCCCTGCGCGGCCGCATGCGAGGCATCCTGCGGCAGGGGCTGCGCGCCGCCATTGCTGTCGGCGCGGATCACCGCCTCGTTGATCGCCAGCTTGAGGTCGGGATAGCCCTTGAAGCCCAGTTTCTGGCAGAACTTCACCACGCTGGACTGGCTGATGCCCAGCGCGTTGGCCAACTGCTGCGAGGAGTAATCGCGCATCAGCTGGGCGTTCTCGACGATGAAGTCGGCGATGCGCCGTTCGATCGCCGACATGCGGTCGCGTTCGGAGCGGATCTTGACCAGCGCCGTGCCCACCTGGATCGCCTCAGGCGGCCAGGTCATGCGCGGGGGCGAGGCCTTCGATGTGGCGGATGCCAAGGCCAGGTGCGTCGGTCACGCTGATCTCCGATTCGTTGAACACCACGCCGCTCTGCACCGGGTCGAAGCGGCACAGCGACGGCCCGTCGAGGTCCACCTTGCTGATCACGTCAGACTTCGCCACCGCCAGGTGCACGGCTGCGGCCACGCCGATACTGGATTCAAGCATGCAGCCGATCATGCAGTCGATCCCGTACAGGCTGCAAATATCGGCGATCTTGACCGCGTTGGAAATGCCACCGGTCTTCATCAGCTTGATGTTGACGATGTCGGCGGCGCGCATGCGGATCAGCTCCACCACCTCGCGCGGGCCGAACACGCTTTCGTCGGCCATCACCGGGGTGTGCACGCGCTCGGTGACGTAGCGGAGGCCGGCCAGGTCGTGCGCCTTGACCGGCTGTTCGACCAGCTCGAGCTTGACCCCGGCGTCCTCCAGCGTCTGCAGCGCATACACCGCCTGCTTGGCGGTCCAGCCCTGGTTGGCGTCGAGGCGCAGCAGGGCGCGGCCTTCCACCGCGGCGTGGATCGCCTTGGTGCGCTCGATGTCCAGACCGATGTCCTTGCCCACCTTGATCTTCAGCGATTCGAAACCGCGCTCCACCGCCGCCAGCGAGTCCGCCACCATCTTGTCGATGTAGTCCACGCTGATGGTGATGTCGGTGGTGATGGCCGGGTCGCCGCCGCCCAGCAGCTGGTAGATCGGCGCGCGGTACAGCTGGCCCCACAGGTCGTACAGGGCGATCTCCACCGCTGCCTTGGCGCTGGTGTTCTTCTCCATCGCGCCCTGCACCAGGTGGGTGAGGTGGTTGAGGTTGGCGATCTCGTGGCCGATCAGGCGGGGCGCGATGTAATGGCGGATGGCGTCGACGATGGAGCCGTGGGTGTCGCCGGTGATGACCGCGGTGGCGGGTGCGCTGCCGTAGCCCACGTGGCCATCGTCGGTGTGCACCATCACCACCACGTCCTCCACCTGCTCGACGGTGCGCAGCGCGGTCTTGAACGGGGTTTTCAGCGGCACGCGCAGCATGCCGAAGCGGATGTCAGTGATCTTCATTGGGCGGCTGCCACCTTGACGATGTTGGTGATGCGGTCGACGTAGTCGTGGTCCTTGCCGAAGCGCAGCGGCAGCAGCGGGGTGACCGAAACGCCGTTGAGGCCGAGCGAACGCGGCTTGCCGTCGGCGCCGAGGTAGCTGCCGCCGTTGGTGTCGTGGATCACGTAGGGCATGCCGTCGATGTCGCCGATGTACATCATCACGTGCCCGGGGATGTAGATCAGATCGCCAACCTGCATCGCCCTCACCGCCGCCATGCGCTTGTCCCGGCCGTCCTCCGGCGCGAAGCTGGTGCGCGCGAACACCGGGCTCTTCGCCTGGTCGCCGGTGTTGCGCGGCAGCTGCACGCCCATGCTGCGGTACACGTCGGAGACGAAGCCGCTGCAGTCGCGGCCGTTGTACGAATGGCCCCAGCCGTAGCGTTCGCCGAGGAACTTGAAGGCCTGGCGGAGGATGTTGGCGCGGGTCAGCGGCAGGTAGTCGGCGCGGCTGTCGGCGATTTTCTGCAGCAGTGCGGGCGCGAACGCCAGCCGGCCGTCGGCGTTGCGCACCGGCAGCGACAGGGTCCATGCGCTGTAGGGGTGCTGGCCGTTGACCGGCTGGTCCGGCGCTGCCTGCGCCAGCGGCACGCGCGTGCCCATGTCCAGCTGCAGTTCCGACAGGCGCGGCTCCTCGCGGGTGAACACGGTGCGCGGCTTGGCGCCGGTGATGATCCGATAGGGCGCGCGCTGGCCGTAGCCCAGCACGGCGTCGCGGGAGCCTTCGGCGATCGCCGTGGCCTCCACCCACGCGGCGTAGCGCGGGCTGACCACGAACAGCCATTGGCCGTCGCTGCTGGCATGCGCGATCACCACCGGGTCGCCCGGGAACAGCGCGCTTTCCTGGAAGCGGTCGATGTCGGCGTCGTCGTTGCTGTTGAACACGCGCAGAGTCGTCGGGAAGGCGCGCAGCGAGGCACGCTGGACGGCCAGGCCGAAGCGGGTCGGCTGGCTGGCGGGGATGGCGTCGAGCGCGCGGTTGGCGACGATGGCATCAAGGGCGGTCCTCGCCACTGGATTGCCGGCCTCATCCCAGAGCGCGCGCGTCGGCGGCGAGGCCAGTCCGGTGATCCAGCCGGCCACCTGCGTGCGCGCCAGCGTTGCCGGCAACGCGGTCAGGTCGTGCATCGACGTGTCCTCGCGCAGCAGCCGTGCGTTGCGGGCGTCGATGGCGGCGCGCGTCATTAGCGGTGCATCCGGCGCCTTGCTGCGGGCGATCCAGAAATCCGGGCTGAGCTGGGCGTCCGCAACGCCGATGACGCCGTGCGCAGGCACCTGCAGCGGGGTGGTCTGCGGCGTGCGCGCCATGCCTGGCATCGCCACCAGCGCCAACGCCAGGGTTAGCATGCGTAAGGCCGGCATTCCGGCGCGGGTGGATCGCGTGGATGTCATTCCCACTCCTTCAAGAGGTTGTCTGCCGCCGGGTGATGACCGGTACGGGCGATGCTGCGGATTGTGCACTGCGGAATATGTGATTCGAGATTGTTATACGCCAAGAATAAATTATTGACCATACATTCGCTGCGTGTTACACAGCCAAGACAGTCGCTGCCGATGGCGGAAGAGGGGCGGGAATCCCGCACGCCGCGGCATCCAGAACAATCCAATCATCGACCGGGGAGAGGTTATGAGCAGCACCCGCAATTTGCGCAAGTCCGTACTCAGTATCGCCATGGGCTTGTGCCTCACGTCGCTGGCGGCCTCGCCGGTCCTCGCGCAGAGCGCCACCGGTGCCGTGGCGGGGCGTGCCAGCGCCGGCGACCAGGTGGTGCTGGTCAACAACGCCACCGGCGCCAGCCGCACGGTGACCGTCGGCAGCGACGGCAGCTACCGCGTCAGCCAGCTGCCGGTAGGCGACTACAGCCTGCAGGTCAAGCGCGGTGGGCAGGGCGTGGGCCAGACGCTGGCGGTGAGCGTGTCGCTGGGCGGCACCACCACGGTCAACCTCGGCAGCGAAGGCAACCTGACCAATCTCGATGCGGTGCAGGTTGTCGGCTCGCGGGTGGTCAACCGCGTGGACGTTCAATCCACCGAGACCTCCACCAACGTCAATCGCGAGGAAATCGCGCGCATGCCGGTGGATCAGAACCTGACGTCGGTGGCGCTGCTCGCGCCCGGCGTCATCACCGGCAATTCCTCGTTCGGCGGCATGTCGTTCGGCGGCTCCTCCGTGGCCGAGAACTCGGTCTTCATCAACGGCCTCAACGTCACCGACTTCTACCGTCGCCAAAGCTTCTCGGCAGCGCCGTTCGCGTTCTTCCAGGAATTCCAGGTTAAGACGGGTGGCTACTCGGTCGAGTTCGGCCGCAGCACCGGCGGCGTGATCAATGCGGTCACCCGCTCGGGCAGCAACGAGTTCAAGGCCGGTATCGAGACGACCTTCGAGCCCTCCGCATGGCGCGCCGCAGCCGACGACCACCAGTTCGACGGTATCGACGGTGACGGCAAGCCGTCCTCCGCGACCTACCGGGCCAACCACGATCGCAGCAGCTTCATGAAGGCCAACGTCTGGGCTTCGGGTCCGATCATCAAGGACAAGCTGTTCATCTTCGCGATGTACGAACAGCGCCAGAACTCCTCGCGATACACCAATTCGGCCGGCACCACTTGGAGCGACAGCAAGTCCGACAACGGCTTCTGGGGCACCAAGCTGGACTGGAACATCAACGACGACCACCACCTGGAACTGCTCGCGTTCTCCGACGAGGGCGATACCGGCACCGACGCCTACGGCTACGACTACGGGACCGCCACGGTTGGTGCCTTCACCGGCACTTCCACCTCCGAAGGCGGCGGCAAGAACGGCTCGATGACCTATACCGGGCACTTCGGGCAGAACTTCACCGCCAAGGCGATGTACGGCATCAACCGCAGCAGCAGCCTGGTGTATTCGCCGGCCGACACCCAGTGCGCGCAGGTGTTGATCGACAGCAGCTACAACACCGCCTACAACGCGATGGGCAAGCCCGCGGTCAGCTGCCATCCCAGCAGCTCCGCTTCCGTGGTCCGCCACTTCGACGAGCGCAAGGTGGCCCGCCTGGATTTCGAATGGGCGCTGGGTGACCACCTGCTGCGCTTCGGCATGGACCGCGAGGAGATGGTCACCGATCGGACCACCCGCTACCCCGGCACCACCGGGATGCGCTACACGGTGTTCGGCGCCACCCCAGGCGCAGTGCTGGACAACGGCTCCACCGTCCCCACCGGCGTCAATGCGATCGTGATGGGCCGTCGTCGCGTCGATGGCGGCGTGTTCGAGACCACCGCCAACGCCTACTACCTCGAGGATGTCTGGAACATCACGCCCAGCTTCGTGCTGAACCTCGGCGTGCGCGTGGACAGCTTCGACAACAAGACCGCGGCGGGCACCAGCTTCATCAAGATCGACAATCTGGTTTCGCCGCGCCTCGGCTTCTCCTGGGACATGCGGGGCGATGGCACCAGCAAGTTGTTCGGCAACCTCGGTCGCTACTACCTGCCGGTCACCAACATCATCAACTACAACTTCGCCGGTGGCCTGATCGACGAGCGCACGTTCTACGCGTTGGGCGGTTGGCGTGCCGCCACCAATCCGGTGACCGGTTCGGCCTACATGGAACCGATTCTGGGCAACCAGATCGGTGCGGTCGATGACTCCTACAACCTGTCGGTGGCGGACCTGCGCCAGAGCGTGGACCGCGATCTCGAGGCGGTCTACCAGGACGAGGCGATCCTCGGCTTCCAGCAGATGATCAACCAGGCCTGGTCGTGGGGCGTCAATGCGACCTATCGGCGCATGCCGAATGCGATGGATGACATCCGCATCAACCATACCCCGTGTGGTCCCACCGGCACCCTGTGGCCGATCGGCAACCCCGGCGACAAGCTGACGATCTGGGGCACCAAGGCGATGGGCTGTGCCACCGACGGCTGGATCACCATCGATACCTCCAAGGACGGCTACAGGAAGGGCGGCAGCGGTGAGGTCATCGGCTACTCCCAGCCCAAGCGCACCTACAAGGCGCTGGAGTTCCAGATCGACCGCGCCTGGGACGACAAGTGGGCGTTCAATGCCTCGTACCTGTGGTCGAAGTCGGAGGGCAACCATGAGGGCCCGGTCAACTCCGATACCAACTATGGCGACACCGGCATGGTCCAGCACTGGGACCACCCGGCCAACAACGAGCGCTACGGCGACCTGTTCAACGACCATCGCCACCAGATCAAGCTGCGCGGCGCCTACAAGCTCAACGAGATGTGGTCGTTCGGTGCCACCTTCTCGGCGCTCTCGGGCGGTCCGATTACCGCGTTTGGCGTGGCCTGGCCGGATGACAGCCTTGGTGCGGGCAGTTTCGTGACCGAAGGGTCTGGTGGCGGTTCCGGCTGGCTGTGCGTGCAGAACTGCGACAAGGCGTGGAACGAGCGCGTGTTCAGGCAGACGCCGCGCGGCGAGTTCGGCCGCATGCCGTGGATCTACAACCTCGGCGCCAACGTGACCTGGACCCTGCCGGTGCCCGGCGTGGACCTGAAGGTGCGCCTGTCGGTCTTCAACCTGTTGAACGAGCAGGAAGTGATCAACGTGCGCGCCCGCTACGAGAAGGGTCCGGGCGTGAAGCGCGCGCTGTTCGGTACCGGTACCCGCTGGCAGTCGCCGCGCTACTCGCAGCTGGTCATGACCTGGAACTTCTGATCCCTGCGCTGCATCCCTGTTTGATTTGCGGTTCCCCCTGGAGGCGGCCCTAGCCGGGCCGCCATTTTTTTTGAACAGAACGGAAGTGCGCTGGATGGACGCGACAACGGGTACGGTCGAGGGCGTGGCGCTGGCGACGCTGGCGGCGCGCGAAGGTACGCCGCTTTACGTGTATTCGGCGCCGGCGATCCGCGGGCGCGTTCGCGCACTGCGCGATGCGCTGGCGGGGCTGGATGCCGGCATCCGCTACGCGGTCAAGGCCAACGGCAACGGCGCGATCCTACGGCTGCTGGCAGCCGAAGGCGCGGGTGCGGACATCGTTTCCGGTGGCGAGATGGAACGCGCGTTGCGCGCGGGCATCGCCGCGGACGACATCGTGTTTTCCGGGGTCGGCAAGACCGACGCGGAGATCGACGCGGCGCTGGCCGCGGGGATCGGCCGTTTCAACGTGGAGTCGCGTGCGGAGCTTGATGCCATCCAGCGCATCGCGGCCGCCCGCGGATGCGTCGCGGTGGCGTCGGTGCGGATCAATCCCGACGTGGACGCGCTCACCCACGCCAAGATCTCCACCGGCAAGGCGGAGAACAAGTTCGGCGTGCCGACGGAGGAGGCGCGGGCGTGGTTCGACGGCGCCGCGCAGTGGCCGAACCTGCGCCTGGACGGACTGCATATGCACATCGGCTCGCAATTGCTGAGCCTGCAGCCGGTGCGCGAGGCGCTGCAGCGGATGGCCGCGTTCTGGCGGGAGCTGGAAGCCGCCGGCCATGCCATCGCCAGCATCGATGTCGGTGGCGGCCTTGGCGTGCGCTACCGCGATGGCGAAGTGGCGCCGGAGGCGGCTGAATACGCGGCCGCGATCCGCGAAGCGCTGGCCGGTTTCGGCGGACGCATCCTGGTGGAGCCGGGTCGCTGGCTGATGGCCGAAGCCGGGCTGCTGCTGACCCGCGTGGTGCTGGAAAAGCAGGGCCGCGCGCGCCGCTTCCTGATGCTGGACGCGGGCATGAACGACCTGCTGCGGCCCAGCCTGTACGACGCCTGGCATGACATCGTGCGGGTCGGCGGCGATGCCGGCCGCGAGCAGGTGGCCTACGACGTTGTCGGGCCGGTCTGCGAAACCGGCGACACCTTCGCCCGGCAGCGCGACATGCCGCGCTGCGAGGCCGGCGACCTGGTCGCCATCCTCGGCGCCGGCGCCTATGGCGCGTCAATGGCATCGACCTACAACTCGCGCCCGCTGGCGGCGGAAGTGCTGGTGGAGGATGGCCGCTACGCGGTGATCCGCAAGCGCCAGGATTTCGATGCGATGATCGCCGACGAACGCCCCGCGAACGAATGGAAAAGCGCATGAAGCCCGCCCTTGTCCTGTTGCTGGCCCTGCTGCTGCCGGCCGCCGCATCCGCCGCAGCGCCGGCAGGGCCGGACCCGCAGGCCATCGACGCCACCGTGCGCCAGGTCATCGCCCGCTACAGGCTGCCGGGCATCGCGGTGGGCGTGATCGAAGACGGCAAGGTGGTCTTCGCCCGCGGCTACGGCGAAACCGTGCATGGCAGCGGCGATCCGGTGACGGACAAGACCCTGTTCAAGATCGCCTCCAACAGCAAGGCGATGACCGCGGCGGTGCTGGCGCGGCTGGTGCAGCAGGGCAAGTTGCAGTGGGATGATCCCGTGGTGAAGCACCTGACGGCGTTCGCGATGCATGACCCGTGGGTCACCGCGCACATGACGGTCAGCGACCTGCTGGTGCACAACAGCGGCCTGCCCGAAGGCGGCGGCGACCTGATGCTGTGGCCGGAACCCAATCATTTCACCCGCGACGACATCGTGCGCGGGCTGCGCCACATCAAGCCGGCCTACGGCTTCCGCGCCGGCTATGCCTACGACAACCTGCTGTACGTGGTGGCGGGGCAGGTGGCTGCCGCGGCAGGCGGCGCGTCCTACGAGGAACTGGTGCGGCACGAGCTATTCGCCCCGCTGGGATTGTCCGGCTGCCGGGTGGGTGAGTTCGCCCTGAAGGACGCCGGCAGCGTGGCGCAGCCGCACGGGCGCGATGGCGATGCGATCGTGCGCACCCGCGGTGATGCCGACATCATTCCCGCGATTGCTTCCGCGCCAGCCGGCGGCATCCGCTGCACGCTGGACGACATGCTGGTCTGGGCCAACAGCTGGCTGGCGCCGACCGATGCGCAGAAGGCGTGGCTGGGCGAGGCGCAGCGCGCGGAGATGTGGAAGGCGCGCACGCCGATGCCGATCTCGCGGCTCAAGCGGCAGTGGGATAACACCCATTACTACGCCTATGCCTATGGCTTCCGCCTGGCCGACGTGGACGGCGAGTGGACGGTCTCGCACACCGGGACGCTGGGCGGCATGTATTCGATGATGATGCTGTTGCCGGATCGCAAGTCCGGCTTCGTGTTCATGATCAACGGCGACGGCGGCAGCGCGCGCACGGTGTTGGGCACCGCGCTGCTCAAGCTGTTCACTGCCCCGGAAAAGTCTCTGGGCGTGGCTGGCTATGCTGACGCGCTGGCCACGCCGCCGCCGGCCGCGGCGTCGAAGCCTGCCTTGCCTGACATCGCCCGGCGTCAGCCGGTTTCCGCGAGCGAGCTGCGTGAATGGTTGGGCGTCTGGCGCGACCCGTGGTTCGGCGAGGTGCGGATCTGCGCGGTCGGCGAGGCGGTGGAATGGCGCGCCGCCAAGTCGCCGAAGATGCATGGCCGGATCAGCCGCCTCGACGACCGGCACCTGCTGGTCTGGGACGACGAGGCGGTGGACGAAAACGCGTGGCTGGCATTCTCCCGCGAGGGCGGCAAGGCCCGGTTGCACATGGCCAAGCTCAATCCCGATGGTGATTTCAGTTCCGACTACGAGGACTTGGCCTTCGTGCGGGAGCGCGGCTGTGAGTAGGGCATTGCTGCTGGCGGCGCTGCTGGCCTGTGTTGCGCCGCTGCGTGCCGGCGAACCGCCGGTGCTGTCGCCCGCGCGCAGCATGGACGAGGCGGGGCTGGTGGACATCCGCACGCTGGTGCCGGACCTGTCGCAGGAGATCCGCTACGCCGGCAGCCACAACTTCGTCGGCGTGCCCATCGACGGCTACCTGGCGCCCCGCTGCTGGCTCAAGCGCGAAGCCGCGCAAGCGCTGGCGCGGGTGGAAGCTTCGCTGCGCAAGCAGCACCAGCGCCTGCGCGTGTACGACTGCTACCGCCCGGCGCGCGCGGTAGCGCAGTTCGTGCGCTGGATGGACGATGCGGCCGATACCCGCACCAAGGCCGAGTTCTATCCCGACCTCGACAAGCCGCAGCTGCGTGGCGTCTACATCGCACCTGTCTCCGGGCACAGCCGCGGCGGCACCGTCGACCTGACCCTGCTGCAGTGCGACGCCCGGGGCGCCGCGTGTACGCCGCTGGACATGGGCACCGCCTTCGACTTCTTCGGCACCCGCGCGAATACCGACAGTGCCGAGGTCAGCGCCGTCCAGCGCGCCAACCGCCACCGGCTGCGCGATGCGATGGCGGCCGAGGGTTTCGCCAACCTGCCCGAGGAGTGGTGGCATTTCCGCCTCGATCCGGAACCTTCCCCCGACCGGTATTACGACGTGCCCGTGACCGCGCCCCCGACCCGCGACGCCGCCATCGATGCGCTGATGCAACGCTATGAGGGCGAAGCGCCCGGCGCCTCCCTGCTGGTGCTGAAGGACGGCGCGGCGGTGGTGGCGCGCGGTTATGGCCGCGCTGAGCTGGCGCGCGACATCGAAGCCGGCCCGGCCACTGCTTACCGGCTGGCGTCGGTCAGCAAGCAGTTCACCGCCGCCGCGATCCTGCTGCTGGCACAGGACGGCAGGCTGTCCATCGATGACCGGGCGCGCAAATGGTTGCCGCCGCTTCCGGACGCCGCCGCCGCGATCACCTTGCGCCAACTGCTGACCCACACCTCGGGGCTGGTGGACTACGAAGACCTGATGCAGGAGCCGTACGACGGGCAGATCCGTGACGCCGGGGTGCTGGCGTTGCTGGAAAAGGAAAACCGCCTGTACTTCGCGCCGGGCAGCGCCTACCGCTACAGCAACAGCGGCTATGCGCTGCTGGCGCTGGTCGTGGAGCGTGCCTCGGGCATGGCCTATCCGGACTTCCTGCGCAGCCGCATCTTCCAGCCGCTGGGCATGGACGGCAGCCTGGCCTACGTGGCCGGGGGGCCGGAGGTGTCGCACCGGGCCTTCGGCCACAGCGAGATCGACGGCCGCTGGCAGCGCACCGACCAGAGTTCGACCAGCGCGGTACTGGGCGATGGCGGCATCTATTCGAGCATCGACGACCTGGCGCGCTGGGACGCGGCGCTGTACGACGACCGCCTGTTGTCGGACGCCTCGCGCGCGCTGGCGTTCGCCCCGCACGTGAAGGTGGTGGGCGAGGGCTTCGACGCGCACTACGGTTTCGGCTGGCGCATCACCGGCGACACCCTGTGGCATTCCGGTGAAACCATCGGCTTCCGCAACGTCATCGTGCGCTGGCCGGCGCAGCGGCTGACCGTGGTGCTGCTCAGCAACCGCAACGACCCGGAGCCGTACAGGACTGCGCTGGAGATCGGCGCGCTGTTCCTGGGCGACTGAACGATCGTGGCGTCCGCCTGCGCCTCAGCGCAGGCGGAACACCGCCACCACCTCCGCCAGGTCGTCGGCCTGCTCCTGCAGCGAATGCGCCGCGGCGGTGGCCTGTTCCACCATTGCCGCGTTCTGCTGGGTCACGCCGTCCATGTGGGTGATGGTCTGGTTGACCTGCTCGATGCCGGTGCTCTGTTCCTGCGAGGCGGCGGAAATCTCCGCCATCAGGTCGCTGACCCGGCGCACCGCTTCGACGATCTCCTGCATGGTGCCGCCGGCCTGCGCCACCAGTGTGGCGCCCTGGTCCACGCGTTCGACCGAACTGCCGATCAGGCCCTTGATCTCCTTGGCGGCTTCCGCGGAGCGCTGCGCCAGCGCCCGCACTTCGCTTGCCACTACCGCGAAGCCGCGGCCCTGCTCGCCGGCGCGCGCGGCTTCCACCGCGGCATTCAGCGCCAGGATGTTGGTCTGGAAGGCGATGCCGTCGATCACGCCGATGATGTTCTCGATCCGCCTGGACGCCGCGGTGATGCCATCCATCTGCTCCACCACCTGTTCGACTACCGCGCCCCCGCGGGAAGCCACGTCGGCGGCGCCGGTGGCCAGCTGGCGCGCCTGTTGGGAAGATTCGGCATTGTTCTTCACCGTGGAGGTCAACTCCTCCATCGACGCCGCGGTTTCCTCCAGGCTGGCTGCCTGCTGTTCGGAGCGCGCGGACAGGTCGCTGTTGCCGGCGGCGATCTCCCGTGCGGCGGTGCGGATCGCGTCCACTGCGGCCTGCACCCGCTGCATCGTTTCGGTCAGGCGCTCGACCGTGGCATTGGTGTCGTCACGCATCCGCCCGAACACGCCGCGGTAGTCGGCGGTGATGCGCTGGGTCAGGTCGCCGCGGGCCAGCGCCGCGAGCACGCGCTGGACGTCGGACATCGTGCCGGCGTTCGCGTCCAGCATGCCGTCCACGCCCTCGGCCAGGCGGCGGAAGAAGCCGCTCTTGCCTGCGACTTCGATGCGCTTGGACAGATCTCCGGCGGCAGCTGCCTCGATGACTTCGCCGACTTCCGCCTCCACCGCGACTTCCTGGCTGCGGTCGCGCCATTCCACCACCACGCCCAGCCGCTCGCCTTCGGGTGACACAACCGGCGCCGCGGTCTGCACGAACACCGCGCTGCCGAATGCCAGTTCGCGCTGGTCGATCGCGTCGAGCCGCGCCGGATCGAAGCTGCGTTCCGGCTGCAGCTGCGCCAGCGGTTGGCCTTCAAGCTGGTCCAGGTCGGCGCGCGGGAGGTAACGGGCAAGGGTAGGGCGGTACTGCCCCAGCAGGTTGCGCATCGCCGGGTTGGCATAGGCCACGCTGCCATCGGCGCCGGCGATCAGCATGGCGGTTCCGGCGTTGTCGAGTGCGATCCGCACCCGCTGGTTCTCGGCGGCGACCTGCCGCTCGGCGTCGAGGCGCGCCTTCAGATCGGCCTGCATCTTGCGCAGCGCGCGTGAGACCCGGCCCACCTCATCCTCGCCGCCTGCTGCGATGGGATAGTCCAGCTGGCCCGCAGCCACCGCGTCCACGCCCTGAACAATGCCGCGCAGCGGCGCGCCGACGAGTGCGCGCAGCAGCAGCACCACGACCACCACGAGCAGCAACACGCTGGCGATGCCGACCAGAATCACCCGGTTGCGGACCTCGGCCACGCCGGCCATCACCGCATCGGCCGGTGCGGTCACCATCAGCGCGAAGGCGTCCGGCGAGCGACCGACGGTGACGGGGACGTAGACGCGGAACACCTCGCCCTGCACAAACGAGCCGGTCTCGCGCCGGCGGACCGTTTCGCCCCTGGCCAGTGCCGCCAGCACGTCGCGCAGGTCCTGCTTCCACGGTTTGCCGAGCAGCTCCTTCTCCGGTGCCGCCAGCACCATTCCGGTGGGCGATAGCAGGCGCACCACGCCGCGCTGGTAGGGCCGCACCTTGGCGAGATTGGCCTGGATGGCATCCAGGCTGATGTCGGTACCTGCCACGCCGCGGAACTGACCGTCGACCTTGAGCGGCACCATCAGGCTGGTCATCAGCACTTGCTTGCCGGAAATCTCGTCGGAATAGGGTTCGAACATCAGCTCGTCGCCGCGATCCCTGACCGCTGCGTAGTATTTTTCGGCCTTGTCGCCGGTTACCACGAGGTTGTTCTCGGCGCCCACGGCATCCTGCAGGGAAACCTTGCCCGAGGGCTCGCGCGTCCAGTACACCGACATCCGCCCGGCATCGGTGCTGACCTGCTGGGCGGGATCCAGCGCGGCCACGAAGGCGTCGCGTGCTTCCCCGGTCGGTTCGCCCGCGGCCCAACTGCGGACGAATTCGGCATCACGCCCGTCGAAGCCGTCGGGCTCTATCTCCAGCCAGTAGCCCAGTATCGCCGGGTCGTTTTCGGAGAAGCGGCGTACCAGGGCGGAGGCCTCGCCGCGGGTGCCGTCACCGCGCGCCATGATCGCCAGCGTGGCATCGGCCAGTCCACGGACGCGGGACAGGGTTTCGGTGGTGGAGCCCCGGACCTTCGCCGCCTCCGCCCTGGCCAGCTGTTCCAGCTCGTCCATGGCGGTGGCTTCCTGCACCTGCGCCGCCTTCTGCTGGATCATCCATGCCGCCCCGGCGAAGCAGAGTGCCGCCACAGCGCCCAGGACCAGCGCCGTACGCGCCGTGATCGACCGCATTCCCGCACCGACCGTCATGATGATGCCCCCTGCAGGGAAGAAGAGCCGGGGCAGAGCGCCCCAGACGTGGCATGGCCTCGTTCACGATATCGCCATCGCCGGCAGGATCTTGAGCGGCCAGCCCCAGCGTCCGCCACGGCGCCGGGGAGCATCCCGACGGGGAGTTGGCAGCACGCAATCGCCCCCGTATAATCGCCACTCCCTCATGGGGCCATAGCTCAGCTGGGAGAGCGCGTCGTTCGCAATGACGAGGTCGGGAGTTCGATCCTCCCTGGCTCCACCATTTAACAATCCGTCACTGTTCGCTGGTGTACGTCAAGGGCTTGATTCTTAAGGGAAATCCCCAAGAATCAGGCCCTTTTTGTTTGCCCGCGTCCGCAGCTGACCGTTGCAATCCGGGGGCATTTGGGGGCACGTTTGGGGGCATCGGCCGATTCTGGCCATTCCGGATGCCCCCAGATGCCCCTATCCGACACCGCCATCCGCAAGGCCAAACCGGCGGACAAGACGCAGCGCCTGTTCGACGGCGGCGGCCTGTACCTGGAGATCACCCCGGCAGGCGGCAAGCTCTGGCGCCAGAAGTACCGGTTCGGCGGGAAGGAGAAGCGCCTCGCGCACGGCACCTATCCGGAGGTGAGCCTGGCCGAGGCGCGGGACCGCCGCGACAACGCCCGCAAGCTGCTGGCTGCCGGCACCGACCCGGGCGAGCACAGGAAGGCCGAGAAGCAGGCCGGCGAGGATCGCGCCGCCAACAGCTTCGAGGCGGTCGCGCGGGAGTGGTTCGGCAAGTTCGCACCCAACTGGGCGGCATCGCACGCCGGCAAGATCATGGGCCGGCTGGAGAACGACCTGTTCCCGTGGATCGGCAGCCGCCCCGTTGCCGAGATCAAGGCGCCCGAGCTGCTGCGCTGCCTGCGCAGGATCGAAAGCCGTGGCGCACTGGAGACCGCGCACCGCGTGCTGCAGAACGCCGGGCAGGTGTTCCGCTACGCCATCGCCACCGGCCGGGCCGACCGCGACCCGTCAACTGACCTGCGCGGCGCGCTCGCCCCGTGGAAGCCGCAGCACTATCCCGCGCCGACCGACCCGAAGGCCGTGGGCGAGCTGCTGCGCGCGATCGACGGCTACACCGGCGGCAACGTGGTGAAGGCCATGTTGCGCCTGGCGCCGCTGGTATTCGTCCGCCCCGGCGAGCTGCGGCAAGCCGAGTGGGCAGAGATCGATCTGGAGGCCGCGGAGTGGAACATCCCGGCGCACAAGATGAAGATGCGCGAGCCGCACATGGTGCCGCTGTCCCGGCAGGCCATCGAGATCCTGACCGACCTGCAGCCGCTCACGGGCAACCGCGCCCACGTCTTCCCCGGTGGCCACGATCCGCGCAAGCCGATGAGCGAGGCCGCGCTCAACGCCGCGCTGCGGCGCATGGGCTACGACAAGACCACGATGACCGCCCACGGCTTCCGCGCGATTGCGCGCACGCTGCTGGATGAGGAACTGGGCTTCCGCCCCGACTACATCGAGCACCAGCTCGCGCATGCCGTGCGCGATCCGAACGGCCGCGCCTACAACCGAACCGCCCACCTCGCCGCGCGTCGCAAGATGATGCAGGCATGGGCCGACTACCTGGATCGCCGGCGCACCGATACCGGCAAGATTCTGGAGTTCAAGAAATCCGGCAGCCGCCGGTAGCAAGCGGTGCGACGACGGTGCGCTATCACCGCCGCCGCACCTTCCACAACCGAAAGGAGACTTCGATCATGGCAACTGCAATTGTAAAGCCCGACACCCTGGACGCGGCGGATACGCTGTTCGATGACCTGACCGACCTGCGCGCAATGCTGATCTGCGTGACCGGTGAGGGGATGCAGGGATTCGCCGCGCTGTCGGATGAGGTGCAAGAGAGCTACCTGTTCGCGATGCAGCGTCGCGTCGATTCGGCGCTGATTGGCTTGCGTGCACTGACCGCCAGCATGAGGAGGCCGGCATGAGCATCATCGACCGCGACGAATACCTGCGCCGCGTCAACAGGGTTGCATCGGACCTGGTAGCCGCCACCAGCCGGCAGGGCCCTGCGGCGAGTCGGCGGGATGCTGCGCTCGCATCGGTTGTGAACCTGGCCGCTATCCAGATCGACGCCGCGCTGCCCACGATTCGCGCCGGCGCCGAAGCGCTCGGCAATACCGACCTGAGCCGCACCATGTGGATGGTTGCCCATCTGCTGGAAGGGCTGCACGAAAAGCTGGAAGCCGCAGAGATTGAAGGCTGAGAGATGACCGGCAAGAAGCCCACGAAGCCCCCCGCTGAGGCGGGGGCAGCACCCGATGAGCTGGCCGACACCTGGGGCATTTGGCTTTCGCTGCGGTGGGGATTCGATCTGATCGGCTGGGATGCTGGCGTTGCGCAGCTGCCGCCCAACATCGGGGCAAGGATCACCCTTCAGCGGCACCGCGATGGGCTGCTGTCGGCGTTGGAGGCTCGAGAGGATGAGGTCATAGCCGACAAGCTCGAGCTCATGGCCCGAACGTTGAGCATGGCGAGCGCAAAGCCGCTAGCGATGGCCGGGCTGGCGGGCAAGCGCGGCGGCGAGAAAGGCGCTGCAGCAAGCCGGGAAACGCGCCGCGGCGAAGGCTCAAAGCGCCACGCAATCATCGTCGCGCTGCGCGACTATGAAGGCCCAGAGGCTGCGCGCGTTGCCACGCTGGCGAAGCGCACCGGCGCTACTGCCAAGTATGTCCGGCAGGTACTTAGAGAAATCGGAACCTGAGGCTCCTACAGGTTCGCGGCTTCGACGGAATCTGTCCTTACCGGCACGCATACGCCGGGACACCTGCAACCAAACCGCAGAGGACAGATCATGCAGAACAGCACCGCCGCGCCGCTGGCGCACACCGTGAACGATGCCTGCCGCCGGCTCGGCATTTCCCGCACCACCATCTACCAGCTCATCGCCGACGGCCAGATTCGGACGTTCAAGGTCGGCACCCGCACGCTGGTTCCCGAGGCCGATCTGCGGCGCTTCATCGCCGACAAGCTGGGCGAGAACCTGGAGGCAGCCGCATGAGCATCGTGTTGCTTGCCGACTACCGCGCCATGCTGCGCGAGGCCCAGAGCGTCGAACTGGATGCGGTACTCCAGAGCCATCTGGATGCCGCCGAGCTGGAGGCGTCGAAGTTCGTCGGGTTCGACGTCGAGGTTGAGTTCGATCCGAGCCCGGTACCGGCCGACATCAAGGCCGCGATCATGTTCCTGGCACAGACGATGACCGACCAGATGCCGCCGGAGGAAAGCAACATCCGCCGGGCGCGCGCCGAGTCGCTGCTGAGGCCGTACCGGCGCGAGACGGGGATCGCGGCATGAGCGAGAACCGGGACATCACAGTCAAGGCCTGGCCGCTGGAAGACATCGAGCGCGAGCTGGAGACGATCCTCAGCGAAGCCGCCTCGCTTCCGCCGGCGCCAACCGCCGAACGTATCAGCGCCAGCGCGCAAGCCGCGTTGCTCACGCTGCGGAAGCTGCTGCACAGCCGGTAAAGCGAAAGCCCAACCGCGGCGAACGGCTGGGCTTTCTGAGAGCGCATCGAGGGCATCGGATGCGGGGCGAGTGTAGCACCGCCCCGCCAAGGAAACGGCATGGCAACAGATAAGCGATGGCGCAACAAGGGGCGGCAGCAAGGCCCGTCATTCGTCCGACTTCCGCATTTCGTCCTGCGTTCGCCCCAGTGGGTGGCGCTGAGTGGAACGGCAATCAAGCTGCTGCTGGAGCTGGCCGGGCAGTACAACGGCCGCAACAATGGCGACCTCAGCGCGACCTATACCGACATGAAGGCGCGCGGGTGGGCAAGCAAAGACACGCTGCATCGAGCGTTGAGGGAGCTGGAGGCCGGCGCGTGGATCGTGCGCACCAGGCAAGGCGGCCGGCACATCGGCTGCAACCTGTATGCCTTGACCTGGGAGCCGGTGGACTCCTGCGACGGGAAGCACCAGCACCCGGTTTCAGGCAGGGCGACGCACGCATGGAAAAACGCAATTGGTGCCCCGGATTCCGGACAGCGAAAGCCCGAAAATCGGACTGCAAGACCCCTCGAAGTCCGAAATCCGGACTGCGAGACTGTCCGCCTGCGTCCGGCTGCGTAGGGAGACCGGAACTCTTGCAGTCCGAAATTCGGGCACCCTTATAGAATCTAGCCAGAGGCGGGGCTCTTCGCTGTTCGCTCTGCCTTGCTTCACATGCTCCAGCTCCACGGCGGCCCAATGCTCGGACAGAGAACCGCCGGCCTGCCGAAAGCCTTCCGGTAAGCCTTCCCGCAAGGCTTCCGGCAAGCCTTACGCAAGCCCCTCGCAAGCCCCTCGCAAGCCCCTTGATCGTCGCGCCGGATCTGTAGTGCGGCGGCATCAAAACCCACTGGGTTCCCGCTGGGTTTCTGTTTCGAACCCGCTGGGTTTCGCTGTAGCCGAATGCCCAGGCATGCCCACGTCTCTGCATCGAGCGCATTCGGCGAACGCTCGCCGAACGCTCGGCGAATCTGCCCCGCGGCACCCGGCGATGCTCATAGCATCGGAACCGGTGCTGGTAGCACGCGGAATCGGTGCTACTAGCACGCGGAACCGGTGCTGGTAGCACGCTTGCCGGCAAGCCTTGCGCGAACGTCACGTGCACGTCACGTCGAACGTTACGTCGAACGATTCGTGCGGTCACGCGTCCTGTCCGCGTCCTGTCCGCGTCTTGTCCCCGTCCCTTGTCCATCCCCGACGCGTGCCCGCCTTCGCGCATTTCCGCCCCTCACTGGCCGGGATTCGTGTCCGTGCCAGCCCGCCGCCGTCCAGTGTTTGCAGACCCTTGCGCGCGCGCGTAATTGGTCTATCCGGGAATCCCAACACCACACCCGGAGTTCATCGATGAACCTGCAAGCAATCCGCGAGGCCAAGGCGTCCAAGGTCGCCGCAGCCCGTGCCCTGGTCGCCAAGGCCGAGGGCGAAAAGCGTTCCCTCACGGCGGAAGAGTCCGCCAGCTTCGACACCATCAAGGGCGAGATCACCGCGCTGGAGGCCGACGAAGCCCGCGCCACGTTCCTGGCCGATGCCGAGCGCCGCATGGGCGGCGAGCGTGTCGGCGGCGGCGAGCGCTCGATGGCCGATCTGGAGAGCCGCGTCTCCATCCTGAGCGTGATTCGCGCGCAGATGGAAGGCCGCCAGCTGACCGGCGCCGAAGCCGAATACCACGCCGAAGCCGAGCGCCGCAGTGGCCGCAAGGCGCAGGGCATCCTGGTGCCGATGCGCGCCCTGGAGACCCGCGTCAACACCACCACCAGCGCCGGCCAGATCGTGCCGACCGACCATCGCCCGGCCGACTACATCCAGCCGCTGCGCAATCGCCTGCTGGCCCGCCAGCTGGGCGTGCGCGTCCTGTCCGGCCTGAGCGGTGACCTGAGCATCCCGAAGCACGGCAGTTCCACCACCACCGGCTGGGTTGCGGAAGGCAGCAACCTCAGCGCTTCGGACATGACCTTCGACAGCGTCGGCCTGAGCCCGAAGCATGTCGGCGGCATCTGCGAGATGAGCCGCCAGCTCATCCAGCAGAGCAGCCCGGACATCGAGCAGCTGCTGCGCGATGACATGGCGTTCCAGATCGCTCAGGCCATCGATGGTGCGCTGATCGACGGCGGCGGCGCCAATGAGCCGGTCGGCTTGCTGAGCACCGTCGGCATCCAGACCGCCAACCTGGCCACCCTGAGCTGGGCGAACGTGCTGGAGATGCTGGAAAAGCTGGAGATCGCCAACGCGGAGGCAGCTCATTGGCTGACCTCGCCGCAGGTCAAGACCAAGCTCGCCAGCACGCTCAAGGCCACCGGCATCGCGGGCTACCTCATGGAAGCCGGCAAGATGGCCGACCTGCCGGTCCATGTGACCAACCAGGTTCCCGTGGTGACCGGTACGCCGGACACCGGCCAGCTGATCCTGGGCGACTGGTCGCAGGTGCTGCTGGGCATCTGGAGCGAGCTGGACATCCTGGTCAACCCGTTCGACTCCGTGGCCTATGCCCGCGGCGGCGTGCTGGTCCGGGCGATGGCCACGGTCGATACCGCGGTGCGCCACCCCAAGGCGTTCGTGGTGGCGAGCGATGTCGCGCTCTGACATCGAGCGCCGGCAGGCCGCTGAGCTTCGCGCCAGCGGCCGGAAGCTGGTCGGGTACGTCGCCAAGTTCGACAGCGAGACCCGCATCGGCAGCTTCCGGGAAAAGATCGCACGCGGGGCCTTCACGGCCTCGCTTGCGTCTGGGGCCGACATTCTCGCGCTGGCCGACCACGACCCCGCTGCAGTCCTGGGCCGCACCCGTTCCGGCACGCTCGCGCTGCGGGAGGATGCCGATGGCTTGGCCTTCGAACTGACCCTGCCGGACACGCAAAAGGGCCGCGACTTGGCTGCGCTCGCCGAGCGTGGCGATCTGGGCGGCATGAGCTTCGGCTTCCGTGTCCACGACGGCGGCGACACCTGGAACGGCGACCTGCGCGAGCTGCGCAACGTCGAGCTGCGGGAAATCAGCGTGGTGCAGAGCTGGCCGGCCTACGGCGAAACCGAAGTGAGCGTCCGCAGCCGCCAGCCTGAAAGCCAGCTGGCGCTGCTGCACTACTGGCTGGAGACCGTCCGATGAAATGGCCCTGGAGCCGAAGCACCGAGACCCGCAGCAGCATCGCCGACCCGGCGACCGCCCAGCTGTTCGGCATCGCCACCACCGCCACCGGCGACACGATCACGCCGGAGACCGCAGAGAGCATTTCGGCATGCTTCGCCAGTGTGCAGGCCATCGCCGAAACCATCGGCACGCTGCCGCTGCACCTGTACCGCCGCAAGGGCGAGGATCGGGAAAAGGCAACGGATCACCCGCTGTATGGCGTGCTCCACCACCAGCCGAACGAGCTGCAGACTGCGCTGGAGTTCCGGGAGCAGATGACCGCCGCAGTCCTGCTGCGCGGCAATGCCTACGCGGAAATCCATTGGGACGGCGCCGGCAACGTCGAGGCGCTGACCCCGATCCACCCCGGCCGCGTCACGGTGCTCAAGCTGCCCAGCGGTCGCATCGCCTATGACGTGGACGAAGACAATGGCCGCGTGCGGCGGTTGCTGCAGGATGAGGTGCTGCACCTCAAGGACCGCAGCGAGAACGGGATCACCGGCCGCAGCCGGATCCAGATCGCACGCGAGACCATCGGCCTGGCCAATGCTCAGCAGCAGCATGGCGGCAAGACGTTCGCCAATGGCGCGCGCCTGTCCGGCGTACTCCAGACCCCGCACCAGATGACGGCGGAGAGCCTGCAGCGTCTGGCCACGTCCTGGCGCTCACAGTTCACGGGCACCGACAACGCCGGCAAGACCGCCATCCTGGAGAACGGGCTGACCTACCAGCAGGTAGGCATGAGCCTGGAGGATGCCCAGTGGATCGCGGCCCAGCAGTTCAGCGTTGAGCAGGTGGCCCGCATCTACCGCGTGCCGCCCACGATGATCGGCGACCTGCGACACGGCAACTTCAGCAACAGCGTTGAGATGTCGCGCGTGTTCGTGACCATGACCCTGCGCCGTTGGCTGGTCATGTGGGAGCAAGCCATTTCCCGCGCTCTGCTGCCGCCGCTGGCCCGCAAGCAACTGTTCGCCGAGCACAGCGTCGAGGGCCTGTTGCGTGGCGACGCCAAGAGCCGCGCCGACTTTTACGCCAGCGGTATCGATGCTGGGTGGCTGCTGCCCAGTGAGGCCCGCCGCCTGGAGAACCTGCCCACCGTTGAGGGAATTGACCATGCCCGCCAAGCTGCCGACGCATCGCCCGCGGCGACCGTCTGACGCCACCGCCCGCGACCAGGGGAACCAGCGCCAGCGTGGCCGGTTCCTGCATACCGGGTCGGCGCAGTGGCGCGCCATCCGCAAGGCACAGCTGGAGCGCTTCCCGCTGTGCGAGGACTGCGGCGCGCCGGCGATGGAGGTGGACCACAACACCGACGACACCAGCCGGAACGTCATCGGCGAAGAGCTGTCCAGCCTGTGCAAGCCGTGCCACTCCAAGCGCACCAGGGAGCGCCAGAGCGGGCGCGCGCGGCGCATGAAGGGCTGCGACGCCAACGGCATGCCGCTCGACCCCAGTCACCCGTGGAACCGCGAGGAAAAATCGCTGGAGGGTTCATCGCCACGGCACGCCCGCCCCCCTTCACACGCACGGCCGCGCATTGCCGGTCTCAGGGATCGCTGAGATGGCGACCCGTGGACAGCGACCCAAGCCCGCCGCGCTGCGGCTGTTGAACGGGAACGCCGGCAAGCGTCCTGTAAATACGCAGGAGCCCGACACGGGCCCGGCTGATACGTCACCGCCGGAATGGCTGAGCCAAGCCGCCACGCCTCACTGGGCGCGCCTGGCGCCGATGCTGGCAACGGCCGGCGTCTTGAAGCAATCCGACCGCGACCTGCTGGCGACCTACTGCGAGACGTTCGCGGCCTACCTGGAGGCGGTGAAGGCCGGCGGCGCTTCGATGAGCATGGTGGGGCAGCTGCGCCAGCTCATGGGCGAGCTGGGCATGACCCCGAGCGCGCGGGCGCGGATCACCGCCGACAAGGCCCCGGAGGTCGAGCGTGGCAAAGCCCGATTCTTCGCCGTGTAAGCGCCGCGCATGCGGTCGCAATGCGAACGCATCGAAAAAGGATGCGAACGCATCGGGCTACTGGTACGACGAGGCCGCTGCGGAGCGCGCCGTCGCATTCTTCGCCGAGTGCCTGACCCACACCACCGGCGAATGGCGCGGGCAGCCTTTCGTCCTGGCCGACTGGCAGGCCGACCGGATCGTCCGGCCGCTGTTCGGCTGGAAGCGTGCCGACGGAACGCGCCGCTACCGCACCGCCTTCATCGCGGTGCCACGGAAGGCGGGCAAGACCACGCTCGCCGCCGGCCTGGCGCTGTATGCCGCATTCGCCGATGGCGAGCCGGGCGCGCAGGTCATCAACGCCGCGGCCGATCGGGAGCAAGCGCGGCTGTGCTTCGACATCGCCCGCCAGATGGTGGAGGCCGAGCCCGAGCTGCTGAGCCGGGCCGACGTGTTCAAGAACGCGATCACGCTGCCGGAGATGGGCAGCAGCTACCGCGTGCTGTCTTCCGACGCCTACACGAAGCACGGCCTGAATTGCCACTACATCGGCGCGGATGAGCTGCATTGCTGGCCTGGGCGCGAGCTGTGGGACACGCTGGTCACCAGCACCGGCGCACGCCGGCAACCGCTGACCGTGGTCACCACGACCGCGGGCTATGACCGGCATTCGCTCTGCTATGAGCTGTGGGAGCACGCGCGTAAGGTGCGCGACGGCATCATCGATGACCCCAGCTTCCTGCCGGTGCTGTTCGCTGCAGACGATGACGACGACTGGAAGGATCCGGCCACCTGGGCGAAGGCGCATCCCGGTTACGGGATCACCGTGCAACGCGACTACTTCGAGCAGGAATGCGCCAAGGCGCAGGCGACGCCGGCCTACGAAAACAGCTTCCGCCGGCTGCTGCTGAATCAGTGGACTGAGCAGGATTCCCGCTGGCTGGCGATGGATGCCTGGGACGGCTGCCGCGGCGAGCTGCCAGAGCTGCAGGGGCGCGAGTGCTGGGCCGGCCTGGACTTGGCCAGCACGACCGACCTGTCCGCGTTCGTGCTCGCTTTCCACGTCGGCGACAAGCTCATCCTGAAGCCGCATTTCTGGATTCCCGAAGACACCATCCGCGAGCGCGTGCGGCGCGACCGCGTGCCCTACGACCAATGGGTCGCGCAGGGCCTGATCACCGCCACGCCGGGCGCGGTGACCGACTACGACTACATCCGTCGCGACATCGGCGAGCTGGCCGAGCGCTACCAGCTGCGAGAGGTGGCATTCGATCGATGGAACGCCACGCAGCTGACCACGCAGCTGGCCGGCGATGGCCTCGCCCTGGTCGGCTTCGGGCAGGGCTTCGCATCGATGGCAGGGCCTTCGCGCGAGCTGGAGCGCCGCATCGTCGGGCGCGAGCTGCTGCATGACGGCAACCCGGTGCTGCGCTGGATGGTCTCCAACGTGACCGTCGAGATGGACCCCGCCGGCAACCTCAAGCCGAGCAAGGCGAAGAGCACCGAGCGCATCGATGGCGTGGTCGCCGCGTGCATGGCCATCGGCCGCTGGCAGCAAGCCGAAGCCGCCCCTGTTGACCCCTACGCCAGCCGCGGGCTGGCCTTTGTCTGAGGAACGCACATGGCATTCACCGCCCAAGAGCTGAACACGAAAATCCAGCTGCAGAGCCTGACCACGACGCGGGGCCCGGACGGCGAGACCGTGACCGCCTGGACCACCTATGCCGAAGCGTTCGCCAAGGTCGAGCCGCTGCTGGGCCGCGAGTTCATCGCCGCGGCTGAGGCGCAGAGCGAGATCGCCGCCAAGGTCACCATGCGCTGGCGTGACGGCGTGAGCGCGCGCCACCGGGTGCTGGTCGATGGCGAGGCGTTCGAGATCGTGAGCGCGCAGAACATCCGCACCCGGAATCGGGAGCTGCTGTTGTACGTCAAGCGATTGCAATAGGACGCGGGGAGTTGCCGGCTCGGGCCCGCGTGGGTTCTCTTCCCGACCGGTGGCGGATTGGCTGCGAGTGCCGCCCCATGAAAAACCGCAGCAGCTTGGGCGATGTTGTTCCGCGTTGCGGCTAGGCCCTGGCCTAGATCCTGGCATCGTGACCAAGTATCAGCCCCCGCCATGCCGAGCGCTGGCGGGGGCTTTCTGTCCGTAGCTGTGCGCCAGCATCTAGGCATTCTGGGGGCACTCTTGGGGGCATCCACATTTCTACAGCCCCGCAATTCCGCGCAAAACAGCAGGTTACGGTCGTTGTTCCGGCGTCCCTGGCCCACCAAATACAGACCCCAGCCGTCCGCGGCTGGGGTTTTTTGTTGCCTGACGCGGATGGCGGCCCCCCCGGGCGCCATAAAACGGGAGCCGCCCGGAGTGATCAGGGGCGCTGCGCTGACGCCTGCAGGCGGAACGCCGGATGGTCCGCCTTGGGGCGGTCGAGGTGGTAGCCCTGGACCATGTCCACGCCCATTTCGCGGAGCATCAGCAGGGTCTTGCCGTCTTCCACGAACTCGGCGACCGCCTGCTTGCCCATGCCGTGCGCGACCTCGATGATGGCCCGCACAAACACCTGGTTGTCGCGCTCCAGCGGCAGGTCGCGGATGAACATGCCGTCGATCTTGAGGATGTCGGCCTGCAGGTGCTTGAGGTAGGCGAACGATGCGAACCCGGTGCCGAAATCGTCCAGGCAGATCGGGCAGCCGGTGCGGCGCAGCGCGGCGATGAAGCGCGCGGCATCGCCCATGTCGGACACCGCCGAGGTTTCGGTCAGCTCCACCAGCAGCCGCTTGGGTGAGACGTGCTGCCGCTGCAGCTGTGCGGTGATGTAGGCGGGCAGGTCGGGGTCGTCGAACGAGCGGCCGGAGATGTTGATGGCCATGGCCGGCAGGTGCGGATGGGCGGCCAGCAGGCGGATGGCCTCGTTGATCACCCAGCGGTCGATCTCCAGGATCTTGCCGCTCTTTTCGGCCTGGTCGATGAATTGCCCAGGCATGATCAGCTGGCCCGGCGCGGCTTCGTCCTTCATCCGGAGCAGCGCTTCCAGGTGGGCGAGGTGGCCGTTGCCGGCGCGGTAGACGCCCTGGAAATGCAGTTGCAGGTGGCCGTTCTCCAGTGCCCGTGCGATGCGGTCGTTCCAGGCCAGCCGCCCGGCCATTTCACGCGAGGTGTCGCGGTCGATGCGGTAGACCTTCCACCGGTTCTTGCCGGTGTGCTTGGCCTGGTACATCGCGGTATCGGCGTGGGCGACAAGTTCTTCCGCGTTGCCGGCATGGGTGGGGTAGTGCGCGATGCCGAGGCTGGCGGTCAGGCGCACGGTCTGGTCCTGCATCGCCATCGGCGTCTGCGAGATGCGTCGCACGATCCTCTCGGCCAGGTGCTCGGCATCGTCCTGGCTGGCATGGGGCATCAGCACGGCGAACTCGTCACCACCGAGGCGGAACAGGATATCGCCCGCACGGACAAGGGTGCGCAGCTCGATCGCCACCCGGTTGAGCACCGCGTCGCCGGCGCGATGGCCGAAGGTGTCGTTGATGTACTTGAATTCGTCGAGGTCGAAGAACAGCAGCGCGGCCTGCGCCGGGATGCGTTCGGCGTCGTGGAAGAACCGCGCCAGCTCGTCGCCGAAACGGTGGCGGTTGTAGAGGGCCGTCAGCGCATCGTGCTCGGCCAGGCGGGTGAGCTGGGCCTCGGTCTGGCGTTCGCGGGTCACGTCCTCCTGCACCCACAGCTGGCCGATGAAATGGCCGTGGCCGTCATGCACCGGATAGGAGTTGTGCATGAGGATGCGGTCGTCGAACAGGCGTATTTCCATTTGCCGCGGGCGCTGCTGGTCGGTCAGCGAGTCCTCGAGGTGGGCCAGCACCGACTGCGGGTCCACCATCAGGCGCCTGGCGATCTCCAGCGCTTCGCGGGTGCTGCGGCCGACCACCGTGGTGCCCGCGGGCAGCTCCCAGATCGACAGGAATGCCGCGTTGCAGTAGGTGACGCGGTTGCCGCTGCTGACGAACACGATGCCAAGGTTCATTGCTCCTAGCAGCGCCAGCAGGCGGGCGCGTTCCTCTTCCAGCCGGGTCATGAACTGGCGGCGCTCGTCGACCTCGGTCTGCAAGGCCTGGGCATGGGCGAACTGCAGGGCACGCTGCTGGACGAGTTCCTCCACCATGTCGTCGAAGGCATCTGCCAGCCGGCCCAGTTCGTCACGACTGCCCATGGCGATGGGGCGAGGTTCACCTCCCTGGCCGAGCTCATCGACCGCCACCGCCAGCCGCTTCAGCGGCACCGCGAACAGGCGGTGCACGCGGCGGCGCAGCAGCCACATCGCCGGCAGTAGGCCGGCGATGCCGATGCAGAACAGGGCGCCCAGACCCCACATCAGCAGGTGGTTGATCCGCGACTGCGGCAGCAGGTAGATCTGGAACCAGCCCGGCCCGTGGATCTTCGACCACGCCACCCACTGGCTGCCGTCCGCGGTACGGCCGGCGCCGGTATCGGTGCCCGCGCTGGCGACCATGCGCTGCACCTGGTCCAGCATCGGGTCCCGGAGTGTGGCGATCTTCAGCTGGCCATCGGCGGCAGCGATGCGCCGGGCGAGCTGCGGGTGGGCGATCAGGTCGCCTTCGGCGCTCATCACCAGTTGGACGCCTTCGTCTGCATGGCTGGCCGCAGTGCGGTCGATCAGCGTCTGCACCGAGACATCGTGCCCGATGGTGCCGACCCACTGGCCATGCCAGTCCAGCGGCTTGATCACCGACACCATCCAGGTGGCGGCCTGCCGGTCGAAGTACACCGGTGTCCAGAACACCTTGCGTTGCGGATTGCGGCGTGGCTCCGAGCCCTGCATGGTCGGATAGCCGGTGTTGGTGGCGGCGGCATCGGCGCTGCTGCCCCAGTCGATTCCGCGGGCATAGACCATCAGCCCGTCTTCGACGAAATCCATGTAGACCGAGAAAAACGGTGGCGCCAGCGCCGGCCCCTGTTCGCGCAGCAGGTCGTAGGCGGCGACGGCACGCAGGCGAGCGGAATCGCTCAACCCTTGGGGCGGCTGGTGCAGGTACAGCGTGGGCGCGTGCTGCGCATCCACCAGCTCGGGGCGCAACCGCCACAGGCCGTCGGCGCTGCGCGCGAACAGGGCATCAAAGCGTGCCAGGGTGGCGTCGTGGTCGGCTTGGGACAGCCGCCGCAGCAGATCCTGCTGCAGCCGCTGCACGCTCTGCTCGGCTTGCAGGAACAACCCCTCGCTGGCGTCTGCACGCAGTTCAACCGCGTGCCTGGCGACCATCGGCACGATCCTGTCCACAGCCATCCGCATGGCCAAGTACCCCAGCGCGGACAGCAGCAGCAGAAGGGCGAGGAACAACCCCCAGATGCTCAGGGACAGCCGTTGGATCAGGGATATGCGCGGCCGGTTGTGCAGCACGTAGGGTCTCGTCGGGGATGAAGCGCTGGACAGCCGGAGTGGATCGGGCCACGGTGCCGGGTCTTCATACTAGACGTATCGGGGATTGGCAACCGGTCGTGCGTGGCGACGGCGTGCGGCGGCCCTCTCCCGGCCGCCGGTGCGCGGGCTGTGCCGTGCCTTGCGGGGTTCACGCGCGGGGAGGGGGCACCGGCTGCATGTGGAAATCGTGCAGGTATTTCTCGCCTTCGTCGTCGAGGATGGTGAGTACGGTCCGCAGTTCCGGGTGCTGCGACATGATGCGGCGGGCCGCCAGCAGGTGGGCGCCCGAGCTGGGGCCGCACAGCAGGCCGTGTTCACGTGCCAGCGCACGCATCTGCGCCACCGCGTCCTCGCTGGAAATGCTGATGGTCGCATCGACCAGTTCGCGGTGGCGGGCATAGATGGCCGGGATGAAGCCGTCGGAGATGCCCTCGATCTTGTGCAACGCCACCTCGCCGCACAGGATGGTGCGCGATTCAGCAGGTTCCATCGCGAACAGGCGCACGTCAGGATTCACGGCGCGCAACGCCTGACCGACCCCGATCAGTGTGCCGCCGGTGCCCACCCCGTGCACGAATGCGTCCGGCACCCGCCCGCCGAGCTGGGCAAGCAGCTCCTGGCCAAGCCAGCTGCGGTTCTCGTCCACGTTCCATTCGTTCTCGAACTGGCCGGGGAAGAAGTAGCCGGGCTGGCGGCCGAGTTCGCGCGCGCGTTCCAGCGCGGCGTTGACGTGGAAGTTGCCGCAGAACAGCACCTCCGCGCCGAATGCGCGGGAAATCGCCACGCGTTCGCCGGACAGGCCTTCCGGCATCACCACGAGCATCCGATAGCCCTTGACCGCGGCGACCATCGAGAAGGCGTTTCCTGTGTTGCCGCTGGTGGCTTCGACGATGGTGTCGCCGGGCTTGAGCAGCCCTTCCTGTTCGGCGCGTTCGACGATGTAGCGGGCAATGCGCGCCTTGATCGAGCCGGATGGATTGAGGAACTCGCACTTGGCGAGGACGCCGTCGATCTCCAGCAGCGGGGTTTCGCCGATGGCGTCGAGGATGCTGGACGCGATGCCGGGATGGCGCGTGGACACGGGTGGGCTCCGCTGCTGACAGGCCTGCAGTCTGCGCCGGCGTGCGTCGCCGCCCCCTGATGCAGGTCAACGGCAGGCACCAATGCGAAACGCCCCTTGCGGGGCGTTTCGGGAAGAAATCCGTCGGGCGAACCGGTGCGGTTCAGCGATGGCGGTAGGTGATCCGGCCCTTGGTCAGGTCGTAAGGCGTCATTTCCACCTTGACCCGGTCGCCGGTCAGAATGCGGATGTAGTTCTTGCGCATGCGGCCGGAGATGTGGGCGATGATCTCGTGGCCGTTCTCCAGCTTCACCCGGAACATGGTGTTCGGGAGGGTTTCGGAGATCGTGCCTTCGAATTCGATGACGTCGTCTTTCGCCATGTGTCTGCCGGAGCGTGTCCTGTATCTGGGGAGGGCGCCATGGATATGGGGCCCGAAAGTCCGACATTCTGCCACGTCAGGCCGGGTCTTGCAAAAATCCCGTTAATCGTTCAGGTGGCGGCCAGCGCCGAAGCGGGCCATTCGCCGAATCGTTCGTGCCAGTTTCCCGGCGTGGCGGGCAGCTCGCGCAGGCTTTCAAGCGCGGCCAGATAATCGCCGCGCGGCCAGGTTTCCACCCCCAAACGGCGGGTATGCGGATTGGGCACCTGCGCATCCAGCAGCGGCCAGCCCCAGCCGTGCAACCGTGATGCCAGCGCCGCCAGCGCCAGCGAGGACGCGCCGGATTCGGTCGAATACATGCTGTCGCCACAGAACATGTGGCCGAACGACAGGCCGAACAGTCCGCCAATCAGCCGGTCTTCGGCATCAAACACTTCAATGCTGTGGGCGTGGCCGAGTCGGTGCAGGGTGAGGTACGCCGCCTGCATGCCGGCGGTGATCCAGGTGCCGCCACTTTGTCCTTCGCGCGGTGCGGCGCAGCCGGCGACGACCCGTGCGAAGGCGCTGTCGGCGCGCACCGTCCAGCCGCTGTTGCGCAACCGCCGGCGCAGGCGCGAGGGCAGGTGCACGCCGTCGCTGCGGAACACCGCCCGCTGCGAGGGACTCCACCACAGGATAGGTTCGCCTTCGGAAAACCACGGGAAGATGCCGCTGCGGTAGGCATTGAGGAAACGCGTGGGTGACAGATCGCCGCCGAAGGCGAGCAGTCCGTCGGGGTCGTCCAGCGCCAGCTCGACCGAGGGGAACGGCGAGTCGGGGGCGGGGTCCAGTTCGAAGAGGTGCAAGGTCATGCCGGCGCATCGTCGCGGAATGGAGAATGTGCCCGCAACTGCTGCAGGTGCTGCCGTACCTCGCGGCGTTCTTCCGCGCACCAGTCGCGCAGGGCGCGGGCGAAGCGCGGATCGACGACGTGGTGGCGGCTGCGCACCAGCGTCGGCAGGAAGCCGCGGGCGATCTTGTGGCGGCCCTGCGCGCCCGGCTCGAAGCGGGTCAGGCCTTCGCGCAGGCAGTAGTCGATGCCCTGGTAGTAGCAGGTCTCGAAATGCAGGCCGGGGTGCGGTTCCGCGGCGCCCCAGTAGCGTCCGTACAGGGTGTTGCCGCCGCGCAGGCACAGTGCGGCGGCGATCGCCGCGCCCTCGCGTTCGGCCAACACGATGACCAGCTGGCGCGGCATCGCTCGGGCGAGGTGGCGCAGGAAATCCAATGTCAGCGCCGGCCAGTTGCCGTACTCGGCGAAGGTCTGCAGGTAGAAGCGGTGCATCGCCGCCAGATCGCTTTCCAACGCATCATCGCCATGGACGATGCGGAAGGAAATCCCGGCCTCGTGGACCCTGCGCCGTTCCTGACGGATGTTCCTGCGATGCTTGCGATCCATGGCGCCGAGGTAATCCTCGAACGTGGCCCAGCCGGCCTCGTTGCGCCAGTGGTACTGGATGTCTTCGCGCAGCAGCCAGCGTTCGCCCGGCGAGTCATCGCCGAACAGGGCTTCATCGGCCTCGTCATGGAAGTTGATGTGCGCCGAGGACAGGCCGGACCGTCCGGCAAAGCCGGTGATCGCCTCGAGCAAGCGTCGCTTTGCCATTTCGCCCCGCGCCAGCAGGCGGGGACCGGTCACCGGCGAGTAGGGCGCCGCGCACAGCCATTTCGGGTAGTAGTCCAAGCCGTGCTGCGCATACGCCTGCGCCCAAGCCTGGTCGAATACGAATTCGCCGTGCGAGTTGGTCTTGAGATAGCCCGGCGCGGCGGCGATCAGCGTTTCGCCCTCCCACAGGCCAAGGTGGAGCGGCGTCCAGCCCCAGTCGTCGCGCAGGCAGCCCGTGGCTTCCAGCCCGCACAGGAAGCCATGCGCGACGAAGGGATTGTGGCCGTCGTGCAGCGCATCCCAGACGGCTGCGGGGAGATCGGAAAGCCGGCGATGAATCCGGAAGCCGTTCATCTGTCCATGGTCATTCCCGCGCTGGCGGGAATGACTGGCAGGATCTCAAAGGCCTTCGTCGAGGAACTTCTCCGCGTCCAGCGCTGCCATGCAGCCGAAGCCGGCTGAGGTGATCGCCTGGCGGTACACCTGGTCGGCCACGTCGCCGGCGGCGAACACGCCGGGCACGCTGGTCTGGGTGGCGTTGCCGTCGAGCCCAGTGTGGATCTTCAGGTAGCCGTTCTTCATCTCCAGCTGGCCCTCGAACAGCGAGGTGTTGGGGCTGTGGCCGATGGCGACGAAGAAGCCTTGCACGTCGATCTCGCGGGTGCTGCCGTCCTGCACCGACTTCAGACGCATGCCGGTGACGCCGGCGTCGTTGCCCAGCACTTCGTCCACGGTGTGGTGCCAGACGGTTTCGATCTTGCCGGCGGCGACCTTGGCGAACAGCTTGTCCTGCATGATTTTCTCCGCACGCAGGGTATCGCGGCGGTGCACCAGGTAGACCTTGCGGGCGATGTTGGACAGGTACAGCGCTTCCTCGACCGCGGTGTTGCCACCGCCGATCACCGCCACGTCCTGGTCCTTGTAGAAGAAGCCGTCGCAGGTGGCGCAGGCGGACACGCCGCGGCCCTTGTAGGCCTCCTCGGACGGGATGCCGAGGTACTTGGCGGTGGCGCCGGTGGCGATGATGAGGGCGTCGCATGTGTACTCGCCGGAATCACCCACCAGCCGGAACGGCCGCTTGGACAGGTCGGCGGTGTGGATGTGGTCGAACACGGTCTCGGTTTCGAAGCGTTCGGCGTGCGCCTGCAGGCGCGCCATCAGGTCCGGCCCCATCAGGCCGTGGGCGTCGCCCGGCCAGTTGTCCACCTCGGTGGTGGTCATCAGCTGGCCGCCCATCTGTAGCCCGGTGATGACCACCGGCTTGAGGTTGGCGCGGGCGGCGTAGACGGCGGCGGTCCAGCCGGCGGGGCCGGAACCGAGGATCAGGAGGCGGGTGTGCTTGGTCGTGGTCATGGCTTGGAGCGGTTTCCCTATAATCGGCTGGATTCGCGCAGGGCGTCGTTCGCCACTAGCTTGGCGGCGGTAGCGCCGGTACACAAGCCGCGAACGCCGCAACGCTGTCGTCCATCCACGACCATTCCGCCCAGGAGCGAAGCATGCGCATCGGTGTGCCCACGGAAACCAAGACCCTCGAAGGGCGCGTCGCGCTCGTGCCCGCCGCCGGCGGCGACCTGGTCAAGCGCGGCCACGAGGTCTGGCTGGAGGCCGGTGCCGGCATCAGCAGCGGCTTTGCCGACGCGCAGTACGCCCGCCTGGGGGTGAAGATCGCCCCGGACGCCGCAGCGCTCTATGAGAGGGGCGAGCTGATCGTGAAGGTCAAGGAGCCGATCGCCGGCGATCTCGCCCATCTGCGCCGCGACCACCTGCTGTTCTGCTATCTGCATCTGGCCGCCGAGCCCGCCCTGACGGGCAGGCTGCTGGAAATCGGCCTGACCGGCGTCGCCTTCGAAACCGTGGAATTGCCCAACGGCGACCTGCCGCTGCTGGCGCCGATGTCGGTGATCGCCGGCAAGCTGGCGGTGCAGGTGGGCACCCACCTGCTGCACCAGCCGCTGGGCGGCAAGGGCAAGTTGCTGGGCGGACTGCCGGCCACCGAGCGCGGCCGGGTGGTGGTGTTCGGCGCCGGCAAGGCGGGAGGCGCGGCGGCGGCGCTGGCCGCAGCGGAGGGCGCCAACGTCACCGTGTTCGAAATGCGCCCCGACCGCATGGACGAGATGATGCGGCTGGGGCATAACGTCACCGCGCTGTATCCCTACCATGACGTGGTGGCGCGGGAAGTTGCCGCCGCCGACCTGGTGATTGGCGCTGTGCTGGTCACCGGCGCCCGCGCGCCGCACGTGATGACCCGGGAGATGCTGGCCGGCATGGAGGCGGGCAGCGTGGTGGTGGACATCGCCATCGACCAAGGCGGCTGCTTCGAAACCTCGCGTCCGACCACCTGGAAGGACCCCACCTATGTGGAGGACGGGGTGACCCACTTCTGCGTGACCAACATGCCGGGGGCGGTACCGCAGACTTCCTCGCAGGCGATCTGCGCAGCGATCCTGCCGTGGGTCAACCGCCTCGCCAGCGATGCCGAATGGCGCAGTGATCCGGCGCTGGCCAAGGGCATCAACGTGGAGGCCGGAAAGATCGTGCACCCGGCGCTGCGTGGCATGGACCTTTGACGTATTATCAAAGGCCTATGGGAATTTCCTGAGGTCTGATCGCAGGTGGCGAAAGCGGTATCCGAGGTCGGTGGCAGCCGAAAGGCGGCGAAGACGGGCGGCGCGCGCGCGGCGGAAAGCCCGCGCCGGCAGCGCCTGTGGCGCGACCTCGCCCTGATCGTCATAGCGCCGCTGCTGCTGTATCTGCTGGCCTGCCTGTTCACTTTCTCGCCGGCGGATCCCGGCTGGGACCGGGGCTCCAGCCTGCTCGCGCCCATCCACAACGTTGGCGGTGTGGCGGGCGCATGGGTCGCCAGCTTTCTGCTGTTCCTGTGTGGCTACGTTGCCTTCCTGCTGCCATTGGTGCTGGGTGCGATCGCCTGGATCGCGCTGTTCGGCATGGACACGGACGGCGATGGCGAAGCCGACTTGGGGCCGGCGCTGCGGCTGGTCGGCATCGTCGGTTTCCTGGTCGCGGTCTGCGGGCTGCTGTACCTGCGCGTGGGCGGTGGCAATGATTTCTCCGCCGGCAGTGGCGGCGTGCTTGGCGAGCTGACCGGGAAGTCGCTTCAGCGCGGTTTCGGCCCGCTGGGCTCCAACCTGTTCCTGATCAGCCTGTTGCTGATTTCGGTGACTCTGGCCACCGGACTGTCGTGGCTGGCGGTGATGGACCGCATCGGCGCATGGGTTCTGGCTTTGCCGGGACTGCTGGACCGCGGCGCACGGCAGGGCGTGAAGCAGGCCAGCGAATGGAACGAGGCGCGGGCGCTGCGCGAGGAGCGCGAAACGGCGCGCAAGGCCGACAGCGAGATCCGCCTGCGCCGCGAAAAGGTGAAGATCGAGCCGCCGGCCGCGCCCGCGGTGGAGAAGAGCGAGCGCGCCAAGCGCGAGCAGCAGATCCCGCTGTTCCATGCCGATGATGGCACCGGCATCCCGCCGCTGGCGCTGCTGGACGACCCCAAGCCGCAGCCCAAGGGCTACGACGCGCAGACGCTGGAAACGCTGTCGCGGCAGATCGAGTTCAAGCTCAAGGACTTCCGCATCGACGCCGAAGTCGTCGGCGCCTATCCGGGTCCCGTCATCACCCGTTTCGAGGTGCAGCCGGCGCCGGGGGTGAAGGTCAGCCAGATTTCCTCGCTGGACAAGGACATCGCCCGCGGCCTGTCGGTGAAGTCGGTGCGCGTGGTGGACGTGATCCCGGGCAAGTCGGTGATCGGCCTGGAAACGCCGAACACCCACCGCGAGATGATCTACCTCAGCGAGCTGCTGCGGTCGAAGGAATACGACAAGGCCGGCAGCCCGCTGACGCTGGCGCTGGGCAAGGACATCGCCGGCAAGCCCATCGTGGCCGACCTGGCACGCATGCCGCACCTGCTGGTGGCCGGCACCACGGGCTCCGGCAAGTCGGTGGCGGTCAACGCCATGGTGCTGTCGCTGCTCTACAAGGCCTCCGCCAAGGACGTGCGGATGCTGATGATCGACCCGAAGATGCTGGAGCTGTCGGTCTACCAGGGCATCCCGCACCTGCTGGCGCCGGTGGTCACGGACATGAAGGAGGCCGCCAATGGCCTGCGCTGGTGCGTGGCGGAGATGGAGCGCCGCTACAAGCTGATGAGCGCGGTAGGCGTGCGCAACCTAGCCGGCTTCAACAAGAAGGTGAAGGACGCCGCCGACGCCGGCCAGCCGCTGCTGGACCCGCTGTTCAAGCCCACCCCGGGCATGGACGAGGCCCCGCCGACGCTGGAGCCGCTGCCCTTCATCGTCGTCTTCATCGACGAATTCGCCGACATGATGATGATCGTCGGCAAGAAGGTCGAGGAACTCATCGCGCGACTGGCGCAGAAGGCGCGCGCCGCCGGCGTGCACCTGATCCTCGCCACCCAGCGCCCGTCGGTGGACGTGATCACCGGCCTGATCAAGGCCAACATCCCGACCCGCATCGCGTTCCAGGTCAGTTCCAAGATCGACTCCCGTACCATCCTCGACCAGAGCGGCGCGGAAACCCTGCTGGGCCACGGCGACATGCTCTACCTGCCGCCGGGCACCGCGATGCCGGAGCGCGTGCACGGCGCGTTCGTGTCCGACGAGGAAGTGCACCGGGTGGTCGAACACCTGAAGCAGGTCGGCGGTCCGGACTACATCGAAGGCGTGCTGGAAGAAGCGCAGACCCTGTACGACGGCAGCAGCGTTGGCGCGAACGGCCTGCCCGAAGCGGCCGGCAGCGACGACCCCGAGGCCGATCCGCTGTACGACCAGGCGGTGCAGATCGTCACCGAAACCCGCCGTGCGTCGATCTCCGGCGTGCAGCGCCGGCTGAAGATCGGCTACAACCGCGCCGCGCGCCTGATCGAGGCGATGGAGGCGGCAGGCATCGTGAGCACGCCGGAGCACAACGGCGATCGCACCGTGCTGGCGCCGCCGCCGCCGCGGCCCTGAACCCGCGGCAACCCCGAACTGCACGGGAGGCCAATGGGGCGCCGGTCATCGCGGCGCATTCAGCTTCCCTGCGGGACACTGCACCGCATCCACGTCAGAGGACTTTCCGATGCGCATCGCCCCCACCGTGCTGTCCGCCGCGCTGCTGCTGGCCAGCAATCTCGCCGTCGCTGGCGCGCGCGACGACCTGAACGCTTTCACCAAGGGCCTGAAGGGTCTGGATGGGCAGTTCAGCCAGCAGGTGTTCGACGTGCGCGGCAAGCAGAAGGAAGCGTCGAGTGGTCGTGTCGCAGTGTCCGCGCCGCGCCTGTTCCGCTGGGAATACACCAAGCCCTATGCCCAGCTGGTCGTGGCCGACGGCAAGACCGTCTGGGTGGTCGATCCCGACCTGAACCAGGCCACCCGTCGCCCGCAGGGCCCGGAGGAAGCCAACAGTCCGCTGGCGATCCTGCTGGAGCCGGCGCGCCTGGAGCGCGATTTCGCGGTCAAGGACGGCGGCAACCGCAATGGTGTCGCGTGGCTGGAAGTGGCGCCGCGCGCGGCCGACGCCGGCTTCAAGACCGCCCGCTTGGGTTTTGCCGGCGGCCAGCTGTCTCGGCTGGAGTACGTGGATGCGCTGGGCCAGCGCACCGTCATCGCGTTTTCCGGCTGGAAGCGCAATCCCTCCTTCGCCAAGGGCACTTTCGCCTATGCCCCGGGCAAGGGTGTGGATGTGATCGGCAATTGAGCCTGCGGCGGCGCGGGTAGAATCCGGGGATGTCGCGCCCGCGCTCCCCCGATCCCGCCCCCGACCTGCTGGCAGCCCAGAACGAGGCGCTGCGTCCGCTCGCCGAGCGCATGCGCCCGCGCACGCTGGACGAGATGGTCGGCCAGCAGCGCCTGCTGGCGCCCGGTTCAGCGCTGCGACGCGCCATCCAGGCCGGGCGCCTGCATTCGATGATCCTGTGGGGGCCGCCGGGCTGCGGCAAGACCACGCTTGCGCTGCTGCTGGCGCAGCATGCCGACGCCGAGTTCGTGGCCATCTCGGCGGTGCTGTCGGGCCTGCCGCAGGTACGCGAGGTGCTGGCGCAGGCACAGGCGCGCTTCGACGCCGGCCGCCGCACCCTGCTGTTCGTGGACGAGGTGCATCGTTTCAATAAGGTGCAGCAGGACGCGTTCCTGCCGCATATCGAGCGCGGCACTATCCTGTTCGTCGGCGCCACCACCGAGAATCCCTCGTTTGAACTGAACTCCGCGCTGTTGTCGCGCTGCCGCGTGCACGTACTGGAAGCGGTGTCGGCGCCGGACATCGCGCGTGCGCTGCGGCAGTCGCTGGATGAGGAAGAGCGCGGTTTGGGCGGGCGAGGCCTGTGCATCGACGATGTGGCGCTGGGTGAAATCGCCGCGGCTGCCGACGGTGACGTGCGACGGGCGCTGACCCTGCTGGAAATTGCAGCGGATATCGCGGAAGGCGAGGGCGGCACCATCACGGAAGCGACCCTGCACCAGGTGCTGGCTGACCGTACCCGCCGCTTCGACAAGGGTGGCGACCAGTTCTACGACCAGATCTCCGCGCTGCACAAGTCGGTACGCAGTTCCAACCCGGACGGCGCGATCTACTGGCTGGCGCGCATGCTGGATGGCGGCTGCGATCCGTCCTACCTGCTGCGCCGGATGACCATCATGGCGGTGGAGGACATCGGCCTGGCCGATCCGCGCGCGCTGGAGATGGCGCTCAACGTCTGGAATGCCTACGACCGCATCGGCCCGCCCGAGGGCGACATCGCGCTGTCCAACCTCGCCATCTACCTGGCCAGCACCGCCAAGTCCAATGCCAGCTACATGGCGCTGAAGGGTGCGCGTGCGGATATCGCGGCGCTCGGCACCCAGCCGGTGCCGATGCACCTGCGCAATGCCCCGACCCGGCTGATGAAGTCGCTCGGCCACGGGACGGGCTACCAGTACGACCACGATGTCGAAGGCGGTATCGCCCTCGACCAGACCGCCTTCCCGGACGCCATGGGCGAGCGTGTCTATTACCAGCCGGTGTCGCGCGGCCTGGAAATCAGGCTCAAGGAGAAGCTCGACGCCTTGCGCGAAGCGCGCGCTCGCGCTCGCGACGGGCGCGACCGCTAGACTGGATCAATGGCGACGATCTGGTGGCAGCAGCTGGTCCTGGTGATGTGCGGTGGCGCGCTGGGCTCAGCCGCGCGGTTCTGGCTCGGCGGTGCGCTGCTGCGACGGCTGGGCGAAGGCATCCCGTGGGGTACGTTGGCGGCGAACCTGGTCGGTTCGTTCGCGATTGGGTTCCTGGCAGTCTGGCTGGAAGGGCGCGGTCCGCAGGCACTTTACTGGCGCGCCTTCCTCATCGTCGGCCTGCTCGGCGGCCTGACCACCTATTCCTCGCTGATGCTGGAATGCCTGCTGCTGGCGCGCGCACCGCGTGCAGGGGTGGCCCTTGCCTACCTTGGCACGACGCTGGTGGCCGGGCTGCTGCTGGTCTGGTTGGGTACGCGGCTCGCGTCCACGATCCGGCCGCCGTTTCCGCTGGCCTGACCGCGCAGCCCGCCCTCGGCCTGCCTTTGGGCCAATGTGAACGGTTGCAGGCAAACACTTTGATGAAAGTGCTTGCACGGACGCGATGGCTTCCCTACAATGCGCGACTCTGCTGCGGGGTGGAGCAGTCTGGCAGCTCGTCGGGCTCATAACCCGAAGGTCGCAGGTTCAAATCCTGCCCCCGCTACCAAGTTTCAGTGTTGCGTTTCGACACTAGGCTCGGGCCGCGAAAGTCTCTCCAAGCTTTCGCAATCCAGCGTCATCGGAAAAGGGCCCAGAGGGCCCTTTTTTCGTTTCCGGGTTTTGGTTCCGCATTTCAGGTTTCCGGCAGGAAGACGTGACAGACAAGGCCGACGACATCGCCGCGTTGCTTTCGCCCACCGTCGCATCGATGGGGCTGGAGCTGCTTGGCATCGAATACCTGCCCGCGCCGGGCGGCGCCACTGTGCGCCTGTACATCGACGTGCCGCAGGCGGACGCCGAGGCACGCAGCGTCGGCATCGAGGAATGCGAGGCGGTCAGCCGCGAGGTGTCCGCGCAGCTCGACGTCGAGGACCCGATCAGCGGCAACTACACCCTCGAGGTGTCGTCGCCGGGGATCGACCGGCCGCTGTTCGGCGCGGGGCAGTTCGCCCGCTTCGTCGGCGAGAGCGCCAAGGTCACCCTGAAGCTGCCGCAGGACGGCCGCCGCCGGCTGCAGGGCGCGATCCTGCGCGTGGACGGCGATACCGTTGTGTTCGACGTGGACGGCGCGGAATTCGCGGTGGCCGCGGCCAACATCGACAAGGCGCGGCTGGTCCCCGACTGGGCCGCGCTGGGCCTGGCGCCGGCGCTGGACAAGTCCGGGCGCGACATGCGGCCGGGCAAGCAGAAGCAGCCGGGCAAGAAACAAGGCGCGGCGGGCAAGCCCGCGGCGAAGAAGAATCCAACCAACAAGCCGGCGGCCAGCGGGTCGCCCGATGCGGAGTAAGCGGGCATGAGCAAGGAACTGTTGCTGGTCGTCGATGCGGTCGCGGCTGAGAAGGGCGTGCCGGAATCGGTGATCCTCGAGGCCATCGAAGCCGCGCTGGCCTCGGCCGCGAAGAAGCGCTACGTCGAGCAGGACGTGCTGGTGCGCGTGCAGATCGATCCCAAGGACGGCAGCTACGAGACGTTCCGCCGCTGGGAAGTGGTGGCCGACGACGTGGTGATGGAATCCCCGGACCGCCAGGTGCGCCTGATGGACGCGCTGGACGAGAGCGACGAAGTCGAAGTCGGCGACTACATCGAGGAGCAGATCGAGAACCCGGAATTCGGCCGCATCGCCGCGCAGGCCGCCAAGCAGGTGATCGTGCAGCGCGTGCGCGAGGCCGAGCGCCAGCAGGTAGTCGATGCGTGGAAGGACCGCGTGGGCGAGCTGGTCACCGGCGTGGTCAAGCGCGTCGAGCGCGGCAACGTCTATGTCGACCTGGGCGGCAACGCCGAGGCGATCATCTCCAAGGACAAGGGCATCCCGCGCGACGTGCTGCGCACCGGCGACCGCGTGCGCGGTTACCTGTTCGACGTGCGCAGCGAGCCGCGCGGCCCGCAGCTGTTCATCAGCCGCGCTGCGCCCGAATTCATGATCGAGCTGTTCAAGCTCGAGGTGCCGGAAGTCGGCCAGGGCCTGGTCTCGATCATGGGCTGCGCCCGCGATCCGGGTGATCGCGCCAAGATCGCCGTGCTCGCGCACGACAATCGCACCGATCCGATCGGCGCCTGCATCGGCATGCGCGGTTCGCGCGTGCAGGCGGTGACCAACGAGCTCAACGGCGAGCGCGTGGACATCATCCTGTGGAGCGACAACCCCGCCCAGTTCGTCATCAACGCGATGGCGCCGGCCGAGGTGCAGTCGATCATCGTCGACGAGGACAAGCACTCGATGGACCTTGCGGTCGCCGAGGAAAACCTCGCGAAAGCAATTGGCCGCGGTGGCCAGAACGTGCGCCTGGCCAGCCGCCTGACCGGCTGGCAGCTCAACGTGATGACCGCCGACCAGGTGCAGGCCAAGTCCGAGGCCGAGCAGGCGGCCGCCCGCCAGCTGTTCATGGACAAGCTGGAAGTGGACGAGGAGATCGCCGGCATCCTGGTCAGCGAGGGCTTCAGCACCGTCGAGGAAGTCGCCTACGTGCCGATGGCCGAACTGCTGGCCGTCGAGGGCTTCGACGAGGACATCGTCGAGGAACTGCGTTCGCGCGCCCGCGACGCCCTGCTCAACGAGGCGCTGGCCGCCGAGGAGAGCCTGGAAGAGCACCAGCCTGCCGAGGACCTGCTTTCGCTCGAGGGAATGGACGAAACCACCGCCTACGCGCTGGCCGAGCGCGGCGTGCGCACCCGCGAGGACCTGGCCGAGGCGGCTACCGACGAGATCGCCGACATCGAAGGCATGGGCGAGGAGCGCGCCGCGGTGCTGATCATGGAAGCGCGCAAGCACTGGTTCGAATGATGCCTGGCACAGCGCTGGCCCCGGCCCGCGCTGCCTGATTGGCCGGTGGGCCCGGGCCCGCCCTACAATCCACAGATTCGGTCGCCCGCGTGGCGGCCAAAGACACCGGAAACCGAATGTCGCAGCAAACCACCATCCGCAAGCTGGCCGAACTGGTGAACACGCCGGTCGATAAACTGCTGGAACAGCTGGCCGAGGCCGGCATGAAGTTCAGTGGTCCCGACCAGGTCATCACCAGCGCCGAGAAACTCAAGCTGCACGGCTTCCTGCGCCGCGCGCACGGCAAGGCTGACAAGCCGGCCGAGGAAGTCATCGCGCCGGGCAAGATCACCCTGAGCCGCAGCCGCAAGCAGGAGATCACCGTGGGCGGCGGCGGCAAGGCCGGCCGCAGTGCCAGCACCGTCGAGGTGGTGACCCGCAAGAAGATCACCCTGAAGCCGGGCGAAGGCCGGCCGCTGAGCGCGAACGAAAAGCTGGACGCCGAGCGCGCCGACGCGATGCGCAAGCTGGAGGAATCCCGCGCGCGCAACCTGGCTGAGCAGCAGGCGCTGGCCGAAAAGGACCGCCAGCGGGCCGAGGAGCTGGCGGAGATCCGCCGCCGCGAGCAGGAGGCGGCCGAACGCGCCGCCGCTGAAGCCACCGCCGCGGCGGAAGTCGCGCTGGAAGAAACCGGCAAGGCCAAGGGACATGGCCACGGCCACGGCCATGCACCCAAGCCCGCCGCGCCGGTGCGCGAAGCGGACAAGGCCGCCGCCCATGTCAAGGGCAAGCCCGTGCATCGTGGCTCGCATGTCATGCAGACCGGCGTCGAGGACGACGACAGCACCGCGCGGTTCGCCGGCCAGCTGCACCTGTCCCCGTCCGATCGCGCGCGCCGCAGCAATGCGCCGCGTGGCCGCGGCAAGCCGGCCAAGCGCTCGCTGGACCAGTCGCGCACGGGTACCGGCTTCAACAAGCCGACCGCGCCGGTGGTGCGCGAAATCGCCATCGGCGACGCGATCACCGTCGGCGATCTCGCCCAGAAGCTGGCCCTGAAGGGCGGCGAGGTGGTGAAGACGCTGTTCAAGATGGGCGTGATGGCCACCATCACCCAGACCATCGACCACGACACCGCGGTGCTGGTCACCGAGGAACTCGGCCACAAGGCCGTGCATGCCGACGCAGGCGACGCCGAGTCCGAGCTGCTGGCGCACGCGGAGGAAGTGCAGGGCGACAAGGCCCCGCGTCCGCCGGTGGTCACCATCATGGGCCACGTCGACCACGGCAAGACCTCGCTGCTGGACTACATCCGCCGCACCAAGGTCGCCACCGGCGAGGCTGGCGGCATCACCCAGCACATCGGCGCCTACCACGTGACCACGCCGAAGGGCGTGATCAGCTTCCTCGATACCCCCGGCCATGCGGCGTTCACCCACATGCGGCAGCGCGGCGCCAGGCTGACCGACATCGTGATCCTGGTGGTCGCGGCGGACGACGGCGTGATGCCGCAGACCATCGAGGCGATCCAGCATGCGAAGGCGGCGAAGGTGCCGCTGATCGTCGCCATCAACAAGATCGACAAGTCCGACGCCGATCCGTCGCGGGTCAAGAACGACCTGCTGGCGCACGATGTGGTGGCCGAGGACTTTGGCGGCGACGTGCAGATGGTGGAGCTCTCGGCCAAGACCGGCCTGGGCGTGGACGACCTGCTCGATGCGATCAGCCTGCAGGCCGAAGTGCTCGACCTGCAGGCGGTGCCGGAAGGCCGCGCCACCGGCGTGGTCATCGAATCCGCGCTGGACAAGGGCCGTGGTCCGGTCGCCACGGTGCTGGTGCAGCAGGGCCAGCTGGCCAAGGGCGATTACCTCGTCTGCGGCATCCAGTACGGCCGCGTGCGCGCGCTGTTCGACGAGACCGGCAGTCAGGTGCCCAGCGCCGGTCCGTCGATCCCGGTGCAGATCCTCGGCCTGTCCGGCGTGCCGGAGGCGGGCGATGATTTCGTGGTCGTCGCCGACGAGCGCCTCGCCAAGGACGTGGCGCAGCAGCGCGACACCAAGCGTCGCGAGATGCGGCTGGTGGCTTCCGCGGGCAACCGCATGGAAGACATCATGGCCCAGATGGGCGAGGGTGCGGCGCAGCTGTCCCTCAATCTGGTGGTCAAGGCCGACGTGCATGGCACCATGCAGGCCCTGCGCGAGGCCCTGACCGCCCTGTCCAACGAGCAGATCCGGATCAACGTGATCGGCTCCGGCGTCGGCGGCATCACCGAGTCCGACGCCCAGCTGGCGATGACCTCGAAGGCCACCGTGATCGGCTTCAACGTGCGCGCCGATGCGTCCGCACGCAAGGTCATCGAAGGCAATGGTGTCGACCTGCGCTACTTCTCGATCATCTACGACGTCATCGATCAGGTGAAGCAGATCGCTTCCGGCGTGCTGGGCAAGGAGATCCGCGAGGAGATCATCGGCATCGCCGAGGTCCGCGACGTGTTCCGCAGCTCCAAGTTCGGCGCGGTCGCCGGCTGCATGGTGGTTGAGGGCGTGGTCAAGAAGTCCAAGCCGATCCGCGTGCTGCGCGACAGCGTGGTGGTGTTCGAGGGCGAGCTGGAATCGCTGCGCCGCTTCAAGGAGAACGTGGACGAAGTCCGCGTCAACACCGAGTGTGGCATCGGCGTGAAGGCGTACAACGACGTCAAGCCGGGCGACCAGATCGAATGCTTCGAGCGCATCGAGGTGCAGCGCACGCTGTAAGGCGTGTCTTCCCCCATGGCGCAGAAATCCTTCCATCGCACCGACCGTGTCTCAGCCCAGCTCCGTCGTGAGCTGGGCACGCTGGTGCACGCCGCCGTGCGCGAGCACGGTCTGGCCTCGTCCAGCGTGTCCGACGTCGAAGTGACGCGCGACATGGCGCACGCCAAGGTGTTCGTAACGGTGCTGCAGGCTGACCGGGCGGCGGCGACGGTCAAGGCGCTGAAGGCGCTGGCCCCGGAGATCCGCTACCAGCTGGCGCGTGCGGTGAAGATGCGGCACGTGCCGGAGCTGCATTTCCACTACGACGAATCGGTGGATCGCGGCGAACGCATCGACAACCTGCTGCGCGACCTGCCCGATCTGCACGGCAGTGGCGACGCCGAATAACCCGCGCGAGCGCCGTCCGCGCACCGTGTTCCGCCGCCTGGACGGCATCCTGCTGCTGGACAAGCCGCAGGGCCTGTCGTCCAACCAGGCCCTGCAGCGCGTGCGCCACCTGTTCCGCGCCGAGAAGGGCGGCCACACCGGCAGCCTGGACCCGCTGGCCACAGGGCTGTTACCGGTCTGCTTCGGCGAGGCGACGAAGATCGCGGGCGGATTGCTGGGTGCGCGCAAGGCGTACGAAACCATTGCCCGGCTGGGCGTGGTCACCGATACCGACGATGCCGATGGCCAGGTGCTGCGCGAGCGCCCGGTGCCGCCGCTCACCATCGACGCCATCGACGCGGCGCTGCGGACCTTCACCGGGCGCATCCAGCAGCGGCCGCCGATCTATTCGGCGCTCAAGCGCGGCGGCGAGCCGCTCTACGCCAAGGCCAGACGCGGCGAGGTGATCGAGGTGGAGCCGCGCGAGGTCGACGTCCACGCCTTTGACCTGCTCAATGCCGCCGATCTGCTGGATGGCCAGCTGGAGAATGGCGCCTCGCCCAACCTGCGGCTGCATGTGGAATGCGGTTCCGGCACCTATGTGCGCAGCCTGGTGCGCGACCTCGGCGAACTGCTGGGCTGCGGTGCCCACGTGGCGCAGCTGCGCCGGCTGTGGGTGGATCCGTTCCGCGAGCCGCGGATGTGGACGCTGGCGGCACTGGAGGAACTGCGCGAGCAGGCCGGGGAGCGCCTGCTCGATGCATGCCTGCTGCCGGTCGAGGCCGGCATGGCTTCGTGGCCGGAAGTGCGGGTCAACGCGGCACAGGCGCAGCGGCTGGGCCGCGGGCAGGGCCTGCGCGGCCCGTATCCGCCGCGCGGCCGGCAGGTGGCAATCCTGGACGAGCAGGGGCGAGGGCTGGGCCTTGGCGACGTCGACGCCGAGGGCGGGCTCCACCCGGCCCGGCTGTTCCGCTGGGCCGCCGAGGCCGCAGGGCAGGTCGACGCGCCGCATTGCCCGTGACTGCCCGCGCGGGCTATACTTCCGCTGCTCATCCGGGCAAATCTCCTTTCCATCCGCATCATCACGGCGAGCCGTGCGGTGCGGGCGATGCTCTTTCCGCCCGTTCCTGCCGGCCACGCGACTACGAGGCAACCATGTCCATCGATACCCAGAAAGTCATCAACGAACACAAGCGCGGCGACAACGACACCGGCTCCACCGAAGTCCAGGTCGCCCTGCTGACCGCCCGCATCGAGCAGCTCACCGAGCACTTCAAGGCCCACAAGCAGGACCACCACAGCCGCCGCGGCCTGCTGATGATGGTCAACCGTCGTCGCAGCCTGCTCGACTACCTGCACCAGAAGGATGCGGAACGCTACAAGGCGCTGATCGGCAAGCTCGGCCTGCGTCGCTAAGAGAACCCCCACCGCGGCGCAGGAATGCGCCGCGGTTCGTTTCTGCAGTACCCGTTCCACCCGGTCGCGGCCAGTCCGCATATCCGCATCGCATGGCGCGATGCAGCGCAGCAAGCGGGGCTTGCCTGCGTCGATGAACCAGTCAAACCAAGGATTCCCAAGTGGCGAAGATCAGCAAGACCTTCCAGTACGGCAACCAGACCGTCACCCTCGAAACCGGCGAGATCGCGCGCCAGGCTGGCGGCGCGGTGATGGTGTCGTGCGACGGCACCGTGGTGCTGTGCACCGCCGTGGCGGCCAAGACCCAGCGCGAAGGGCAGGATTTCTTCCCGCTGACCGTTGACTACCAGGAGAAGTTCTACGCCGGTGGCCGCATCCCGGGTGGCTTCTTCAAGCGCGAAGGTCGCGCCACCGAGAAGGAAACCCTGACCAGCCGCCTGATCGATCGCCCGATCCGTCCGCTGTTCCCGGAAGAATTCAGGAACGAAGTGCAGGTCATCGCTACGGTGATGTCGCTGAACCCGGAAGTGGACGGCGACATTCTGGCGCTGATCGGCTGCTCCGCCGCCGTGGCCCTGACCGGCGCCCCGTTCCAGGGCCCGATCGGCGCGGCCAAGGTCGGCTACAAGGGTGGCCAGTACCTGCTCAACCCGACCGTCAGCGAGCTGAAGGAATCCCAGCTTGAGCTCGTGGTCGCCGGCACCAGCGACGCCGTGCTGATGGTCGAGTCGGAAGCCGCCGAGCTGTCCGAAGACGTGATGCTGGGCGCGGTGATGTTCGGCCACAAGCACATGCAGGTGGCCATCAACACGATCAACGAACTGGTCACCGCCGCCGGCACCAAGCCGTGGGACTGGAAGGCGCCGGCCCGCAACGAGGCGCTGGTCAACGCGCTGAAGGAAGCGGTGGGCAACCAGCTGGTCGAGGCGTTCCAGGTGCGTGACAAGCTGCAGCGCCGCGACGCCATCTCCGCGATCAAGAAGGACGTGATGCAGGCCCTGGCCGGTCGCGCCGAGGAAGCGGGCTGGAGCGCCGGCGAGATGTCGAAGGAGTTCGGCGAGCTGGAATACCAGACCATGCGTGGCTCGGTGCTGGAGACCAAGGTCCGCATCGACGGCCGTGCGCTGGACACGGTGCGCCCGATCACTTCCAAGGTCGGCGTGCTGCCGCGCGTCCACGGTTCCTCGCTGTTCACCCGCGGCGAAACCCAGGCGATCGTTGCTGTCACCCTCGGCACGGCCCGTGACGGCCAGGTCATCGACGCCGTCGCCGGCGAGTACAAGGAACACTTCCTGTTCCACTACAACTTCCCCCCCTACTCGGTGGGCGAAGCCGGCCGCATGATGGGTCCGAAGCGCCGCGAGATCGGCCACGGCCGCCTTGCCAAGCGCGGCGTGCTGGCGGTGATGCCGACCATGGAGGCATTCCCGTACACCATCCGCGTGGTCTCGGAAATCACCGAGTCGAACGGCTCCTCCTCGATGGCCTCGGTCTGCGGTTCCTCGCTGGCGCTGATGGACGCGGGCGTGCCGGTGAAGGCGCCGGTGGCGGGTATCGCCATGGGCCTGGTCAAGGAAGGCGACAACTTCGTCGTCCTGTCCGACATCCTGGGCGACGAGGACCACCTCGGCGACATGGACTTCAAGGTCGCCGGCACCAGCAACGGCATCTCGGCCCTGCAGATGGACATCAAGATCCAAGGCATCACCGAGGAGATCATGAAGGTGGCGCTGGCGCAGGCCAAGGCCGGCCGCCTGCACATCCTCGGCGAAATGGCCAATGCGCTGACCGCGCCGCGCGGTGAGCTGTCCGAGTTCGCGCCGCGCCTGCTGACCATCAAGATCCATCCGGACAAGATCCGCGAAGTGATCGGCAAGGGCGGCTCGGTGATCCAGGCGATCACCAAGGAAACCGGCACCCAGATCGACATCCAGGACGACGGCACCATCACCATCGCCTCGGTGAACGCCGCCGCCGGCCAGGCCGCCAAGTCGCGCATCGAGCAGATCACCTCGGACGTCGAGCCGGGCCGGATCTACGAAGGCAAGGTCGCCAAGATCATGGACTTCGGCGCATTCGTGACCATCGCCCCCGGCAAGGACGGCCTGGTCCACGTCTCGCAGATCTCCAGCGAGCGCGTGGAAAAGGTGTCCGACGTGCTGAAGGAAGGCGACATGGTCAAGGTCAAGGTGCTGGAAGTCGACAAGCAGGGCCGCATCCGCCTGTCGATCAAGGCCGTGACCGAAGGCGAGGGCACCGGCGAGTAATCGCCGCTGCAAATGCCGGACATGAAAAAGCGGGCCTTGCGCCCGCTTTTTCTTTGCGTCGCCGACGCCCGTGCGCGCCCCGCGGAAGTGCGCTCCCGGGCCTATTCCGCCGGCTGTTCGTAGCGTCCCGGCCGCGGGTTGAGGGTGCCGCACTGCCTGCAGGTGCGCAGGTGGTCGTCGCGGTAGAACTTCTCGAACACCCGCAGGAAGTCCTGTTCGATGTCGACCAGATGGAAGAAGTCCGCGTACAGCCGGTGGTTGCAGGCCACGCAGAACCACATCAGCGCATCGTCCTCGTGCGGCAGGCGCTTGCGTTCGATCACCAGCCCCACCGAGTCGGCCATGCGCTGCGGCGAATGCGGTACCCGCGGCGGCAGGTAGAAGATCTCGCCGGCCCGGATCGGGATGTCGCGCGGGGTGCCGCGCTCGCCGTCGAAGTCCTCCTGCACGCGCAGCACCATCTCGCCTTCCAGCTGGAAGAACCACTCGGGCCCTTCCTCGTAGTGGTAGTCGGTGCGCGCGTTCGGCCCGCCGACCACCATCACGATGAAGTCGTCCTGGACGATGCACTTGTTGCCCACCGGCGGCTGCAGCAGGTGGCGGTGCTCCTCGATCCAGGCGTGCAGGTTGAAGGCGGCGGGCAACATGGCGTCAGTCCTCGATGCGGGCGATGCACTTGAGTTCGATGGCGATCGGCGTGGGCAGCGCGGTGATGCCGATCGTGGTGCGGCAGGGCGCGCTGGCCGGATCCGGGAAGTGCTCGGCCCAGACCGCGTTGTAAGCCTTGAAATCCCGGGCCATGTCGGTGAGATAGACGGTCACGTCGACCAGATCCTCCCAGCGCGCGCCGCTGGCTTCCAGCACGGCGCGCACGTTGGCCAGCACCGCGCGCACCTGCGCATCGATGTCGTAGCGCCGCACCCGCCCGTCGGCGAAGTAATCGTTGCCTGGGATGGAGTCGTCGATGGGATTGCGCGGGCCGATGCCGGACAGGAACAGCAGGCCGCCGGCCCGGCGCGCATGCGGGTAGTGGCCCACGGCCTTGGGGGCGCCGGCCGCCTGGATGCTGGTGGCCGTCACCTGGCGATCCCGCGGCGCCCGCCGACGCCGGCGATCGCCCCGGCATACACGGGTTCCAGCGCGTCACGCGCGTCCACGTCCATGCCCAGTTCGCGCACCTTGCCGTCGGCGAGGCTGTAGACCCAGCCGTGCACGGCCAGCTGCTGGCCGCGTGTCCAGGCGTCCTGCACCACGGTGGTCAGGCAGACGTTCTCGGCCTGCTCGATCGCGTTGAGCTCGCACAGCGCATCATGGCGCTGCTCGTCCGGAATCTGCCCGATCAGCGCCGCATGCTTCTGGGCGATGTCGCCGACGTGGCGGATCCAGTTGTCGGCCAGGCCGAGCCGGGTGCCGTGCAGGGCCGCGCCGACGCCGCCGCAGCCGTAGTGCCCCACCACCAGGATGTGGCGCACCTTGAGCACGTCCACCGCGAACTGGATGGTGGACATGCAGTTGAGATCTGTATGGACCATCACGTTGGCGATGTTGCGGTGGACGAACACCTCGCCCGGTGCCAGCCCCATGATCTGGTTGGCTGGCACCCGCGAATCCGAACAGCCGATCCACAGGTACTCCGGGGCCTGCTGTTTCGACAGGCGTTCGAAGAAGGTGGGGTCTTCGCGGGTCACGCGATCCGCCCATTCCTGGTTGTTGCGCAGCAAGGTGTCGAGTTGCTTTTTCATGGCGTGTCTTGTGGGGGGAATGGGGGCAGGGCGATGCCGACGTTGCGTGGTTCAGTGAAGAAGCGCAGTGCTTCCAGCCCGCCTTCGCGGCCGAGGCCGGACGCCTGGCTGCCGCCGAACGGCGTGCGCAGGTCGCGCATCAACCAACTGTTGATCCAGACGATGCCGGTGCGCAGCTGCGCGGCCATGCCGTGTGCACGGACCAGGTCGCGGGTCCACACGCTGGCGGACAGGCCATAGTCGGAGGCGTTGGCCAGCGCCAGCGCCTCGGCATCGTCGTCGAAGGGTTGCAGCGTCACCACCGGGCCGAAGATCTCCTCGCGGTTGGTCGCGCAGTCCGGGCCCAAGGCTTCGATCACGGTGGGGGCGATGAACCAGCCGGGGTGGTCCAGCGCCTCGCCGCCGCACAGTACCCGGCCGCCTTCGCTGCGTGCGCGCTCGATGCAACCCAGCACCTTGTCGAAATGTGCCTGCGACACCATCGGACCGAGCCGGGTGTCTGGCTCCAGCGGCGGGCCAAGCCGAAGCGCGCTGGCGCGTTCGACGAAGACATCGCGGAACTCGTCATAGATGCCGCGTTCGACCAGCAGTCGCGAACCGCACAGACAGATCTGTCCGCTGTTCTGGAACGCGCTTCGCACCAGCGTGTCGAGGTTGGCGCGCCAGTCACTGTCGGCAAACACCAGCGTGGCGTTCTTGCCGCCGAGTTCCAGCGAGACCTTCTTCAACAGCGGCCCGGCAATGCCGGCAATGCGGCGGCCCACCGCGGTGCTGCCGGTGAACGAGATCGCCTTGATCCGCGGATGCGACACCAGCGCCTCGCCGACGTTCGGCCCGGCGCCATGGACGAGGTTGAGCACGCCCGGCGGCAGGCCGACATCCAGCGCCAGCTGGCAGAGCAGGGTGGCGGTGGCGGGGGTGATTTCCGAAGGCTTGGCCACCACCGCGTTGCCGGCAGCCAGCGCCGGCGCGATCTTCCAGGTGAACAGGTACAGCGGCAGGTTCCACGGGCTGATGCAGCCCACCACGCCCAGCGGCAGGCGCAGGGTGTAGTTCAGGCCGGCTTCGCCATGGTGGGATTCGCTGGCGAACTGGGTGGCGGCGTGGGCGAAGAAGCGCAGGTTTGCGATCGCCCGCGGGATCTCGATGTCGCGCGCCAGCGCCAGCGGCTTGCCGGCATCGATGGCTTCGGCATGGGCGAACGCATCGAGCTGGGCTTCCAGCGCATCGGCCAACCGTTCCAGATGGCGCGCGCGCTCGCTAGGGCGCAGCGCGGCCCAGACCGGTGCTGCGGCTTCGGCGGCAGCGACCGCCGCATCTACATCGGCGGCATCGCCATCGGCGACCTGTGCATACGGTTGCGCATGTGCGGGGTCGAATACCGGTTGCCAGCGGGTGCTGGTCGCTTCTCCGCGCGCCGCGCCGATGACATGTCCGAACCGTCGCATCCCGCCAGTTTACTGTGATGGATGTCCCGGCTGGCAATGCGGACACAGGAACAGCGGCCGCGACTGGCTGGCGATGCGAACGATCGGCGTACCGCAGCGCTCGCAGGGCTGGCCCTCGCGCTTGAATGCGTGGAAGCGGAAGCGCTCGCCTTCGTGCGCCAGGTAGTCGGCGCGCATGCCCTTCGTGGGCTCGATGCCGCGGGTGGCGTAGCTGTGGCGCGGGATCGCCAGCAGCGCCTGCGCCAACAGGGTGGTCTGCGCTGCATCCAGTTCGCGCGGGCGCGAGGCCGGATGCAGGCCGGCATCGAACAGCACCTCCGCGCGCAGGTAGTTGCCCATCCCGGCAAGGAAGCCCTGGTCCAGCAGCAGCGAGCCGAGCGCACGGCCGCGGAAGGCCGGCGACTGCAGGCGCGTGGCGACGGCCTCCACATCGAGCGCCGGATCCAGCACGTCCGGCCCCAGCCCCTGCAGGAACGGATGCGCCTCGATCTCGTCGCTGCGCCACAGTTCGATGTCGGAGGCCGAATACAGCAGGATCGCCGCACTGGCCGTTTCCAGTGCCACCCGCAGGCTGCGCGTGGTGTCCGGGCGCTGGCCCGGCCGTGCCACCTTCCACACGCCGTACAGCTGGTTATGGGTGTACAGCGTCCAGCCGTTGTCGAAGGCGGTCAGCAGCGCCTTGCCGCGCGGGGTGATGGAGAGGATGCGGCTGCCCACCAATTCGCGTTCGAAACGCTGCAGCTGCGCGAACGCGAACTGCGCCCGCAGCACGGTCTGCCCGGCCACCGCCGCGGCCAGACGGTCGGCGGCGCGGCGGATTTCCGGGCCTTCGGGCATCGGCTCAGATCGACTGCATGCGGCCGCCGTCCACCGCGATGGACTGGCCGTTGACGTATCCCGCGGCGGGGCTGCACAGGAAGGCGATCACCCCGCCGGGTTCCTCCGCTTCGGCAAAGCGGCCGGCGGGCACGGTGGCCAGCATCGCCTGCGCCACCTCGTCCTGGGACTTTCCCGACGCCGCGCTGCGGTCGGCGAGGATCTGCTCCAGCCGGCGCGTGCGGGTGTAGCCGGGCAGGACGTTGTTGACCGTGATGCCATCTCCGCCGAGTTCGCGCGAGAGGGTCTTGGCCCAGCTGGCGACCGCGCCGCGGATGGTGTTGGAGACGCCAAGGTTGGGGATCGGTTCGTACACCGAGGTCGAGATCACGTTGACGATGCGGCCCCAGCGCGCGGCGCGCATGCCCGGCAGCAGCGCCTGCACAAGCGTCTGGTTGGCGACCAGGTGTTTACGGAAGGCATCGAGGTAAGCATCGATGGAGGCGCTGTGCGCCGGGCCGCCGGGCGGGCCACCGGTGTTGTTGATCAGGATGTGCACCGGCGTGCGCGCCGCCAGTGCGGCCACGGCGTCGCGCAGCGCATCGGTGTCGGCGACATCGGCGACGAGGCAGCCATGCGCTTGCCCCTGCGTGCGTGGCAGCACCGCGGCGATCCCGCCCAGCACGTCAGCGCGGCGCGCGAGCAGGGTGACGCTGGCGCCGAGTTGCGCCAGTTCCGTCGCGGCGGCGCGGCCGATGCCTTCGGAGGCGCCGCAGACCAGCGCGTGTTTGCCGGAAAGATCGAGGTTCATGCGGGCTCCCTGGGCAGGCCCCGATTGTAACGGCGGCTCCGCCGGCACCGGTGCACGGCGTTGCAGCGAGCCTACTGCGGTGCCAGTTCGATCGCCCTCGCCAGCCACAGCGATGCCGCCGCCAGCGCGCCACCGATGCCGGTGGCGGCCAGTACGTCACTGGGGTAGTGCAGGCCCAACACGACGCGGGAGACGGCGACGCTGGCAGTGAACGGCACCAGCAGCCAGGCCAGCACCGGGTAGTGCGCCACCGCCACCACGCTGAAGGCGACCGCGTGCAGGGTATGCCCGGACGGGAAGCTGAACTCGTCCAGCGGCGCCACCCAGGCACGGATGCGCAGGTCACTGGCAAACGGACGCGGACGGCGGGTCCAGCGCTTCAGCCGCCGGTACAGCAGCAGGGCGACGCAGCCGGTGGCGGCCAGATGCAGCGAGGCGCGCAGGCCATCCAGCCCTTCCAGCGTCACCAGCAGCCCCATCAGCGCATACCAGAACACGCCATCGCCGAGCCGGCTGACGGTGGCGAAATAGCGGAACGGCAGGCGGCGCGCGCACAGCGCATTGGCGCGCAGGCACCAGCCGTGTTCCACCGACAGTGGTCGCTCAGGAGACGGCGGTTGCGGCATGGTGGGTGCTCCGGATGGCCAGCGATCGCAGGAGGTGGTCGAAGGCCTCGGCCACCCGCGCCGGGCGCAGCCCCGCCACCGCGTCGCGGCAGGCCGGGCGCATGCGCGCATGCAGCGCATCGTCGCCGGCCAGGCGCAGGGCGGCGGCCAGGAATCCGGCATCGTCGTGCAGGGCCACCGCCGCGCCGTGGACGCCGTCGCGCAGGAATTCGCGTGCGGCGCCATAGTCGAAGGCCACCACCGGCACGCCGCTGGCCAGCGCTTCCAGGGTCACGTTGCCGAAGGTTTCGCTGCGGCTTGGGAACAGGAACAGGTCGCCGCTGGCGAAATGCCGCCCCAGTGCTTCGCCGCGCTGGATGCCACAGAAGATGAAGTCCGGGTTCTCGCGCTGCAGGGCCTCGCGCGCGGGGCCGTCGCCGACCCAGACGAAACGCGCTTCCGGGCGCACCCGCTGCAGTTCGCGGAACGCGCGCACCGCCAGCGGCAGGTTCTTCTCCGGGGCGATGCGGCCGACGTGGATCACCGCCAGCGCGTGCGGATCCAGGCCCCAGGGGCGGCGCAGCGTTTCATCGCGGTGATCGGGATGGAACGCCGCCGTGTCCACCGCGCGCGGCAGTTGGACCACGTTGCGGAACCGCTGTGCCTGCAGGAATCGCTGCAATTCGCGCGTCGGCACCAGGGTGGCCTGCGCGCCGTTATGGAAATGCCGCATCCAGCGCAGCGCCGTGCCTTCCAGCCACGGGGCGCCATAGCTGCGCACGTAGTCGTCGAAGCGGGTATGGAAGCCGGTGGCGGCCGGGATGCCGAGCCTGCGCGCGGCGCGCAGCGCCGACCAGCCCAGCGGGCCCTCGGTGGCCACGTAGATCGCATCCGGACGCGCCTGCCGCCAGTGCGCATGCAGCAGGCGGGTGGCCGGCAGGCCAAACTTCAGGCCGGGGTAGCGGGGCAGGGCGGCGCCGCGCACCAGCAGCGTGTCGGCAGGAGGATCGGCTTCGCCATCCTGTCGCGGGCGCACCATCGCCACTGTGTGGCCGCGCTGACGTAGGCCCTGTTCCAGCCCCTGCACGGTCAGCGCCACGCCGTTGACTTCGGGCGGATAGGTTTCGGTAACGATGCCGTAGCGCATGGGCGACTCCGCCAGCACGGGCTGGTCGCGGCACAGCGTCGGCGACGGCGGTGACCGGCCGGTGTCGCCGGGATGACCCGTGGATGACGGCCTGTGGCGCCGCGGTCCCGGCAACTACAATGCCGGTTCCGGAGCTCCTGTCGCTTGCCCATGACCCCTGAATCCGCCGGGCTTTCCGGCGTCGATGTCGCCATCGTTGGTGGCGGCGCCGCCGGCGTGCTGGTCGCCACCCGCCTGCTGGCCGATCCCGCCTGCCGCTTGCGCGTCGCCATCATCGAGCCCGCCGCCGAACTGGCCCGCGGCGCCGCCTACGCCACCGGGCAGCCCGCGCACCTGCTGAACGTCACCGCCGGCCGGATGAGTGCGTTCGCCGAAGACCCGGGGCATTTCGTGCGCTTCCTGTCCGGCGGCGATGCCGGCACGGCCGAGGCGCTGTCGACCAGCTTTGCGCCGCGCCGCGAATACGGCCGCTACCTGCGCGAGACCCTGTGCGCGCAGCCGCGCCACCCTGCGCTGCAATGGCTGCGCGAACGGGTGACCGATATCGAACGCCGCGATGGCGACAACCTGCTGACACTTGCGTCCGGCGCGACCCTGGCGGCCCGTGCGGTTGTGCTGGCGGTGGGCAATGCATCGCGCCGCATTCCCGCCGCGCGGCTGCACGGCGCCGTGCGCCTGGCCGATGCCTGGGATTACGAGGGCGTGGCCGCCATTCCCGCCGAGGCGGACGTCTGCATCATCGGCTCCGGATTGAGCATGGTGGACGCGGTGCTCAGCCTGGTCCACGGTGGACATCGCGGCCGCATCCGGGTGTTGTCGCGCCATGGCCTGATGCCGCTGGCGCATGCCGAGTCCGGCGGGACAGACACTGCCCCCATCGATGCGCTGCTCGCACTCGGCCTGCGCGGGCGGCTGCGCCTGATCCGCGCCTGGACGCAGGCGGCGACCGCGGCAGGCGAACCCTGGCAATGGGTGTTCGATCGCCTGCGGCCGCATGGACAGGCGCTGTGGCGCTCGCTGGCGCATGTGGAGCAGGAGCGGTTCCTGCGCCATCTGGTGCGCTACTGGGACATCCATCGGCATCGCATCGCGCCACAGGTCGCGCACACGCTGGAGGCGCTGCGGGCGGGCGCTCGGCTGGAAGTCCTGGCCGGGCGGCTGCAATCAGTCGAGGCGCGGGAAGACGGCGGCATCGATGTCCGCTACCGGCCGCGGCATGCCGACGGCGAGTGTTCGATCCGCGCCGACTGGCTGGTCAACGCCACCGGCGTCGAAACCCATATCGACCTGCAGCCGGACACGTTGCTGGGCGCCCTGCGCGCGCGCGGTCGCGTGTTGCCGGGTCCGTACGGCATCGGCATCGCCAGTGAGGAGCCCGGCCGCGTGATCGATGCGCGCGGTCAACCCGATCCCACGCTGCTGGTGCTGGGGGCGATGCGGATAGGCACGCTGTGGGAAAGCCTGGCGATTCCGGAGCTGCGCGGACAGGCGCAGGCGCTGGCCGATCACCTGCGCGCGACGCTCGACGGGCGGGTGCCGCCGAAGTCCTGAGCGAGGTGGGTGGATTCGGCTGCCGGCTCAGGTAGCTTCGTCGATGGCCAGCCGCGTGGATTCGCGCACGAACCAGCCATCTTCCCGTGGGCAGAAGCTCGTGCAGCTTTCCAGCGGCGCCTGGTAGACATGCACCGAGATCGCGATGGCATCAGCGCTTGCATTGTGGATGGTGTGGTACTCGTGCGGCGGGATCAGGCTGCCGGCGCTGCCGGGGCCTGCGCTGCTGCGCCCTGCGACGCGGAAGCGGAACCGCTCGCCTGCCTGTTCCACCAGTTCGTACTGGACGATGTCCAGCTGGCCCTGCCAGACCCCTTCCACACACCAGCGACCGTCGTGGTCATGCAGCGGCGTGCCTTGCCCGGGGCCCCAGGTCATGGCCACCACGCTGTAGCCGTGTTCGGGGCTGCGGTAAAGCTCGCGCCGCGCGTAGTGCCCGACCACGGGCGCGTGCACGAAGTCGGGGAGGCAAACCCCGGGATCGGCGATCAGCGCAGTCAGCGCGTCGCGCAGCGCTGCGGTGACGGCATGCACCTCCCCCAGCGCAACCGCGGCATCGAGCATGGCGTGGAAGCGCGCGCTTCCGGGGAAGGCGATCTGAGTGGGGGATGCGTTGGGGCTGGAAAGCGTCACCCCCGGAGTTTAATGCACAGGGGCCGGAGGCCCGGCGCCGCCCCGTATCGCGGCATTCGAAGGGGCGCCGGCAAAACAAAAGGGCCAGGCTGCGCAGCCTGACCCTTGCATTGGTGCCGGAAGTGGGACTCGAACCCACACGCTTTTAAGGGCGGCGGATTTTGAGTCCGCTGCGTCTACCGATTCCGCCATTCCGGCGCGGGCGCGCAGTATAGCCGAGCGGCGGCTTCAGGCCACCTTGCCGCTGGGCAGGGCTGCGGTCGGCAGCGCGCGCAGGAATCCGGCGATAGCGGGGCCGAAGCGCGCCTCGTCGACCAGGAAGGCGTCGTGGCCCTGCGGCGACGGCATCGGCAGGAAACGGGTGTCGCAGCCGGCGTTGCGCAGGCCGGCGGCGATCTCTTCCTGCTGCTGGATCGGGAACAGGATGTCGGTCTTGACCCCGATCACCAGCGCGTGGCAGACGCCCTCGATGGCGGCCAGACCGCCCGCGGTGTCACCGGCGTGCGCCTCGCCGAGGTCGAACCAATCCATCGAGCGGCTGAGGTAGAGGTAGCAGTTGGGGTCGTACTTGTGCACGAAGCGGCGCGCGTGGGCCTCGAGGTAGCTTTCCACCTCGAACTCCAGTCCGAACGGGTCCTCGCCCTCGCGGCGATCGGAGTCCAGCCGCACCCGGCCGAAGCGGCCGTCCCACTCCAGCGCCGAACGGTAGGTGATGACGCCGAGCTTGCGCGCCATGCGCATGCCGTTTTCGGGGTAGTGCTCGGCATCGTCGTAGGCGCCGTCGTTCCACTGCGGGTCGAGGCGGATGGCCTCGCGCTGCAGCGAGCGGATGGCGATGGAGAACGGCAGCGCGCGCGCCGCGCCGCAGATGTTGACATGGCTGAGGGCGATGCCCGGGTGGCGTGCCAGCAGCGCCAGTGCGCTCATCCCGCCCATCGAATTGCCGACCACGCAGGCCAGCCGCTGGATGCCCAACCCGCGCACCAGCGCCGCGGAGGCATCGGCGCCGTCCTCGATCGACAGCTCGGGGAAGTCCAGGCGATAGGGCTGGCCGCTTCCGGGATTGATCGAAGCCGGCCCGGTGCTGCCCTTGCAGCTGCCCAGCGGGTTGACGCAGACCACGAACCAGCGGCGGGTGTCGATGGGCTTGCCGGGGCCGATCATCCATTCCCACCAGCCCGGCGCGGGGTCGGCTTCGCTGGATGCGGCGTGCGCGTCCGGCGACATGCCGGTGAGGACCAGGATGGCGTTGCCACCGTCGGCATCCAGCCGGCCCCAGGTTTCATAGGCCAGGCGCGCGCCGTGCAGGGCGCCGCCGCGCTTCATCGGAAACGGCGAGGGCAGATCGAACCAGCGGGTGCCGGGGGGGATGAATTCGGCCATGGCGGTACGGGGGGAAGACCGGTAGGCCATCATCCCCCCTGACGAAGCGGACGGTCATGCCTTTTAGGCATGCCGGCATGAACCGGCGGTTACTGCGCGCCGATGACCAGCCGCACCGGCTTGTCGGCCGGTAGTTTCACCCGCACCGGTCTGGACTCCAGGTCGCCTTCCTGACGGCTGGCATCGCCGCTGGCCGACAGCCGCGCCACCAGCTCGACTTCCTGCATCTGCGACAGCTTGAGGGTGGGCATGGGGCTGTCGGCATCGCTGAGCGCGGTGCTGAAGGGCAGTTCCGAGGCCGCCTGCTTCTGCGCGGCCACCGGCATCGGCGAACCGGGCTGGCGGGCGATCACGAAGACCGTGGCATCCGGCCGCAGGCGTACCCGCTCGGCCAACGCTTTGTCCAGCGCCACTTCCACCTCCAGCAGGGCGGTCGCGGCGGGCTGCGCGGCGGCTTCGGCCAGCGGCGGCAGGCCGGCATCGGCACGGGCGGCGTTGATTTCCTTGCGCAGACTGGTGGCGGTGTCGGCGCTGACCTGCGTCAGCAGCGGCCCCCACGTGACGGCGGCCTCCGCATGCTTGCCGGCCTGACGCTGGGCCACGCCAAGGAACCAGCGCGCGCGCTGGTGGTTGGGGTCCGCCTTGAGTGCGGCCTCCAGCAGCGCCAGCGCTTCGGCGTCGAAGGTGCGGCTGGGGTTGGCCATGGCGCGCGACTGCGCGGCTTCGGTGAGGAAATCGGCGTTGTCGGGGGCAAGCCTGACGGCCTTGGCGAAGGCGTCGCGGGCGTTGGCGGCATCGTCCATGCGCAGGTAGGCCTGGCCGAGCAGTGCCCAGCCTTCGGCCTGCTGCGGATCGCGGGCCAGCGCGGCCTTGAGCTGGACCACCGCTTCCTCCAGGGTGCGCGGCGCCTGCCGGGCGGCGGGGTCCAGTGCCTGCGGGGTACCCACCAGCCGGTACAGCAGGCCGGTGGAAAGCAGGGTGATCAGGCCGATGCCCAGCGCCACGCCGCGCGCATCACGCCACAGCGGGCGCAGCAGCGTGGCCAGCACGATCAGGCACAGCAGCGCGGCAAAACCGAGGAAAGCGGTCATCACCATTCCTGCCCGTCATCGCTGGCGGCCGGGTTCGCCGCAGGCTTGCGCCGGCGCACGATGGCGGCGACCACGCCGGCGCCGGCCAGCAGCACCACCGCCGGGCCGATCCACAGCAGCAGGGTGCCGCCTTCGAGCTTCGGCTTGTACAGCACGAATTCGCCGTAGCGCTGCACCAGGTAGTCCTTGATCTGCGCGTCGCTCATGCCCTTGCGCATCAGCTCCAGCACCTCGCGCCGCAGCTGCAGCGCGATCAGGGCATTGGAGTCGGCCAGCGACTGGTTCTGGCACATCACGCAGCGCAGCTGCAGGGTCAGCGCGTGGAAGCGGGCTTCCTCGGCGGCATCCTGGAACTGCAGCGGGGCGGCGTCGGCCTGCTGGTTGGCCTGGGCGAAGGCGGGCGGCGCAAGCCCACAGGCCAGGATGAGGCCGAGGGACAGGCTGGCAATCCGGATCCTGCCCCGGCCAGGGATTTTCGCGATCCGGCTCATCGTTCAGCCTCGATCCTGGTGACCAGCGGCAGCAGTTCCTTCGCGATCAGCTCGTCGGTCAGCGGGCCCACGTGCTTCCAGCGCACGATGCCCTTGCCGTCGACCAGGAACGATTCCGGCGCGCCGTACACGCCCCAGTCGAGCGCGGTGCGGCCTTCGACGTCGGACAGCACCACCATGTAGGGATTGCCGAACTGCTCCAGCCAGCGCAGCGCATCGGCCGGCTCGTCCTTCCAGTTGTAGCCGACCACGCGCAGGCGCTTGGTTTCGGCGAACTTGGTCAGCACCGGGTGTTCCACCCGGCATTCCACGCACCAGCTGCCCCAGACGTTCATCAGGAACGGCTGGCCACGCAGGTCGGACAGCTTCACCGTGTAGGTGGGGTCGTGCAGCACCGGCAGCGCGAACTCGGGCGCCGGCTTGCCGATCAGCGGCGAGGGCAGGGCATCGCGGTTGGGCTTGCGGCTCATCCACACGCCTGCCGCCAGCAGCGCGGCAAGCAGGGCGAAGGCGGCCAGCGGCAGCCAGCGGGAGGTTTTCTTCATTGGAGATCCTTGCGCACGCTGCGGAAGCGCCGGTCGAACGCGGTGACCAGCGCGCCCAGCGCCATCAGCAGCGCGCCGGCCCAGATCCAGCGCACGAACGGCTTGACGTGGACGCGCAACGCCCACGCGCCGTTGCCCAGCGACTCGCCGATCGCCACGTAGGCATCGCCGAACACGCCGCGGGCGATGCCGGATTCGGTCATGACCTGGCCGCCGGCGCGATAGCGGCGCTTCTCGGGATGCAGGGTAGCTTCGATATGGCCATCGCGCAGCACCTGCACGGTGCCGCGGTCGGCCACGTAGTTCGGGCCATTGGTCTCGACGATGCCGTCGAAGCGGAACGCGTAGTCGCCCAGCGTCACCGTGTCGCCGGCCTTCACCGCCAGCTCGCGCTGCAAGTTCAGGCCTTCGACCAGCAGCGCGCCGACCAGGAACACCGCTATGCCCAGGTGGGCCAGCACCATGCCCCACATCTCGCGGGTCAGGCGGCCACCGGCGGAACGCAGGCGGGTCCAGACGAAGCGCAGCGTGCCCGCGCCCACCCAGACCGCGCCGAGGATGCCGGCGGCGGTCTTCCACTGGCCCTGCGGGGCAAGGAAGAACGCCACCACGCCGGCCACCAGCGCCAGTACCGCCCACGGCAGCAGCAGGCGCAGCGGCGTGGACATCTGCTCGCGTTGCCAGCGGGTCAGCGGGCCCAGCGGCACCAGCGCCACCAGCGGCGCCATCAGCAGGGTGAACATGATGGCGAAATACGGCGGGCCCACCGAGATCTTGCCCAGGTCCAGGGTATCGGCCAGCAGCGGATACAGGGTGCCCAGCAGCACCATCGCGCAGGCGGTGGTCAGCAGCAGGTTGTTGAGCAGCAGCAGGGTCTCGCGCGAGCCGGCGGCGAAGGGCTTGGCGTTGCTCTCGGTGTCCGGGGCGCGCAGCGCGTACAGCACCAGCGAACCGCCGACCACGATGCCGAGGAAGATCAGCACGAACAGGCCGCGGCCCGGATCGGCGGCGAACGCATGCACGCTGGTCAGCACGCCGGAGCGGACCAGGAAAGTGCCCAGCAGCGACAGCGAGAAGGTGGCGATGGCCAGCAGCAGCGTCCAGCCGCCGAAGCTGCCGCGCTTTTCGGTGACCGCCTGCGAATGCAGCAGCGCGGCGCCGGCCAGCCACGGCATGAAGCTGGCGTTCTCCACCGGGTCCCAGAACCACCAGCCGCCCCAGCCCAGCTCGTAGTAGGCCCACCACGACCCCAGCGCGATGCCGAGGGTCAGGCAGGCCCAGGCCACGTTGGTCCACGGCCGCGTCCAGCGCAGCCACTGGGCGTCGATGCGGCGCTCCAGCAGGGCGGCGATGGCGAAGGCGAATGGCACCGCGAAACCGACATAGCCGGCGTACAGCATCGGCGGGTGCACGATCAGCCCCGGGTCCTGCAGCAGGGGATTGAGGTCGCGGCCCTCGCCGGCCGCCGGCAGGATGCGGGTGAACGGATTGCTGGTGAACACCAGGAAGGCGAGGAAACCGACCGACACCACGCCCATCACCCCCAGCACCCGCGCCACCACCGGCAGCGGCAGGGCCTTCGAGAACCGCGCCACCGCCGCGGTCCACAGCGCCAGCACCAGCGCCCACAGCAGCAGCGAGCCCTCGTGCGCGCCCCAGACGGCGGTGTAGCGGTAGAGCGTGGGCAACAGCGAGTTGGAGTTCTCGGCCACGTATTGCACCGAGAAGTCGTTGACCACGAAGGCGTAGGTGAGGATGGCGAAGGCCAGGCCCACCAGCAGCAGCTGCATCCAGGCCGCAGGCCGCGCTACCGCCATCAGCACCGGCACGTCGCGCTGCGCGCCCAGCAGGGGCAGCAGCGCCTGCAGCGCCGCCACCAGCAGCGCCAGCAGCAGCGCGATCTGGCCGAGTTCGGGAAGCATTACGGTGCGCCTTCCGCAAGCGCCGTCTTGTCCTGCACGTTGTGCTTCTTGTGTGCGGCGCCCATCTTGTCGGCCACTTCCTTGGGCATGTAGGTCTCGTCGTGCTTGGCCAGCACTTCCTCGGCCACGAACACGTCGCCCTGCATCCGCCCGGTGGCCACTACCGACTGGTTCTCGCGGAACAGGTCCGGAAGGATGCCGGTATAGACCACCGGCAGGCGAGCATCGCCGTCGTCGACGTCAAAATGCGCCTCCATCGAGCCCGGCGCACGCTTGAAGGAACCCTTGGCGACCATCCCGCCCAGACGGAAACGGGCCTCGCCGCTACGCACGTTGTCCCCCGCGCTGCCGCCCAGCACTTCATGGGGGGTGTAGAGATAGGCGACGTTGCGCTGCAGTGCCATCGCGATCAGCGCGGTCGCCACGCCGGCGACGGCGACCAGGGCGAGGATCAACAGCAGGCGGCGTTTGCGGGTGGGGTGCATGGCGTCCTGGTCATTCCCGCGACAGCGGGCGTTCGGTATCGGGAGGGGGGGCGGCCTGCCGGCGCGCTGCGCGCAGCCTGGCGGCGCGCAGCGCGGCGCGGATCTGCAGCTTCGGCACCAGGAAGTCCCACAGCAGCATCGCGGCGAATACCGCGTAGGCGGCGATGACGTATTCGCGGTAGCTCATCGCGCTTCCCCGGCGGCCAGCTTCGAGACCCAATCCTTGGCGGCCTCGCGGCGCAGGTTGTCGGCGCGGGCGCGGGCCAGCAGCGAGCCGACGAACCACAGCTTGGTGCCGACGATCATCCAGACGAGCGGCCACATCATGCTGGCGTCCATGCTGGACTCGCCGAACACGCGGATGGTCTGGCCCTGGTGCAGCGAGTTCCACCACACCACGGACCAGCGGATCACCGGCAGCAGGGCGACCCCGACGATGGCCAGCAGGCCGGCTGCGCGGGCGGCATTGCGGCGGTCGTCGATGGCCGCGTACAGGCCCATCACGCCCAGGTACAGGAACAGCAGGATCAGCTCGGTGGTCAGGCGCGGATCCCAGTCCCACCAGGTGCCCCACATGGGCTTGCCCCAGATCGAGCCGGTGGCCAGGGTGACGAAGGTGAAGGCGGCGCCGGTGGGCGCGCAGGCCATGGCCAGGATTTCGCAGAGCTTGATCCGCCAGATCAGCGCGATCGCCGAATAGAACGCCATCAGGCCGAAGATGGCCATGCTCATCCAGGCCGCCGGGACGTGGATGTAGAGGATGCGGAAGCTGTCGCCCTGCTGGTAGTCGGCGGGGACCTGGAACAAAGCGCCGTACAGGCCCACGGCCATCGCCACCAGCCCCAGCAGCCAGGCCCACGGCGTCCAGCGGGCGGCAAAGCGATCGAAGTACGGGGGCGAGCCGAGTTGGTGGAACCAGCGGATCAGCGGAGACATCTTGGCCTTGGCAGGAGCGGCGTGGACGCGCCGTGGGCAATCCTGCGAAGGATACCAGCCCGCGGGCGGGCCGGTACCCGGAATTCCGGCAACAGTCGGGCGGCGTGGGCCGCCCGACCGCGGGTGGCGCGGCTTACTGGACCTGGATGGTGCCCTGCATCAGCGCCAGGTGGCCCGGGAAGCTGCAGAAGAACTTGTAGCCGCCGTCCTTGATCTTCGCCACATCGAAGGTCACCGAGGCGGATTCGCCGCCGCCGATGATCTTGGTGTGGGCGATCGAACGGGCGTCGCCTTCCTTGACGTGCTCGGCGGCGTTGGAGGCGCCGTCTGCGGCGATGCCGGCCATGTCGGCTTCCTTGGCGATCACCACGTTGTGGCCCATGACGTTGGCGGCCATGGTGCCGACGTGCTTCAGGTTGATGGTGAACTGGGCGCAGCTGGCCGGAACGGTGATCGAGTCGGCGTTGAACTGCATCGCGTCGTTCGATTCGATGGTGGTGGCGCAGTTTTCGACTACGGCCGGCTTGGTGCTGGCAGCGGCCGGAGCGGCTTCGGCGGGAGCAGCCTCGACCGGGGCCGCGGCGGGGGCTTCGGCGGCCGGCGCCGCATCGGCCGGGGCGGCGGTGTCGGCGGGCGCGGACGAGTTGCCGCAGGCGGAGAGGGCCAGCGCAACCGCACCGGCGAGCAGGATGTGACGGGACTTCATTGCGAATGCTCCAGAGAATGTGAGGCTGGCCGCAACGGCCAGGCGCGCCATTGTCATCCCTGATCCGTTAAAAGAACATTGATCCATCTCAAGCGCGCGCTGCTTCATGAATGGGCGATGCGCAGCGCGGCGGCGGCGGTGACCGGGGCCAGTGCCAACGCCAGCGCCAGCCCGGCACCGAGCAGCAGCAGCGCGCCGACCGCATCGAAGCCTTGCGCGTGCGCCGCCACCGAACCTGCGCCGAACACCAGCACCGGCACGTACAGCGGCAGCGCCAGCAGTGCGACCAGGATGCCGGCGCGGCGCATGCCCACGGTCAGCGCGGCGACCACCGCCCCCAGCAGACTGAGGATCGGCGTGCCCAGCAGCAGCGACAGCATCAGTACCGGCAGCTGCGCATGCGGCAGGTGCAGCAGTTCACCCAGCAGCGGCACCGCGATGATCAGCGGCAGGGCGGTGGTGGCCCAGTGCATCAGGGTGCGCACCAGCACCAGCCACCACAGTGGCACCGGCGCCAGCATCCACTGCTCCAGCGAGCCGTCTTCGGCGTCGCCACGGAACAGGTTGTCGAGTGCCAGCAGCCCGGCCAGCAGGGCCGCCAGCCACAGCACCGCCGCGGCCACCGGCGCCAGCGATCTGGCATCGCCGCCCAGACCCAGCGCGAACAGCACGACCGTCAACAGCGCGAACAGCGCCGGCTGCAGGGCGTCGCCACGGCGCGCCCACAGCAGCTGCAGGTCGCGGATCATCAATGCGCGTGCGGCCTGCCACATCATGGCGCCGGTCTCTTCAATTCCAGCAGGCGCGTGCGCACCGGCGGCGCGGCGTAGGCGCCGTGGGTGGTGATCAGCGCGGCGCCGCCCTCGCGCAGGTGCGCCTCCACCATCCGGTTGACCAGCTGGATGCCGTCCAGGTCGAGGTTGGCGTAGGGCTCGTCCAGCAGCCACAGCGGTGCCGGCGACAGCCACTGCCTTGCCAGCCCGAGGCGCTTCTTCTGCCCAGCGGAGAGGGTGCGCAGTGGCGCGTCCTCGAATCCCCCCAGGCCGACGATGGCCATCGCCGCCTCCGGCGTCTGCCGGGCGCGATGGCCATGCAGCCCGCACAGGTATTCCAAGTTGCGCAGCGCCGACAGGTCGGCCTTCAGGCCTGGCAGGTGCCCCAGGTAGGCGATGTGGCGGGCGCGGGATTCGGGCCGTGCGGGCTGACCATCGACGTCCACGCTGCCGGTGTCGGCGCGCAGCAGGCCCGCCAGTACGCGCAGCAGCGTGGTCTTGCCGGCGCCGTTGCCGCCCTGCACCAGCAGCGCCTCGCCCGCGTCGACGGAAAAATCCAGTGGCCCGAATACCGGCGTCTCGTCGCGCGAGAATGCCAGCCCGTGTGCGGCGAGCAGGGGGCGGGGAGGCGTGTGGGGATCTGGCATGGGCCGCCGATTCTACCGGCCCGCCCGGCGCGCGCCCACCGGCCTGCGCCCGTACGCGCATCCGGCCGGGCGCGGATTCCGTACACTGGAACGCCCGCTGCGAACGGCAACGACATGCGCCTGGACACCAAACTGCCGAAGGTCGGCACCACCATCTTCACTGTGATGTCGCAGCTGGCGGCCGAGCATGGCGCGGTCAACCTCGGCCAGGGGTTCTCGGATTTCCCGGTGCCGCCGCGACTTGTCGATGCGCTGTCCCGTGCGATGCAGGCCGGCCACAACCAGTACGCGCCGATGACCGGCATCCCCGCGCTGCGCCAGGCCATCGCCGCCAAGACCGAGCGCTGCTATGGCTGGCGCCCGGACATGGATGCCGAGATCACCGTCACCAGCGGTGCCACCGAAGCGATCTTCAATGCCATCCACGCGGTGGTGCGCGCGGGCGAGGAAGTCATTGTCCTCGACCCCTGCTACGACTGCTACGAGCCGGCCATCGAGCTGGCCGGCGCCACCGCGGTGCACGTGCCGCTGGATCCGGCCACCTTCGCCCCCGACTGGGAGGCGGTGCGCGCGGCGATCACGCCGAAGACGCGCATGCTGATGGTCAACAGCCCGCACAACCCGTCCGGCGCGATGTTCACCGCCGCCGACATGCAGGCGCTGATCGCGCTGCTGCAGGGCACCGACATCGTGCTGCTCAGCGACGAGGTGTACGAGCACATCGTGTTCGACGGCGCGCGCCACGAATCCGCGCTGCTGTATCCGGAACTGCGCGAGCGCAGTTTCGTCATTTCCAGCTTCGGCAAGACCTATCACTGCACTGGCTGGAAGCTGGGCTACGCGATCGCGCCGCCGGCGCTGTCGGCGGAGTTCCGCAAGGTCCACCAGTACAATGTGTTCTGCAGTTTCACGCCGTCGCAACACGCTTTCGCCGAAATGATCATGCAGGAGCCGGAACACTACGAGCAGCTCGGCGCCTTCTACCAGGACAAGCGCGACCGCTTCCGCGCGCAGTTGGCCCAGACCCGGTTCAAACCGCTGCCGGTGCCGGGCGGGTACTTCCAGCTGGTGGACTATTCGGCCGTCAGCGACCTGCCGGACCTGGAGTTCGCGCGCTGGCTGGCCGTGGAGCACGGCGTGACCGGCATCCCGCTGTCGCCGTTCTATGCGGCGGCGCCGGCCGGGCAGCGCCTGCTGCGGTTGTGTTTCGCCAAGAACGAGGACACGGTGAACCGCGCCATCGAGCGCCTGTCCAAGCTGTAACGCCACAACCCGGAGGCCGTGATGCAGGCCGACAAGACCATCGCCCTGTTGTTCGCACTGCTGCTGACGGGCGCAGCGGCGTTCTTGGGATGGCGGGCCCTGCAGGCCCGCCCGGTCATGCCACGGACAGGAGTCGCCGCCATGGACACGCAACAGCTGCAGGACATCTATTTCGGCATGGGCTGCTTCTGGGGCGCGGAAAAACGCCTGCGCGCGGTCCCGGGCGTGGCCGATGTCGAGGTTGGCTATGCCGGTGGCGATGCGCCCAAGGTGACCTACGAGGACGTGCTGCGCGAGGAGCGGCTGATCCGCGCCGGCCGCAGCCAGGCCCGCAACCATGCCGAGGTGGTGCGGGTGCGCTTCGATCCGAAGCGCCTCGACCTGATGACCCTGCTGGCGGCGTTCTGGGAGAACCACGACCCCACCCAGGCCGACGGCCAGGGCAACGACATCGGCAGCAACTACCGCAGCGCGATCTATTTCACCACTCAGGTGCAGAAGACGCTGGCCGAACAGAGCCGCGACATCTACCAGAAGAACCTCGCGAGCGCGGGCTATGGCCGGATCGCCACCGAGATCCTCCCGCTGCGCCATTACAATCGCGCGGAGGAGTCGCATCAGGATTACCTCGAGAAGAACCCGGACGGCTACTGCGGGCTGGGCGGCACCGGGGTGAAGTTCGGCCTTGACGCCGCGGTCGCCACCACGCCGCCGCTCGAAGGCAGCACGCTGCGCGCCGACCGCCAGCTGGTGGTGTACGACGCCGAGGACTGCCCGTACTGCGAGAAGTTCGAGGCCGATGTGCTGGCCGGCTGGAAGGCTGATGTGCCGTTCGCCAAAACCCGCTCGCAGAAGGCGCCGACCGGCTGGACGCTGGCCGGCCCGCTGCTGGGCACGCCGACCATCGTGCTGTTCCAGCAGGGCAAGGAGGTCTCGCGCTTCACGGGCTACGCCGGCGATGCCAGGAAGTTCTGGCAGTGGCTGGGTTTCCACCTGCTCAGCCCAGAACAGCAGCGTATCGCCTTCGAATCGGGCACCGAGCTGCCGGGCACCGGCGCGCACCTGTACGAGTCCCGCCCCGGCACCTACTTCGATCCCATCAGCGGTGCCGCGCTGTTCCGCAGCGACGCCAAGTTCGACAGCGCCTGCGGCTGGCCCAGCTTCTTCGAGCCGATGCCCGGTGCGCTGGAATTCCTGCAGGACGACAGCCACGGCATGCGCCGCGTCGAGGTGCGCAGCACCAGCTCCGGCATCCATCTGGGTCATGTGTTCGACGACGGCCCGCCGCCGACCGGCAAGCGCTACTGCATCAACGGCAACGTGCTGAAATTCCTTCCCGATCCACCCAAGGCATGACCTCCATGGATGATTCCGTTCCCCAGTCCGACCTGCGCGTCTCGATCGTGCAGGGCGAGACCCGCTGGCACGACCCCGCGGCGAACCGCGACTACTACGCCGGCCTGATTGCGCCGCTGCACGGGATCACCGACCTGGTGGTGCTGCCCGAAACCTTCACCAGCGGGTTTTCCAACGACGCGGTGGCCGCGGCCGAGGACATGCAGGGCGCCACCGTGGACTGGCTGCTGGAGCAGGCCGACCGGCTGGATGCGGCCGTCACCGGCAGCGTGCAGCTGCGCGATGGCGACGGCGTCTACAACCGCATGCTGTTCGCCGCGCCCGGTGGCGGGCTGGCCCATTACGACAAGCGCCACCTGTTCTCGTTCGCCAACGAGCACGAGCGCTACGCCGCCGGTGACCGCCGGGTGATCGTGGAATGGAAGGGGTGGCACATCCTGCTGCAGGTCTGCTACGACCTGCGCTTCCCGGTGTTCTCGCGCAACCGCTACAACGCCGCGCGCCCGGGCCTGCCGGACTACGACCTGGCGCTGTACGTCGCCAACTGGCCATCGGTGCGCAGTTATGCGTGGAAGACGTTGCTGCGCGCACGCGCGATCGAGAACGTCAGCTATGTCGTCGGCGTCAACCGCGTCGGCACCGACGGCAACGGCCTGCACTACAGCGGCGACAGCGCGGTGATCGATTTCCTCGGCCAGCCGGTCAGCGAGTGCATGGATGCGGAAGTGGTGGCCACCACCACCCTGCAGGCCGCGGAACTGCAGGCGCACCGCGAGCGCTTTCCGGCGCTGCGCGATGCGGATGCCTTCAACCTCGAGGCGTGACCGGGGTCATGGCGGCGGCCGCGGCGCCGGCGGACAATGCCGGCATGCAGGGACATGGCGAATACAAGATGCCGGGCGGCAAGCTGGTGGTAGCCGACGTGGCCATCGACCACGGCCGGCTGGGGCAGGTGGCGCTGAGCGGGGATTTCTTCCTCGAACCGGACGAGGCGCTGGACGCGATCAATGCGGCGCTTGCCGGGCATGGGGTCGACGCCGATACGGAGGCACTGGCCGCGGTGGTGCAGGCAGCGCTGCCGGCGCAGGTACGGATGTACGGGGTCAGCGCCGACGCGGTCGCGGTCGCGGTGCGGCGCGCCATCGATGCGGCGGAGGCGGCATGAGCGCCTGGCGTGCATTCGATTGGCAACTGGTCCACGCCGAGCCGCAATCGCCGGCGCTGCACATGGCGCTGGACGAAGTGCTGACCGACGAGGTGGCGGCCGGTCGCCGCCCGCCGACGCTGCGGGTCTGGGAATGGGCATCGCCGGCGGTGGTGATCGGGCGCTTCCAGTCGCTGCGCAACGAGGTGGATCCCGACGGCGCGGCGCGCCACGGCATCGAGGTGGTGCGCAGGATCACCGGCGGCGGCGCGATGTTCATCGAGCCGGGCAATACCATCACCTATTCGCTGTCGGCGCCGGAGTCGCTGGTGGCGGGCATGTCGTTCGAGCAGTCCTACGCGTTCATGGACGCTTGGGTGCTGGAGGCGCTGCGCACGCTGGGCATCGAGGCCTGGTACCAGCCGCTCAACGACATCGCCTCGAAGGCCGGCAAGATCGCCGGCGCCGCGCAGATGCGCCGGGGCAAGGCAGTGCTGCACCACGTGACCATGGCCTACGACATCGACGCCGACAAGATGCTGCAGGTGCTGCGGATCGGCCGCGAGAAGCTGTCCGACAAGGCCACCCAGAGCGCCAACAAGCGGGTGGATCCGTTGCGCAGCCAGACCGGACTGGCGCGCGCCGAGGTCATCGCGCGGATGATCGACACTTTCCGCACTACGCACGGACTCTCCGACGATGTCATCCGCCCGGACGAACTGGCGCGGGCGGAAGCGCTGGCGCTGAAGAAGTTCGCCACGCCCGCATGGACAGGCGTGGTGCCGTGACGCCATGACGGCGGGCTGACGTCCGCCGTCCTAGCATGGGCGTTCCGTTTTCCGTTTTCCGTTCCACTCCAGGAGTTACCGCATGTCCAGCGTCACCCTCAAAGGCAATCCGGTCCGCGTCGGCGGCCAGCTTCCGCAGATCGGCGAGCAGGCGCCGGCGTTCCGCCTTGTCGGCGTCGACCTGTCCGACCGTGCGCTGGCGGATTTCGCCGGCAAGCGCAAGATCCTTAACATCTTCCCGAGTGTCGATACCGGCGTCTGCGCCGCGTCGGTGCGGCATTTCAACCAGGACGCCGCGGGGCTCGCCAATACCGCGGTGCTGTGCATCTCCGCCGACCTGCCGTTCGCGCAGCAGCGCTTCTGCGGTGCCGAAGGCCTGGACAACGTGACCATGCTCTCGACCATGCGCGGGCGCGAGTTCCTCCGCGACTATGGCGTGGCGCTGGAAGACGGCCCGCTGGCCGGCGTGGCCGCGCGCGCAGTGGTGGTGTTGGATGACCACGACAAGGTGCTTCACACCCAGCTGGTGCCGGAAATCACCGAAGAACCCGATTACGCTGCAGCCCTCGCTGCGCTGGGCTGACGGCAGCGCGCCCGCAGGCGCGGGCGCACGTTTCCGCGATACGGCATCCGGCGTCCCTGTCGCAGGGACGCCGGTTCCGTTTTCAGTTGGGGCGCGGGTCGATAGCCCGAGATTACCCCGCCATCCGCCCGAACTTGCCGCTGTTGAAGTCGGCGATCGCCTGGATGATCTCCTGCTGGCTGTTCATCACGAACGGGCCATGACCCACGACCGGCTCGTCGATCGGCTCGCCAGCCAACAACAGCAGCTTCGCCGCACCGCTGGCTTCGATCTCCACCCCACTGCCGGCGGTGGAGAGCGTGGCCATCTGGGCGGCGCGGACGATCGCCTCGCCGTTCACCTGCACGGTACCGTCCAGCACCACCAGCAGGGTGGTCCAGCCTTCCGGCTGCGGCAGCGACAGCCGCTGGCCGGCGGCCAGCCGCAGGTCCCAGACGTTCATCGGGGTGAAGGTGTGCGCCGGTCCGCGCTGGCCGGCGTATTCGCCCGCGATCAACCGTAGCGTCCCGGCGCCTTCCGGCAGGGCAATCGCCGGGATCTGCGCATCCAGGATGCCCTGGTAGCCGGGCGCTGCCATCTTGTCCTTGGCCGGCAGATTGACCCACAGCTGGACCATCTCGAACGGGCCGCCGCTGGCGGCGTAGGCGCGAGAGTGGAATTCCTCGTGCAGGATGCCGCCCGCGGCGGTCATCCACTGCACGTCCCCCTTGCCGATGACGCCGCCGTTGCCGGTGGAATCGCGGTGTTCCACTTCGCCTTCGTAGACGATGGTGACGGTCTCGAACCCGCGGTGCGGATGCTGGCCGACGCCGCGGCGCTCGGTGGTCGGCTCGAACCGCACCGGTGCGGCGTAATCCAGCATCAGGAATGGACTGCGTTCGGCCACCCCGGGTCCGTTGTAGCCGAACATGCCGTGCACGGGAAACCCGTTGCCGACCCAGTGCCGGCTGGGGGCGCCTGCGACTTCGAGGACCTTCTTCATGGCGTTGCTCCAATGCGGGCCGGCGCGATGCCGGTTGCCTTGGGTGTCATCATGGATTGTGCGCAAATACGATTCAATCCGATGAAAAATGACGGATTGTTCTGTTTTTGCAGATTATTCGGATTACCTGCCGAAGCTGATTTCCAGCGACGCATGGAAAGGGGCTTTCGGTGGTGGAACCAGGATCCGGTCACGCACATACCGCTCCAGACAGATCGCCAGCGGCGAGCCGCCCTCACGCCAGGTCTGTCGGACACGGCCCTGCGCATCCAGCTGCATCACCACGATGAAGGGCGTGACATCGCCGCGCAGGTCGAAGCGGTTGCAGTCGGCCACCCCGGCATCCAGCAGCGCAGCCTGCGCCGCCAGCAGTTTCTCCTTGGCCGGACCCGTCACCGCGGCTTCGTCCGCATCGGCCAGGCGCTTGGCGTCGGCGTAATCCATGAGCGCGGCGGCGGTGGACGTTTGCGGATCGGCGAGCAAAAGCAGAGCGAGCAGCAGGGTAGGCATGGCGGCTGTCGGTGATTGGGGCGTTGTGTGATCGTAAGCGCTTTCGCACTCGTGCATGCCAAGGGGCATTGAATGGAAAACCGCGCGGCGAGCAGGGCCTGTATTGGATTGGCGATGGCGGTTGCAATTGCGGTGCTGATTCCGCTGGCCGCATGCAGCCGCGATGCGGCCGAGGCGGTCGCGGTCGATTGCGCGGCGGTGTCAGGCGCACCGGATGCGCCGCTGCTGCTGTTTGGTGAGATGCATGGTTCGCAGGAAGCGCCGGCATTGATCCACGGGTTGGCCTGCTCGATTTCGGAAGCCCGGGAAGTCGCCGTTGGCCTGGAGATCTCTTCGCGGAATCAACCGTTGCTCGAAGCCTTCATGGCCAGTGCGGGCGCTGCGGACGACGTGCGCAAGCTGATAGCCAGCGATTTCTGGCAGCGGGGCAGGGATGGCCGGTCAAGTGTGGCGATGCTCAGGCTGATTGAGGATCTGCGCGCGCTGAAGCAGGCGGGCCGACCGGTCTCCCTGTTCGCCGTCGATGATCAACCGGGTACCAACCTGGAGCGGAATGTGGCCATCGCCAATGGTCTGCGCCGATTCCATGACGCGCATCCGGACGCGCGGATCATCGCGTTGATGGGCAATGTCCATGCGAGGCAGGAATCGATGTGGGCCGGCGATGCGATGCTGACGCCCAGCGGCAAACTGTTGGCCGATCTGCATCCGGTGTCGGTACTCGTTTCCTATCCCGCCGGCACCATCTGGGCATGCGCGCCCACGTGTGGCATCCAGACGCTGACGGCGGCAAGAGGTGAAGCGGCGCCCGGTTTCCACGATGGTTCGTCGATGGGCGGATATTCCCGCACGTACCGGCTCGCCTCCATCACTGCGTCGCCGCCCGCGGTGGAAAGCGAAAAACCCGCGCCCTAGGGCGCGGGTTTTCGATCGGTCGATGCACGTTCGCGGCGGGACATGCCCTGCTGCTAAACGGGACTCAGCGATTGCCGCTGCGCGGGCCGCGGTTGCCACCGCCGGGCCGGCCGCCTGCCGGACGCGGACCGCGGGGGCCGGCATTGCCGCCGGGCCGACCGCCACCGCCGGGCTTGCCGCCACGCGGGCGCTGCTGCTGCGTGGCGTAGGGATTGAAGCTGCCGCCGTGGGCATGGTCGGACGGGAAGTGCGGTGCATTGCCCGGGTGCCCGTAGGGCTTGGGTGCGCGCTGCGGGCGTGCTTCGCCGGCACCCTGTCCGCCCTCGCGGCGCGGGCCGCGCTCACCGAACGGCTTCGGGCCGCGGGCGTCGCCACCGAACCCTGCACCAGGACCACGCGGCTTGCCGCCGCCGGGGCGGCCAGCGCCGCCACTGCGTTCGCCATAGGGCTTGTCGCCGAATTTCTTCGGCCCACGCTGGCCGGGGTTGCGGTGGCCGGAGGGGCCGGTGTCCACGCCATCCGGCACGAACCAGGTGCGCATCGCCGCCGGATTCTCGCCACGCTGCTCGCCGGGCTTCATGCGCTGGCCGGGCTGGCGCGGACCCTTCACCTTCAGGCGCTTGTCGCGTTGCGCCGCCGCCATCTCGCCGCTGACGGTCAGGCCACCGGGCTTGCGGGGGGCGCCGCGGCGACCGCGATCCTCGCGGAAGGCGTCGAAGCGGCGCAGTTCGCGGCCTTCATCGGCGGTAGTGTGGCCGCCGACGTAGCCGTGGCTACGGGCGTTGCCGGCGACCACGGTCTTGCCGGCCTTGCGCTGGCCCAGCACCGGCATCAGCGTCAGCGCGGACGGCGTACCGTCTTCCAGCCCGACCGCCTTGCGCAGCGCCTCGACCTCGGCCTGCGGCAGCTCCTGCGAGTGCCCGCGCAGCAGCGGCTGCGGCAGGCGCACCTGGCCATAGCGGATGCGCTTGAGGCGGCTGACCTGGCAGCCCTGCGATTCCCAGAGCCGGCGCACTTCCCGGTTGCGGCCTTCTTTCAGCAGCACCCGGAACCAGTCGTGGCTGCTTTCCTGCGGGGCATTGGCGCCGGTCACGCGTTCGATCTCGTCGAATTTGGCCGGGCCGTCCTCCAGCGCAACGCCGCGGGCCAGCCGGTCGACCAGCTTGTCGGACACGGTTTCCTCGCCTTCCGGCGCGCGCACGCGGCAGACGTATTCGCGTTCCACCTCGTGGCTGGGATGCATCATCGCGTTTGCCAGCTCGCCGTCGGTGGTGAGCAGCAGTAGGCCGGTGGTGTTGATGTCGAGGCGGCCGATCGCGATCCAGCGCGCGCCCTTCAGCGACGGCAGTGCGTCGAAGATGGTCGGGCGGCCTTCGGGGTCTTCGCGGGTGGTCACTTCGCCTTCCGGCTTGTTGTACATCAGCACGCGCGGCGGATCGGTCAGCGCGCTGGCCACGAAGGTGCGGCCGTCGATCTCGATCTTGTCGCCCCCGGTGATGCTCATGCCGGTCTGCGCGACCTCGCCGTTGACCTTGACCAGACCGTCGGCGATGCGGGCTTCCAGCGCGCGGCGCGAGCCGAGGCCGGCCTGCGCCAGCACCTTGTGCAGGCGTTCGCTGATCTGCGGGGCGGCGGTTTCGGTAGCGGCGCGCTTCAGGCTCAGCGGGCGGCGGGTTGTTTCCTTATTGCTCATCTTTCTGCTCCGACGATGCGGCGTCCGCCTCGTCTCCATGGGGTTCTTCGTTGGGTTGGAGTTCGCTCGCGTCTTCGCTTGCGAAAGCGGGGTCTGCGGAAGCGGAGTCGACTTCTGTATCCGACTGCGCCGGTACCTCGGGTTCCTGGGATATGGGGTCGGAGAGCATTCCGTCCGGGCTTGCACCGATGGACGGGGTCTCCGGCGCTGCTTCTTCCGCGCCGGCGGACATCCCGGCCGGAATGGCCGGAGCGAATGGCAGCTGTGGTTCCAGCTCGCCGATCTCCTTCAGCTCCGACAGCGGCGGCAGTTCATCCAGTCGCTTCAATCCGAAGTAATCGAGGAAGGTCTTGGTGGTGGCCAGCAGCTCGGGCTTGCCGGGCACGTCGCGATGGCCGACCACGCGGATCCACTCGCGCTCTTCCAGCGCCTTGATGATGCTGCTGTTCACGGTGACGCCGCGGATCTGCTCGATCTCGCCGCGGGTGATCGGCTGGCGGTAGGCGATCAGCGCCAGCGTCTCCAGCGTCGCGCGGGTGTACTTGGTCTGCCGCTCGGACCACAGCCGTGCCACCCACGGGTGTACATCGGCTTTGACCTGGAAGCGCCAGCCCGAGGCCACCTCGACCAGTTCCACGCCGCGCGTCTCGCAGGCCGCCTGCAGCTCGGCCAGCGCGGTTTCCACGCTGTCGTCCGGCGCCGGCTCGTCCAGCGGGAACAGGCCCTTCAGCTGGACCAGCGTCAGCGGCTGGTGCGACGCCAGCAGTGCGGCCTCGACGACGCGGGTGACAAGGGATTGGTCGATTTCGGTCATGCGTTCGGCCCGGTTGCGTCATCGAACTCGCTGGACAGCTCGTCCAGCGCGGGCGCGTCTTCGCCCGAAGTCAGCGACTTCACGTAGATCGGCGCCAGCGGCGCCTCCTGCACGATGTCGATCAGCTGTTCCTTGGCGAGCGTGAGCAGGCCGAGGAAGGTGACCACCACGCCCAGCTTGCCTTCCTCCACGGTGAACAGCGATTCGAAGCGGTGGAAGGCGCCACCGGCCAGCCGTTCCAGCAGTTCGCCCATGCGCTGGCGCACGCTCAGCGCGTCGCGTTTGATCGCGTGCTGGGTGTACAGCTCGGCGCGCTTGAACACGTCGTGCAGGGCCAGCAGCATTTCCTTCAGCTCGACCGGGGGCGGCAGCCGCACGGCGGCGCGGTCGGGCACGTGGGCCATGGCCACGCTGGTGTCGCGGTCCTGCCGCGGCAGCGTGTCCAGGTCCTCGGCGGCCTTCTTGTAGCGCTCGTACTCCTGCAGCCTGCGCACCAGGTCGGCGCGCGGATCGTCTTCCACGCCTTCCTCGCTGGGCGGCCGCGGCAGCAGCATGCGCGACTTGATCTCGGCCAGGATCGCGGCCATGACCAGGTATTCGGCCGCCAGCTCGAAGCGCATCTCGTGCATGGCCTGGATGTAGTCCACGTACTGCCGGGTGATCTCGGCGACGGGGATGTCGAGGATGTCCAGATTCTGCCGGCGGATCAGGTACAGCAGCAGGTCCAGCGGGCCCTCGAAGGCGTCGAGGATGACTTCCAGCGCGTCCGGCGGGATGTAGAGATCCTTCGGGATCTCCACCACCGGCTGGCCAAGCACCATCGCCAGCGGCATTTCCTGCTGCTGTGGCGCGGCCTGTTGTTCGGGGCGCATGCTCGGGTTGTGGGCGGGGGCATCGGCCGCCGGGCCGCTGCTGGATTCGGATGTCATCTGGTTTGCGGCCCCCTCCGGGCCACAGCATGTGTCGATGGCCGTACCGGCCGGGTCACCTTGCGCCTGCAGCAATCCGCCACTGCGCGCATGCACCCGGCCAGCGGGCGGCATCGGAACGGGTGGCAGGAGGCCGGATCGGCGGGCGCGGGGCGGCGTGTGGGGCGCCGGATGGCCGCGCGGGCCGCGGGATCGGGCCTTACACGATCGGTCAAGGGTACGGGCTGCCGCCGCGGCTGTCCACTGGCCGCCCCTACAATGGCGGCAACGGTTCATGGAGGGCGGATGCGATGTGGTACGTGATCGAGGGCTATGACGGACAGGACGTGCTGGCGCGGCGGCAGGCCGCGCGCCCGGAACACCTGGCACGCCTGCACGCGCTGCGCGACGAGGGCCGGCTGCTGCTGGCCGGCCCGTGCCCGGCCATCGACGCCGAGGATCCGGGTCCGGCGGGGTTCTCCGGCAGCCTGGTGGTGGCCCGGTTCGACTCGCTGGAGGCCGCCCGCGCCTGGGCCGATGCAGATCCCTACTGCGCCGCCGGCGTGTACGCGCGGGTGGACGTGCGTCCGTTCCGCAAGGTGCTGCCGTGAGCGGCGGCTGGAGCGAGGCCGACATCCCGCGGCTGAACCCGGTACGGATCGAGCGCATCCGCGAGCGGCTGTCGCAGGCGCTGGCGCCGCTCTCGCTGGAGGTCACCGACGACAGCCACAAGCACGCCGGGCATGCCGGTGCGCGCGGCGGGCAGGGGCATTTCGGCGTCGATATCGTCAGCGCCGCCTTCGTCGGCAAGCTGCCGCTGGCCCGCCACCGGCTGGTCTACGCCGCGCTGGGCGAGATGATGCAGACCGACATCCATGCGCTGGCGATCCGGGCGCGTACCCCCGACGAGGCCGCATAGCGCCGCTATACTCATCTGTCGGCATCAGGTTGCCGCAGAGTTTCCCTTAGATAAAACAATGGTTTAGGGGATCGAGTCAGTCCAATTTTCCAGCGGCGCGGGTACGCGCCGCCAAGGGTTCACCGACGCGCATGCGCCTGTCCACCATCAAGCTGTCCGGCTTCAAGTCCTTCGTCGATCCGACCACGCTGCACCTGCCGACCAACATGACCGGCATCGTCGGTCCGAACGGCTGCGGCAAGTCCAACATCATCGACGCGATCCGCTGGGTGATGGGCGAGAGCGCGGCCAGCCGCCTGCGCGGCGACTCGCTCACCGACGTGATCTTCTCCGGCAGCTCCGCGCGCAAGCCGGTATCGCAGGCCAGCGTCGAGCTGATCTTCGACAACTCCGACCACACGATCACCGGCGAATACGCGGCGTTCAACGAGATCTCGGTCAAGCGCACGGTCAGCCGCGACGGCCAGAGCGGCTACTACCTCAACGGCGGCAAGTGCCGCCGCCGCGACATCACCGACCTGTTCCTCGGCACCGGCCTTGGGCCGCGCAGCTACTCGATCATCGAGCAGGGCATGATCTCGCAGGTCATCGAGGCCAAGCCCGAGGAGCTGCGCGTCTACCTGGAGGAAGCCGCCGGCATCTCCAAGTACAAGGAGCGCCGCAAGGAAACCGAGACCCGCATCCGCCACACCCGCGAAAACCTCGACCGCCTGAACGACCTGCGCGAGGAAGTCGGCAAGCAGCTCCAGCACCTGGCGCGGCAGGCCAAGCAGGCCGAGCAGTACACCGCGATCCAGGCCGAACGCCGGGTCAAGGATGCCGAATGGAAGGCGCTGGAGTTCCGCGTGCTGGATGCCCGCCTGCAGGGCCTGCGCGAGCAACTGGCGCGCGAGGAAACCCGGCTGGAGCAGCTGATTGCAGAACAGCGCCACGCCGAAAGCGAGCTGGAAACCGGCCGCGAGCGTCGTGAAACCGCCAGCGACGCGCTCAACACCGCGCAGGCCGTCGTCTACCAGGTGGGCAGCACGCTGGCGCGGGTGGAACAGCAGATCGCGCACCAGCGCGAACTGTCGGTGCGGTTGCAGCGCGCGCGCGATGAGGCGCAGGCGGCGCTGGCCGAGCTCGGCAGCCACATCAGTGGTGACCAGCAGAAGCTCGATGTGCTGAAGGAGGCGCTGGCCGAGGCCGAGCCGAGGCTCGAGCTGCTGCAGGAGGAAGACCTGCTGCGGCAGGACGCCCTGCACGACGCCGAGGCCCGGCTGGCAGACTGGCAGCAGCGCTGGGACGCGCACAGCCGCGAACAAGCCGAAGCCGCGCGCGCCGGCGACGTCGAGCGCACCCGCATCGAACATCTCGACCGGCAGATCCTCGATGCCGACCGGCGTCGCCAGCAGTTGCGCGAGGAGCGCGCCGGGCTCGACCTCGACACCCTCAGCGATGCCTTCGAGCAGCTGCAGCTGCAGCACGAAACGCAGAAGGAATCGCTGGAATCACTGACCGGCGAGGTGGAAACCCGCAAGCAGGCCACTGCCCAGGTGCAGGAGCGCCAGCGCGCCGCGCAGTCGGAACTGGCCGAGCTGCGCAAGCAGGCGCAGGCGGCGCGCGGCCGCTTGTCCTCGCTGGAAACCCTGCAGGCCGCCGCGCTTGGGCAGGAGAAGGGCGCGGCCAGACAGTGGCTGGAAGCGCAGGGCCTGAATGACGCGGCCCGCGTGGGCGAGCGGCTGCAGGTCGACGCCGGCTGGGAGAACGCGGTCGAAGCTGCGCTGGGCCAGCTGATCGAAGCGGTCATCGTGGACGCGCCGGAGCATCTGGTCGATGCGCTGGGTGAGCTCGGCGAAGGACGGCTGGCGCTGGTTGCCGGCACGGCCGATGACGCCACCTATCCCGCCACCTCGCTGGCGGCGAAAGTGCAGGGCCCGCGTGCGATCCGCCGCCTGCTGGCGCGGCTGCACGCCGCAGACACGCTGGCCGATGCCCGTGCGCTGCAGGCTACCTTGGGGGACGGTGACTCGGTCATTACCCGCGGCGGCGAGCGCCTGGGCGACGGCTGGGTTCGCATCGCCCGTTCCGGCGCGGCCAAGCAGGGCGCGCTGCTGCGCGAGAAGGAAATCCAGTCGCTGCGCGCCGAGATCGAGCAGCATGCCCAGCGCGAGCGTGAGCTGGACGCCGCGCTGGTCCAGCTGCGCGATGCGCACCTGGCGGCCGAGCAGCAGCGCGAGGACGCGCAGCGCCAGCTGTACATGGCGCATCGCAACGTATCGGAACTGGGCGGCCAGCTGCAGAGCCAGCAGGGCCGGCTGGAGAACGCACGCAACCGCATCGCCCGCATCGATGCCGAACTGGCGCAGCTGGGCGAAGCGCTGGAGGCGAACAAGGAACAGGCCGCCGAGGCACGCATCCGCATCGAGGACGCACTGGGCCGGATGGGCAACCTGGAGTCCACGCGGCAGACGCTGGACAACGAGCGTCGCTACCTCAGCGACAAGCGCGAGGCAGCCCGCACCGCCGCCCGCGAGGCGCGCGACGCCGCCCACGCCCTGGCGCTGACGCTGGAATCGCAGCGGGTACAGGCGGTGGCGCTGGCGCAGGCGCTGGAGCGCATGGGCGGACAGCGCGGGCAGCTGGATTCCCGGCTGGGTGATCTTGCCGCGCAGATGGCCGAGGGCGATGCGCCGGTGCAGGCGCTGGAAGCCGAGCGCCAGGCTGCGCTGGAAGAACGCGTGCGCGCCGACCGCGAGCTGGCGCAGGCCCGCTCCGCGCTGGAGGGCATCGATGCCGAGCTGCGCCAGCACGAGCAGGTGCGCCAGCAGCGCGACGCGCAGGCGCTGGCGCAACGCGAGGCCATTGGCCAGCGCCGCCTCGACCAGCAGGCACTGGCGCTGAAGGCGGAACAGTTCACGGCGGCGGTGGTCGAGGCCGGCTTCGTCATGGACGAAGTGCTGAACGCGCTGCCGGAAAACGCCGACGCGGGCGCGTGGGAGCGCACGGTTGGCGAGCTGGACGCGCGGCTGCGCCGGCTGGAGCCGGTCAATCTGGCGGCGATCGCCGAACACGCGGAAGCCGCCCAGCGCAAGGAATACCTGGATGCGCAGGACGCCGATCTGAGTTCCGCGCTGGAAACCCTGGAAGAGGCGATCCGCAAGATCGACCGCGAGACCCGTGGGCGGTTCCGCGACACTTTCGACCGCGTCAACGCCGGCGTGCAGGAGCTCTACCCGCGGCTGTTCGGCGGTGGCCATGCCTATCTGGAACTCACCGGCGACGACCTGCTGGATACCGGCGTGACGATCATGGCGCGGCCGCCGGGCAAGCGCGTGTCCAACATCACCCTGCTGTCCGGTGGCGAGAAGGCGATGACCGCGGTGGCGCTGGTGTTCGCGATCTTCCGCCTCAACCCCGCGCCGTTCTGCCTGCTGGACGAGGTGGACGCGCCGCTGGACGAAGCCAACGTCGGTCGCTTCACCGCGATGGTCAGCGAGATGAGCGAGGCGGTACAGTTCCTGTTCGTCACCCACAACAAGGCGACCATGGAAGCCGCCCGGCAGCTCTCGGGCGTGACCATGCGCGAGCCGGGCGTGTCGCGCCTGGTGTCCGTCGACCTTGCCGAAGCCGCGCGCCTGGCCGGCGCCGCATAATCTGTTTCATGGAGACTGCCTGATGTCGGACATGACCCTGCTCCGGATCGGCATCGCGGTGGCGATGTCGCTGCTGCTCGGTGCGATCATCTTTTTCGGCCGCAGCCGCAAGGACGGGCAGGGCCGTCGCGTGGCGCGCGAGACCGCGCGGGACGCTGCCGACCGTACCGAGCCTTCGCTGGGCGAGCAGCTGGCCGACAGTTGGGGTCAGGGCGAGGCGGAGCAGGAGGAGCTGCCCCTGGCGACCGGCGCGCCGCAGAGCGAGCTGGGCCGGCGCCCGGTGGACCAGTTCGACCGCATCATCTCGCTGTACGTCGCGGCCAAGGCGGGGAGCAAGCTGCGCGGCTCCGATATCGTGGTGGCGGCCGAGAAAGCCGGCCTGACCTTCGGCTACATGGACGTCTTCCACCGCCTGGTGGACGGGCGCCCGGAGGCCGGGCCGATCTTCAGCGTGGCCAACATCATCAAGCCGGGCAGCTTCGACATGGCCCGCATCGCCGACGTCGAAACCCCGGCCATCGCCTTCTTCCTCACCCTGCCGGCACCGGTGCCGGCCTTGGATGCGTGGGAAACCATGGAGCCGGCGGCGCAGCGCATGGCCGACCTGCTGGATGGCGTGGTGCTGGACGAGGAGCGCAGCGCGCTGGGCCGCCAACGCATCCAGCACATCCGCGACGAACTTCGTGCGTACGATCGCCAGAACGCGGCGCCACCGCTGGGCAGGACCTCGCGCTGGTAACCCGCGCGGGGCAGGCCTGTGCGGCGCGGTTTCCCCGTTGACTTGGGGACACACCCATCGCGGAGCAGGTCATGGCCTGGAAGAAGGTTGAAAGCTACAGCTTCGGTTACAAGCCGAGCGACAGGAAATACTGGCTCTACTACACTCTGGAAGGCTCGACGGCGACGACCCAGGTGTTCCTCAGTCCCACCCAGTTCACCGCCACCGCCGCGCTGTTCAACGCCAGCAGCGCGATCAGCTACGAAACCACGGGCGGGTACTTTTCCAGCGCGCCGCGGGTGCTCTGAAACCGCCGATTCCGGGTCGGGCTCCGGTGATGGGCTTGGCGTGATCGGCTGGAGCGGATGCGGACGGGGCCGGAATCCGTCACCGTCCGTCGGCGCTCACCGGCGCAACGCTAAAATCGCGGCATGACCGCCAATCTCGCCGAACGCGCCGCCGAGCTGCGAAAGAAGCTGGAAGACGCCAGCTACCGCTACCACGTCCTCGACGCGCCGGACATCCCGGACGTCGAGTACGACCGGATGCTGCGCGAACTCGACGAACTGGAAGCCGCGCATCCGGAACTGGCGACCCCCGATTCGCCTACCCGGCGCATCGGCAGTGCGCCGTCGGGAAGGTTCGCCGAAGTCCGTCACGCCATCCCGATGCTGTCGCTTGGCAACGCCTTCAGCGACGAGGAAGTGCAGGACTTCGTGCGACGCATCGACGAAACCCTGGACCGCGGCGCGCTGGTGTTCTCCGCGGAACCCAAGCTCGATGGCCTGGCAATCAGCCTGCGCTACGAACACGGGGTGTTCGTGCAGGGCGCCACCCGCGGCGACGGTGCCAGCGGCGAGGACGTGACCGCGAACCTGCGCACGCTGAAGGCGATTCCTCTGCAACTGCGCGGCAGCGGCTGGCCGGGCGTGCTGGAAGTGCGTGGCGAGGTCTACATGCCCCGCGCCGACTTCGAGAAGTACAACGAACACGCGCGCCTGCACGGCGGCAAGGTGCTGGCCAACCCCCGCAACGGTGCCGCCGGTTCGCTGCGCCAGCTGGATCCGGCCGTCACCGCGCAGCGGCCGCTGAGCTTTTTCGCCTACGGCATCGGCCTGGTGGACGGCGGCGCGCTGCCGGCCACCCATTCGGCCACCTTGGCGCTGCTGCGCGAGTGGGGGTTCCCGGTCAGCGACCTGGCCACGGTGGTGCAGGGCGTCGAAGGCCTGCTGGCCTATTACCAGCGCATCGGCGCCGCCCGCGACGGCCTTGCGTTCGACATCGATGGCGTGGTGTACAAGCTCGACGACTACGCCGGTCAGCGTGAGCTCGGCTTCGTTTCACGCGCGCCGCGCTGGGCCATCGCGCACAAGTTCCCGGCCCAGGAACAGACGACGGTACTGGAGTCGATCGAAGTCAACGTCGGTCGCACCGGCGCGGTAACGCCGTGGGCGCTGATGAAGCCGGTGCAGGTCGGCGGCGTCACCGTCACCCGCGCCACCCTGCACAACGCCGACCACGTGGCGCGGCTGGACGTGCGCAATGGCGATACGGTGATCGTGCGCCGCGCCGGCGACGTGATTCCGGAAGTGGTGCAGGTGGTGCCGGACCAGCGCCCGCCGGGCACGCAGCCGTGGTCGATGCCGGTGCGCTGCCCCGTTTGCGGCGCGGAGGTGGTGCGCGAGGAGGGCGCTGCGGTGTGGCGCTGCTCGGGTGAACTGAGTTGCCCGGCGCAACGGGTGCAGGCGGTGTTCCACTTCGCTTCGCGCCGCGCGATGGACATCGACGGCCTCGGCGAGCGCTACATCGAATCGTTGGCCGAATTCGGCTACCTGCAGGACGTGTCCGACCTGTATCGCCTGACCCTCGATGACCTGCTGGAAATGAAGCGCCGCGTGGACGAACGCGACGGCTCCGTTCCAGAGACGGTGAAGGCCGGCAAGATCGCGACCAAATGGGCCGACAACCTGATCGAGGCGATCGACCGCAGCCGCGAGACGACATTGGCCCGCTTCCTGTACGCGCTCGGCATCGAACACGTCGGCGAAAGCACCGCCAAGGCATTGGCGCAGTGGTTCGGCGACCTCGAGCTGATCCGCCACCTGCCTTGGCCGCTGTTCAAGCGCGTGCCCGACATCGGTGGAGAAGTCGCGCGCGCGCTCGGTCATTTCCTCGACCAACCCGGCAACCAGCAGGTGATCGACCGCCTGCTGGCGCGCGGCGTGCGCATCACCGATGCGCGTGCGCCGAATCCGAAGCTGGCCGAGGCGCTGGACCTGGCGACACTGCTGGTCGACCTGGAAATCCCGAAAATCACGCCGGTCCGCGCCGCCCAGCTCGGCGGTGCGTTCGCCGACGCACAGGCCCTGCTGGATGCACCAGTGCACAACCTCGTCACCGCCGGCCTGCCGGCCGAGACCGCCGGCGTGCTGGTTGCGTGGCTGGAGGTCGAGGCCAACGCCGGCCTGCTGCTGCGCGCCGCGCAGGCGCAGGCGGCGCTGCGCGGGCGCCTGCCCGAGCGCGGCGCTCTGGCGGGGGGACCACTGGACGGCAAGACCGTCGTGCTGACCGGCACGCTGGCGTCGATGGGCCGCGACGAAGCGAAGGAGAAGCTCGAGGCGCTGGGTGCGAAGGCCGCCGGCAGCGTGTCGAAGAAGACCTCGTTCGTGGTGGCCGGCAGCGAGGCGGGCTCCAAGCTGGCCAAGGCCGAGGAGCTGGGCATCGAAATCTGGGACGAGGCGAAGCTGCTGGCGTTCCTGGCGGAGCACGCATGAGCTGGCAGCCGACCGCGCTGCCCGAGGCGCTGCGCCTGCGCGCCGCGTTCAACCGCCTCGTGCGCGAGTTCTTCCACGCCCGCGGCGTGCTGGAGGTGGAAACCCCGGTGCTGTCGCTGGCCGGCAACACCGAGCCGAACATCGCCTCGTTCTCGCTGGAGTTTTCCGGCCGCACCGACGGCGCGCCGCGCACGCGCTGGTTGCGCACCTCGCCCGAGTTCGCGCTCAAGCGCCTGCTGGCCGCGGGTATCGGCGATTGCTACGAGCTTGGCCGGGTGTTCCGCGACGGCGAGGCTGGCGGCCGCCACAACCCGGAATTCACCATGCTGGAGTGGTACCGGATCGGCTGGGACCACCTGCGTCTGCTCGACGAAACCGCGGCGCTGGTGCGCGCCGCGCTGGCGCTGGTCGGGCGCGATGCAGCGCCGGTGGTCACAAGCTTCCGCGACCTCTACTGGCAGCACCTGCAGCTGGATCCCTTGACCGCCGACATCGATACCCTGCGCAGCGCGCTGGGCGAGGTGCGCATCGATCCCGACGGCCTGAACCGCGACGACTGGCTGGACCTGCTGATGACCCACCGGCTGCAGCCGCTGTTCGGCAACGACGTGTTGCTGGCGGTGCACGACTGGCCGGCATCGCAGGCGGCGCTGGCACGCATTCGCGCAGGCGATCCGCCCGTGGCCGAGCGTTTCGAGCTGTACCTGGGCCCGCTTGAACTGGCCAACGGCTACCACGAGCTTTGCGATGCGCGCGAGCAGCGGGCGCGCTTCGAGCGTGACGTGCAGGTGCGCGCCCAGCGCGGCCTGCCGGCAACCCCGCTGGATGCCGCGCTGCTGGGTGCGCTGGATTACGGCCTGCCGGACTGCGCCGGAGTCGCGTTGGGGGTGGACCGGCTGCTCATGGCATTGCTGGGCACGCCGCGCATCTGCGACGTGCTGGCCTTCGAATTCTCCCGCGCCTGAGTGCACGCGGCGGCATTGCCGGAAATCTGAATGCGTCGTGTCCGCGCGTGCGGCAGACGCGCTATTTTTGCCTGCGGTTAATCCGGCCCGCCTACAGTCGGAACCGTGAATCGCGCCCATGCCGGGCCGAGCCAGGAGGAGCCAGTCCATGCGTAGCCAGCTTGTCATTGCCATCGCCCTGTTCGCCGGCTCCGCCGCGGCGCCTGCCGCCGCCCAGTACTACGGCGGCGACGGCTATCGCGACCAGGTCATCCGCTGCGAATCCAATGATGGCCGCACCCGCGAGTGTCCCACCGGCGGCGGGCGCGTGCTGCTGGAGCGGCAGATATCGAAGGCGCCGTGCATCGAGGGTCGCAGCTGGGGTTACGGGCGCGGCAGCGTCTGGGTGTCGCAGGGTTGTCGCGCTGATTTCCGCCTGTCCGGCCAGGGTGGTGGTTATGACCGCGACGATGGATATGGCTACGGACAGGGCTACGGCAACATCGTGCGCTGCGATTCCAACGACGGCCGCTACAACCGCTGCGCGTTCCCTGGTCGCGGTCGCGCCGAGCTGGTCCGCCAGGTGTCGCGCTCGGCCTGCATCGAGGGGCGCAGCTGGGGCTCGGACCGCGGCAGCGTGTGGGTGTCGCAGGGTTGCCGCGGCGAGTTCGCGGTGCGCCGCGGCGGCGGCTGGGACCGCCCGGATTACGGTTACGGCGGGCGCGTGTTCCGCTGCGAATCCAACGACGGGCGCTATGTCGAATGCGCGGCCAACACCCGCGCCGGCGTGCAGCTCATCCGCCAGCTGTCCCGCGCGTCCTGCATCGAAGGCCGCAGCTGGGGCTATGGCCGCAGCGGGATCTGGGTGTCGCAGGGCTGCCGCGCCGAATTCCGCAGCTTCTGATCGAGCCATGCGTGACGGCATCGCGGGGTCCGCAGGGTACCCCGCGGTGACCGTGGTTAAATGCGTGCATGAACGATTCCGCCATCGATTACGACCGTTACGACCACGTCCGTCCGATCCGTTGGACCGGGGAAACACTGGAGCTGCTGGACCAGCGGGTGCTGCCGTTCACCGTGGTCCACGAGATATGCCGCACCAGCGATGAGGTGGCCGAAGCGATCCGCGCGCTGACCGTGCGTGGCGCGCCCGCCATCGGCATCGCCGCGGCCTGGGGCGTGGTGCTGGCCGGCCGCGGGCTGGAGGCCGGTGATCCGGCCGAAGCCTCGCGCCTGCTTGAGCCCGCCATCCAACGGCTCAACGCTGCCCGTCCCACCGCCGTCAATCTGGCCTGGGCGCTGGCGCGCATGGCCGGCGCGCTGGCCGCGCTGGATCCGGGCGATGATTGGCGCGCGGCGCTGGAGAACGAAGCGCTGGCCATCGAAACCGAAGACCTGGCCGCCAACCGTGCGATGGGGCGCGCCGGCGCCGCGCTGATCGCGCCCGGCAGCGGCGTGCTGACACACTGCAATACCGGCTCGCTGGCGACGGCGGGTTTCGGCACCGCCCTCGGCGTGATCCGCGCCGGCGTGGCCGACGGCCGCATCGCGCGCGTCTTCGCCACCGAGACCCGGCCGTGGAACCAGGGCGCACGGCTGACCGTGTGGGAGCTGGCGCAGGACGGCATCGATGCCACCCTGATCGCCGATGCGGCCGCCTCGCACCTGATGAAGACCGGGCAGGTGCAATGGGTGGTGGTCGGTGCGGACCGCATCTGCGCGAACGGCGATACCGCCAACAAGATCGGGACCTACCAGCTGGCCATCGCGGCGAAGCACCACGGGCTGAAGTTCATGGTGGTGGCGCCGTCTTCCACGGTCGACATGGGAACCGCCTCCGGCGATCTGATCGAGATCGAGGAGCGCGACCCGGCGGAACTGCTGTCGTTCCGCGGCAAGCGCGTGGTGGCGGACGGCGTGCACGCGTGGAACCCCGTGTTCGACGTTGCCCCGCACGAACTGATCGACGCCATCGTCACCGAGAAGGGCGTGGTGGAGCGTCCTGACGCGGCACGCATGCGGACGATGTTCGGCAGCTGAGGCGCGGAGCGCACGCGGCCCTGCCGGCGGCCGACGGCGTGACTTTCGCATCCGCTTCCGCCATCACGCCTGTCAGCGGCGGAAATGCGGCTTCCGGCGCTGCGCGGGGCGCTGGAAGGCCCGCAACTGCTTGATTTCCGATGGAATCGGGGTGCTTTAAGAGCCCCCGGATGGTATGATTTCCCGTTGCTGGAAATTCCCGTTGGAAGCACTTGCGGAACAGGTTTCCGCCGGTCGCCTGCGGGCCGGAATTCACGATAGGCACCACCACGAGAAACGGACGCACGATGGCCGAATCCGCCAAGGAAATCATCCCCGTCAAGCTGGAAGACGAGATGCGTCGCAGCTACCTCGATTACGCCATGAGCGTGATCGTGGGGCGCGCGCTCCCGGACGTCCGCGACGGCCTGAAGCCGGTGCATCGCCGCGTGCTGTTCGCGATGAACGAGCTGGGTGCGCACAGCAACAAGCCGTACTACAAGTCGGCGCGCATCGTCGGTGACGTGATCGGTAAGTACCACCCGCACGGCGACCAGTCGGTGTACGACACGCTGGTGCGCATGGCGCAGCCGTTCTCGCTGCGCTACCTGCTGGTGGACGGGCAGGGCAACTTCGGTTCGGTGGACGGCGACAGCGCCGCGGCGATGCGTTACACCGAGGCGCGCATGTCGCGGCTCAGCCACGAGCTGATGGCCGACATCGACAAGGACACCGTCGATTTCCAGCCCAACTACGACGAGAAGGAACTGGAACCCACGGTCATGCCGACCCGGTTCCCGAACCTGCTGGTCAACGGCTCGGCCGGTATCGCCGTGGGCATGGCCACCAACATCCCGCCGCACAATCTGGGCGAGGTGGTGGACGCGCTGATGGCGCTGATCGACGACCCGCAGATCGACATCGACGGGCTGATGGAATACATCCCCGGCCCGGATTTCCCCACCGCCGGCATCCTCAACGGCGTCGGCGGCATCCACGTCGCCTACCGCACCGGCAAGGGTCGGGTGCGCATGCGCGCCCGTGCCGACATCGAAGTGGCCGACAACGGCCGCGAGTCGATCATCGTCACCGAGATCCCGTACCAGGTGAACAAGGCGCGGCTGATCGAGAAGATCGCCGAGCTGGTCAAGGAGAAGAAGCTCGAGGGCATCAGCGAACTGCGCGACGAGTCCGACAAGGACGGCATGCGCATCTACATCGAGGTCAAGCGCGGCGAATCCGCCGACGTGGTGCTGAACAACCTGTACTCGCAGACCCAGATGGAGTCGGTGTTCGGCATCAACATGGTGGCGCTGGTCGATGGCCGGCCGCGGCTGCTGAACCTCAAGCAGATCCTCGAAGCCTTTGTCCGCCACCGCCGTGAAGTGGTGACGCGCCGGACCATCTTCGAACTGCGCAAGGCGCGCGCACGCGCGCACATCCTCGAAGGCCTGACCGTTGCGCTGGCCAACATCGACGAGATGATCGAGCTGATCAAGACCTCGGAGAACCCGGGCGTCGCCCGCGAGCGCATGCTGGCGCGGCGCTGGCAGCCGGGGCTGGTCGGCGCGCTGCTGGCCGCCACTGGCGCCGAGGCCAGCCGGCCGGAAGACCTGCCTGCCGGCGTCGGCCTGCTGGCGGATGGCTACCAGCTGACCGAGACGCAGGCCCAGCAGATCCTCGAAATGCGCCTGCACCGACTGACCGGGCTGGAGCAGGAGAAGCTGACCGACGAATACCGCCAGCTGCTGGAGGAAATCGCCGGGCTGATCCTCATCCTGGAAAACCCGGACGTGCTGCTGGAAAAGATCCGCGAGGAGCTGCGCGCGCTCAAAGCCGAGTTCAACGACCCGCGCCGCAGCGAGATCCGCGCCTCCGAGGAAGACCTCGACATCCTCGACCTGATCGCGCCGGAAGACGTGGTTGTCACGCTCTCCCATGCCGGCTACGCCAAGCGCCAGCCTGCCACCACCTACCGCGCGCAGAAGCGCGGCGGCAAGGGCCGCAACGCGGCGGCGACCAAGGACGAGGATTTCATCGACCAGCTGTGGCTGGTCAATACCCACGACACCCTGCTCACCTTCACCAGCCACGGCCGCGTGTTCTGGCTGCCGGTGTACCAGCTGCCGGAGGCCGGGCCGAACGCGCGTGGCCGCCCGATCATCAACTGGATCCCGCTGGAAGAAGGCGAGAAGGTGCAGGCGGTGCAGCCGGTGCGCGAGTACGAGGACGGCAAGTACGTGTTCTTCGCCACCCGCAACGGCACGGTGAAGAAGACGCCACTGACCGAATACGCGTTCCGGCTGGCGCGCGGCAAGATCGCCATCAACCTGGCCGAAGGCGATGCCCTGGTGAACGCGGAGCTGTCCGACGGTACCCGCGACATCATGCTGTTCGCCAGCAACGGCAAGGCGGTGCGTTTCGGTGGCGACAGCGTGCGCCCGATGGGCCGGACCGCCACCGGCGTGCGCGGCATGAAGCTGGCCGAGGGCGAGGAGGTGCGCAGCCTGATCGTGGTGGATGGCGACGGCGACGTGCTCACCGCCAGCGAGCGCGGCTTCGGCAAGCGCACCCCGATCGAGGAATTCCCGAAGAAGGGCCGTGGCACGCAGGGCGTGATCGCGCTCAAGACCAACGAGCGCAACGGCGCGCTGGTTGGCGCGATCCAGCTCACCGAGCGCCACGACGTGCTGCTGATTTCCGATGGCGGCACCCTTGTGCGCACGCGCGCCGCGGAGATCGCGCAGGTCGGTCGCAACACGCAGGGCGTGACCCTGATGCGGCTGGCGGCAGACGAGAAGCTGCAGGCGATCGAGCGGCTCGATGCGACCCTGGACGCGGAAGCCGAGGGCGCGGAAGACGCCGTCGACTGAGGCCACCGGCGGCCCCGGTAGCCGCCTGATCGGCGCGCGGATGCCATTTCCGCGCCGACATCGGCTAGCCTGTCCCCCTCCCGCGAAGGATGCAGCGGGATGCAGGACGGGATACACGCTCGGCGGAGTCGCGGATGGATGCTCTTGTATGGATGGCGGTAGCGGGCGCGGTGGCCGTGTTGGCCGGGATCGGCGCTTGGTGGTACCAGCGCGCCGACGCGGCTGACGCGCGCACGGCAATCGACCCGGCGGATGTGCAGGACACCGACGAGGACTGGGCGCCGGCCGAGGTGGATGAAACCGCTGATCCCGGTATTCCGCGCGGGCGTGCGCTGGTGCGTGAGCTGTACGCGCTGGCGGTGGATGCCAGGGGCGCGGCGTCCGCACCGCCGGCCGATGCCGCCGCCGCGCATGCGGCGATTGCCGCGGCCTGCGCCAACCTGCTGTCGCGGACGCAGTTCCAGGCCCGGCACATGCCGCGCCGGCCCTACCTGCTGCCCAAACTGATGCGGGCGATCAACGATCCCGACGTGTCGCTGGAGCACATCGCGCGCATCGTCAGCGAAGACCCGGCGCTGTCGGTCAACCTGCTGCGCATCGCCAACAGCCCGTTCTACCGGATCCAGGAGAAGCCGGTGGAAAGCCTGATGCGGGCCGCGACCCTGCTTGGGCTCGACGGGCTGCGTCCGGTCATCGCCGCGGCGCTGGTGCAGCCGGTCATGCAGACCGGTGATGGCCCGTTCGGCCGGTTGCCGGGGGTGATCTGGGAACACACCCAGCTGGCCGCGGATGTCGCTTCCGGGATGATCCGCGGCGGCCGCGGGGAAGAGGACGCGTTCGCCGCGCAGATGGTCGGGCTGCTGCACGGGCTGGGGGCGATCATGGTGGCGCAGGTACTGCGCGACAACTATGCGCTGCACCCGCACCTGTCGCCGGATCCGCGCACGGTAGCCCGCGTCCTCGACGAACAGTCGGCGCCGATGGCGCACCGCATCGCAGTGTCGTGGGAGCTCTCCGAGCGGATCGGCACCGCGCTCGAGGCGCAGCGCCTGGATGCGATGCCGGCAGACCCGCTGGGGCGCGCACTGCGTGCGGGCCGGCTTGCCGCGGCGCTGGCGATGCTGGCCCGGCAGGGGAAATTCAGTCGCGACGAAGGCCTGGCGATGCTGGAGGCATGGGCGCAACACCGTCGGGTCTACGCGGATTTCGCCGGCATGTGGTCGCGCCTGCTGGTCTGAACCGCGCCCCTCACGGCGGGCGTTTCGCATCCCGCCGGCCAGCGTGCGGGGCCATGCCGGCGCCCTATACTCGGCGCGATCCCACGGAATGGACATCGCGATGACGCGTGCACGGACTTTTGCGCCCGGGCGCCTGCTGGGGCTGTTGCTGCTGGCCCTGCTGGCGACGGGGATCGCCGGCTGCAAGCGCGATCCGGGCGGCCAGCTGCCGCCTCCCAGCGGTGAGGCGATCAAGGCCGAGCGCGCGAAGATCACCGGCTTCGCGGTGGCGCGCGCCTGGCCGGACCAGCGACCGGATGGGCTGGCGGTGGCGGTGGAGTTCTCGCGCCCGCTGGTCGGCACCCAGGACTTCGACAAGCTGCTGGTCATCGACGCCAAGGGCGATGGCCAGAGCGGCTGGGCGCTGTCGGACGACGGCAGGACCCTGCGCTTTCCCTATGTCGAAGCCAACAAGCACTACACGCTGCGGATTTCCGCCGCGCTGACCGCCGCCGACGGCAGCAAGCTCGGCAAGGACCTGGAGCTGAAGGTGTTCACCGGCGAACTGGAACCCGCGGTGGGTTTCGCTTCGCAGGGAAGCGTGATCCCGGCGAAGGAATCGCGTGGGCTGCCGGTGGTGTCGGTGAACGTGGACGAGGTCGACGTCGAGTTCCTGCGCGTGCGCGATGACGCGCTGCCGAAGTTCTTCGCCGACTACCAGCGTGGTGGTCGCCGCGGCAGCTGGGAGCTGGACCCGTCCTGGTACGACCCGGACGACGCGGACAGCCGCGCGCCGATCGGCAAGATGGCAGAACCGGTCTATGTCAACCGCTTCGTGCTGGGTGGCGAACGCAACGAGCGCGTGCTGACCTACCTGCCGCTGCAGGACATCGCCGAACTGCAGAAACCCGGCCTGTACTTCGCGGTGATGAAGAAGACGGGCAGCTTCCGGGGCGAGTTCGAGGTTGCCTTCTTCAGCGTCAGCGACATCGGCCTGCACGCACGTGCCTACAAGGATAAGCTGTTCGTGCACACCGCCTCGCTGGCCAGCGGCGACAGCCTTGCCAACATCGAGCTGCGGGTGCTGGACGCGCGCGGCCAGCCGGTGTTCAAGGGCAGTACCGACGGCAACGGCAACGCGCTGCTCGACTACCGGCTGGACGCGGGTCATGTGCTCACCGCGCTGCGCGGCAAGGACATGTCGATGCTGCCGTTCAACCAGCCGGCGCTGGACCTGTCCGAGTTCGCGGTGGCCGGGCGCGAGCAGGCCTGGTTCGACGTGTTCGCCTGGTCGGGCCGCGACCTCTACCGGCCGGGTGAAACCGTGCGCGTCTCCGCGCTGCTGCGCGACTTCGACGGCCGGCCGGTGCAGGCAAAGGGCGGCAAGTCGCAATCCCTGTTCGTCCGCCTGAAGCAGCCGGATGGCAGGACCTTCGTCGAGTCGAAAATCGAGCCCGGTGCGCAGGGCTATTTCCGCTTCGAGAAAGCAATTCCTGCAGAAGCGCCCACCGGCCGCTGGCAGGTGGAGTTCCGCACGGATCCGGCCAGCAAGGAGGCGGTGCAGGGCATGAGCCTGCGCATCGAGGAGTTCCTGCCGGAGCGGATGAAGCTGGACCTGGGCAGCGCGGCGCCGATCCTGCGCCACGGCCGGCCGCTGGCGCTGCATGCCAAGGGTGCCTACCTGTACGGCGCGCCGGCCGCGGGCAACCGCTTCACCGCCAAGCTGACGGTGCGGGTGGACCAGCACCCGCTGGAGAATCTGAAGGGCTGGTTCTTCGGCGATCCCACCGTGGCGCTGCCGAAGGACGCCGTGGACGCCATCGATGCCGAGCTGGATGCGAAAGGCGAGCTGCGCAGGGACATTCCCCTGCCCGAGGAAGTGAAGGGCACCACGCCGGTGCAGGCCATCGTGTCGGGCAGTCTGTTCGAGTCCGGCGGCCGCAGCGTCAACCGCAGCCTCGTGCGCACGCTGTGGCCGGCCGATGCTCTGGTCGGCGTGCGCCCGCTGTTCGACGACGGGGACGGCGCCAATGCCAATGCGAGCGCCGGGTTCGAGCTGATGCGCTACGGCAGCGACGGCCGCCCGCGGCCGGCCGCCGGGCTGAAGGTGTCGCTGGTGCGCGAACTCCGCGACTACCACTGGAGCCACGACGAGGACAGCGGCTGGCGCCACGATTTCACCCGTCGCTTCCAGACCGTGGAGACGCGCAGCATCGACGCCGGCGCCACCGCGGCGCGCATCGACTTTCCGGTGGAGTGGGGCGACTACCGGCTGGAGGTGTTCGATCCGGCGACCAGGCTGACCATGCGCTATCCGTTCCGCGCCGGCTGGGGCTGGGGCGACGAGAACCGCGGACTGGACGCGCGCCCCGACAAGGTCAAGCTGGCGCTGGACAAGACCGCCTATCGCGCCGGCGACAAGCTGAAGGTCACCCTGACGCCGCCGCATGCCGGCAAGGGCTTGGTGATGGTGGAAAGCGACCGCATGCTGTTCGTGCAGTCGGTGGACGTGAAGCCGGGCACCGTGGTGGAAATCCCGGTGACGCAGGACTGGGAGCGCCACGACGTGTACGTGACCGCGCTGGTGTTCCGTGGCGGCAGCGCGGCCAGCAAGATCACCCCCGCGCGGGCGGTGGGCGAGGCGTTCGTGCCGATGGATCGGCGTGACCGCCGCGTCGCCGTGGGCCTGGCGGTGAAGAAACAGGTGCGCCCGCAGCAGCCGCTGCAGGTCACGCTGAGCGCGCCGCAGCTGGCCGGCAAGACGGCCTATGCCACGGTGTCGGCAGTGGATGTCGGCATCCTCAACATCACCCGCTTCCCGGTGCCGGATGCCGGCGCGCACTTCTTCGCCCAGCGCCGCCTGGGCGTGGACGCGTACGACATCTATGGCCGGGTCATCGAGAGTTTCGACGGTGGTATCGCCAAGCTGCGCTTCGGTGGCGACATGGCGCTGGCCGCGCTGCCGCAGGCGCGGCGGCCGACCGCGCGGGTGCAGACGGTGGACCTGTTCTCCGGGCCGGTGAAGCTGGACGCCAGGGGCACCGCGCGCGTGTCGCTGCCGGTGCCGGATTTCAACGGCACCCTGCGGGTGTCGGCGCTGGTCTATGCCGATGCGCAGTACGGCAATCGTGATGCCGAAGTGGTGGTGCGCGCGCCGATCGTGGCCGAGGCCAGCATGCCGCGGGCGATGGCGCCGGGTGATCGCGGCATGGTCAGCCTGGACATCACCAACTTCACCGGCAAGGCCGGCGCGTTCAAGGTGAAGCTGGACGGGATCGGGCCTGCCGCGATCGGTGAGGCCAGTCGCACGCTCACGCTGGGCAGCGAGGCCAAGTCTACGCTGAGTTTCCCGCTCACCGCGCAGGAAGGCTACGGCATGGCGCAGGTGCGGGTGCGGGTGGACGGCAACGGCTTCAAGGTGGACCGCAAGTACGACCTGCCGGTGCGTGCAGCGTGGCCGCAGGTGCTGCGCTCGCGCACGCAGGTGCTGGGCGCGGGCGAAGCGGCGTCGATGGATGCCGGCCTTGCCGAGGGGCTGCTGCCGGGTTCGGTGCGTGCGCGCATGCTGGTCAGCGCGCTGCCGCCGATCCCGTTCGGCGCCGCGCTGAAGGGCGCGCTGGACTATCCCTATGGCTGTGCCGAGCAGACCACCAGCAAGGGTTACGCGGCGCTGGCGCTGGATGCGGAAACCGCCCGGCGCTTCGGCGTGGCCGGGCTGGACGCCGGCAAGCGGCGCGCGCGGATGGAGGGCGCGTTCGGCCGGCTGGCGTCGATGCAGGCGGGCAACGGCCATTTCTCGATGTGGGGTGATGATGACAACGTCGATCCGCTGCTGACGCCGTACATCGCCGAGTTCCTGCTGGACGCGCGCCAGGCCGGCTTCGTGGTGCCCGAGGCGGTGCTGCAGAAGGCGCTGCAGCGGCTCAGCGAGGACCTGCTGTCCGGTGGCAACGAGTTCTACGGGCGCAGCCACCGGCAGTACCTCAAGTTCGCCTACCAGGCGCATGCCGGCTATGTGCTGGCGCGGGTCAACCGCGCGCCGCTGGGAACGCTGCGGGCGCTGTACGACAACGACCGCAAGCAGGCGCTGAAGGGGCTGCCGCTGGTGCACCTCGGGCTGGCGCTGTCGATGCAGGGCGACAAGGTGCGCGGCGGCAAGGCGATTGCCGCCGGTTTCGCCTTCGAGGGCGACCGCCACGACTGGCTGGGTGACTACGGCACGCCGCTGCGCGACTTGGCGCTGATGATCGCGATGACCCACGAGCGCGGTTACGCCGCCCCGGCCTTTGACGCCAAGGTGATCGAGGTTAGCCGCGAACTGGACGCGCGCCGCCGCGCATCGTCGTGGTTCTGGCTGAGCACGCAGGAACAGATCGCGCTGGCGCGGCTGGGCAAGGCGCTGCTGATGGACGTGAAGAAGGAAGTGGCCGGCAAGCTGGCCAGCGGCGGCACCGAGGAAGCCATCGCCAAGGCGCGCAGCTTTGCCCGCGACGTCGATTACGCCACCCTGGCCAAGGGCCTGCGCTTCCTGCCGGCCGGCGAGCCGCCGTTCTACGCCAGCCTCGAGGTGGCCGGCGTGCCGCGCGCCGCGCCTGCGCCGGATGCCAGCGTGATCAAGGTCGAGCGGGCGCTGTTCGGCACCGACGGCAAGCCGTGGGCGCCGCGAGCGTTGAAGGAAGGCGAGGCGCTGATCGTGCGGGTTGCCGTCACCGCCGACCGCGACATGCCCGACGCGCTGCTGACCGACCTGCTGCCGGCGGGGCTGGAGATCGAGAACTTCAACCTGGGTGACGCCAAGCAATGGGCCGAGGTGGTGGTGGACGGCATCGGCATCGGCGAGCGTGGGGACAGCGCCAACCTGCGCCACGAGGAGTTCCGCGACGACCGTTACGTGGCGGCGCTCAAGCTGGACGCGGGCAGCACCGCCAAGGTGTTCTACCTCGTGCGCGCGGTCACCCCCGGCAACTACACAGTGCCGCCGCCGCTGGTGGAGGACATGTACCGTCCGGACCTGCGCGGCGTGGGCAGAGCCGTGCCGGAGCGGATCACGGTGGTGCAGCCGTGAGGCGGGGCGCGCGCGGCGGGGCGTAAGGCGTGACGCACGCACTTCCCGGTCAGCGGATCCGCCGGCTCCGCGGTGCCCTGCGCGCGCTGCTGCCCTGGCTGCGTTGGGGCACGGTGGCCCTGCTGGTCGGCTTGCTGTTGCTCGACGTCGCCTTCCCGCTGCCGCTGCCCAGCCGCCGTGACGCCGCGACCGTGGTGACCGCCCGCGACGGCAGCCCGCTGCGCGCGTTTGCCGATGCCGGCGGCGTCTGGCGCTATCCGGCCACGCCGGAGCAGGTGTCGCCGCTGTACGTGCAGGCGTTGCTGGGCTACGAGGACCGCTGGTTCTGGCGCCATCCCGGCGTCAACCCGGTGGCGATGCTGCGCGCCGGCGCGCAGGTGCTGGGCAACCGCCGCATCGTCTCCGGCGGCTCCACCCTGACCATGCAGGTGGCGCGGATCATCGATCCGGGCCTGCACGGCGCGCGCACCCGCAGCGCCGCCGGCAAGCTGCGGCAGCTGCTGCGCGCGCTGCAGCTGGAAGCGCACCTGTCCAAGCGCGGGATCCTCACCCTGTACCTGGAGCGCGCGCCGTTCGGCGGCACCATCGAGGGCGTGGAAGCCGCCAGCTGGGCCTATCTGGGCAAGCCGGCATCAAAGCTGTCGCATGCCGAAGCGGCGCTGCTGGCGGTGCTGCCGCAGGCGCCCAGCCGGCTGCGGCCGGACCGCTACCCGGATGCCGCGCAGGCGGCGCGCGACAAGCTGCTGGCGCGGATGGCCGCGCGCGGCGTGTGGACACGCGCGCAGGTGGACGATGCGCGCATCGAGAACGTGGTGTCGCGGCGCCTGCGCACGCCGATGGATGCCGCACTGCTGGCGCAGCGCCTGCATGCCGCGCAGCCGGATGCCCGCCGCATCGTGTCCACCCTGGAGCCGGCGCTGCAGCGTGCGCTGGAGGAGCGGGTCGCCGCGTACTTCTCTGGCCTGCCGCCGCGGACCTCGGCGGCGCTGCTGGTGGTCGACAACGCCAGCCTGGAGGCTCGCGCTTACGTCGGTTCGGTGGCGTTTGCCGACAAGGCGCGGCTGGGGCATGTCGACATGGTGCAGGCCTGGCGCTCGCCCGGTTCGACGCTCAAGCCGTTCCTGTACGGGATGGCGCTGGACGATGGGCTCGTGCATTCGGAAAGCCTGCTGGTCGATGCGCCGCAGTCCTTCGACGGCTACCGGCCGTCCAATTTCGATACCGCCTTCAACGGCCCGGTCAGCGTCGCCGAGGCGCTGCGGCTGTCGCTCAACGTGCCGGCGGTGGACCTGCTGGACCGGGTGGGCCCGGCGCGCTTCGCTGCGCGGCTGGAGCATGCGGGCATCGCGCTGCGTTTTCCGCGCGGGGCGGCGCCGAACCTGTCGATGATCCTCGGCGGCACCGGCGCGCGGCTGGAAGACCTGGTTGGCGCCTTTGCCGCCCTGCAGCGTGGCGGCATCGCCGGGCGTGTGCGCTACACCGGCGATGCGCCGAAGCTCGAGCGCCGCCTGCTGTCGCCCGGCGCGGCCTGGATCGTGCGCGAGATCCTCGCCGCCAATCCGCGTCCCGGCGAGGCCGAGGGCATGTTCGACACGGACCGGCGGCCACAGGTGGCGTGGAAGACCGGCACCAGCTACGGCTTCCGCGACGCCTGGGCGATCGGTGCCACCCCGCGTTACAGCGTGGGTGTCTGGGTGGGGCGGCCGGACGGCACGCCGCTGCCCGGCCAGTACGGCGCGGTTACCGCACTGCCGCTGCTGTTCGAAGTGATCGACAGCCTGCCGCGCGCGCCAGGCGACGCACGGCGCGTGCCGATGCCGGCCAGCGTGGCGGAAACCGGGATCTGCTGGCCGCTGGGCACTGCCGCCGCCGCGCAGCCGGAGGCGCTGTGCCAGCACCGGCGCGAGGCCTGGACGCTGGACGGGATGGTGCCGCCGACCCTGCCGGAGCGTCAGGCGCGGTTGTGGAGCGCCGGCATCGAACGCTTCGAAGTGGACGCCGGCAGCGGACGCCGGTTGTCGGCCGACTGCCGCTTGCCGCATGCCGCGCAGGAGAGGCAGATCGCACGCTGGCCGGCGCTGGCGATGCCGTGGCTGCCGTCAGCATGGCGGGCGGCGGCGAGCCTGCCGCCGCTGGCCACGGACTGCGCCGACGATGGCCGCGGTGCGCTGGAAACCCTGCGCATCGAAGGACTCAACGATGGCGCGGCGCTTGCCGCGGCGCCGGGCAGTGCGCGCGGGGTGCGGCTCTCGCTGCGTGCGCTGGGCGCCAGCACCCGGGTGCAGTGGTTGCTGGATGGGCGCTGGATCGGCGAAACCAAAGGTGCGCGCCCGCTGCTTCGGGAGTTCGCGGAGCCGGGCCGGCACGAACTCACCGCGCTGGCCGACAGCGGTGCCTGGGACAGCCTGCGTTTTGCGATCCTGCCGCCCCGTTGAGGCGTGGTGCCCGGGCGGGCGCTGCAATCAGCCGGGCAGGTTCGCCAGCACGTTTTCCGCCGACGACACCCGGAATTCACCCGGCGCTTCCACCCACAGGCCGCGCACGATCTCGTTTTCGGCATACAGCGCGAAGCGCTTGCTGCGCACGCCCATGCCGTAGCCGCTGGCGTCCAGTTCCAGCCCGAGCGCGCGGGTGAAGTCGGCATTGCCGTCGGCGAGCATCTTCATGCCCTGCGGTACGCCTTGGCTCCTGCCCCACGCCTGCATCACGAAGGCATCGTTTACCGCCATGCAGGCGACCTCGATGCCTTTCGCTCGGAACGCATCGAAATGCTGGATGAAGCCGGGCAGGTGGCGTTCGGAACAGGTGGGCGTGAACGCGCCCGGCACCGAAAACAGCACCAGCTTGCGCCCACCGAACAGGCTGTGGGTATCGATCCGGTGCACACCGTTGTCGATGTACTGCAGGATCGCCGCGGGAACGTGCTGGCCGACTTGAATCGACATGACCGGACCTCACTTCGACGGGAATACAGTCTAAGGCCTGTGGCTGCGGTTGCGATGCGCGGTGGGATAATCCCCCGTACGCAGGCCGCGGCAGGGAGCATCGATGGAATTCAAGGACTACTACGGGATCCTCGGGGTCGAGCCCAGCGCGGGCGAGGCCGAGATCAAAACCGCCTATCGGCGGCTGGCGCGCAAATACCATCCCGACGTCAGCAAGGAAAAGGGCGCCGAGGAGAAGTTCAAGGCGGTCAATGAGGCTTACGAGGCGCTGCGCGACCCGCAGAAGCGCGCGGCCTACGACCAGCTGCGCGCAGGCGGCTACCGCCCCGGCGACGAGATCCGTCCGCCGCCCGGCGGTTTCGGACGTGGCCAGGGTGGCCAGCCGGACTTCGACTTCGACGAGATCTTCGCCGGTGGCGGCGCGGGCGGCGGCTTCTCCGACTTCTTCGAGAACCTGTTCGGTCAGCGCGGGCGCGGCAACGGCGGCGCCCGCGGCGGCCAGCCGGCCGGCGACACCCGCGCCAAACTGGCGGTGCCGCTGAATGCCGTCTACAACGGCAGCAGCGTGCGCATCGGCGTGGCCGGCAAGACTCTGGACGTCCGCGTGCCCAAGGGCGTGCGTCCGGGCCAGGTCATCCGCCTGGCCCGGCAGGGCAACGGCGGCCGGGACCTGCTGCTGGAAGTCGAATACGCCGCCGATCCGCAGTTCGAGGTGGATGGTCGCAACGTGATCCACGTGCTGCCGGTGGCCCCGTGGGAAGCGGCGCTGGGCGCCACCCTCAGCGTGCCCACCCTGGGCGGCCCGGTGGAGCTGAAGATTCCGGCCGATTCCGAATCCGGACGCAAGCTGCGGCTGCGCGGACGCGGGCTGCCGGGCACCACGGGTGCGGCGGCCGGCGACCAGATCGTGGAGCTGGAAATCCTCGCGCCGAAGGCGCACAACGACGCCCAGCGGAAGGCCTACGCGAAGATGCGCGACGCGTTCGGTGACGACTGGCGGCGCGGCTGACGCTGCCCCATTTTTGTAGGAGCGCACCGCAGGGGCGCGAACGCTTTCGCAGGATCCCGCCAAGAGCATCGCGCCCCTGCGGTGCGCTCCTACAAAGAACGCCTTACGCGGCGCTGGGACCGGTGGCGATGTACTGGTTGATGACGTCGGCCAGTTCGGACTCGCTGAACGGCTTGGTGATGTAGGCCTTGGCGCCCTGGCGCATGCCCCAGACGCGGTCGGTGTCCTGGTCCTTGGTGGTGACCAGAATGACCGGGATGTGCTTGGTGGTGGCTTCGCGGCTGATCGAACGGGTGGCCTGGAAGCCGTTGAGGTTCGGCATCACCACGTCCATCAGGATCAGGTCGGGCAGTTCGCGCTTGGCCGCTTCCACGCCGGCGGCGCCGTCCTCGGCGGTGAGCGCATCGTGGCCGAGTTTCTCGACGATGCGTCGGATGCTCATCAGCTGGGAGGGCGAATCGTCGACAATCAGGATGCGTGCCATGTGAATCCCCGGGTATGCGGGTCGATTGTAGCCGCAGGCCAGCGGCCTGCAAGCGCGGTCAGATGACAGGCTGGATGCGCACCAGCGTGCGCCCCAGCGCGCCGCCGGCAAGCATCCCGTCGAATACCTGCGGCAGCTCGTCCAGGCTGGCTTCGCGGGTGCAGATCGCCTCCAGGTTGTCCGGCTTCCAGTCGCCGGCCAGGCGGCGCCAGACCTCGTCGCGGATGTCGCGGGCGGTGCCGGCCGAGGCCACGCCCAGCAGCGAGACGCCGCGGATGATGAAGGGCATCACGGTGGCGTGCAGTTCGGGCGAAGCGGCCAGTCCGCAGCTGGCGACGTTGCCATAGGGGGCGGTCTGCGCCAGCAGCGCCGCAAGCATTGGCCCGCCGACATTGTCCAGGCCGCCACCGAAGCGGGCGCTGTCCATTGGCTTGGTGGTCGACAGTGCGTCGCGGCCCAGCACCTCGGAGGCCCCCAGCGCCTTCAAGTAGACCGCATGTTCCGGCTTGCCGCTGATCGCATGGACCTGGTAACCGGCTTGGCTGTAGATCGCGACCGCCAGTGAACCCACGCCGCCGGTCGCACCGGTCACGGCCAGCGGGCCCAGCGCGGGCGTCTGCCGGTTCTCGGTCATCCGCAGCAGGCCGAGCGCCGCAGTGAAACCGGCGGTGCCGAGGATCATCGCTTCGCGTAGGCTCAGCCCGGCAGGCAGCGGGATGACCCAGCGTGCATCCAGCCGCGCGTACTCCGAATAGCCGCCGTCGCGGGTTTCCGACAGCCCGCTGCCGGTGACCAGCACGGCGTCACCCTCGCGGAACGCGGGGTCGGTGGATGCCACCACGTGGCCGGCCACATCTATCCCCCCGACCAGCGGGAAGCTGCGCAGGATCTTGCCCTTGCCGGTGCCGGCCAGCGCGTCCTTGTAGTTGACCGAGGAGTACGCGGCCTTGACCACCACCTCGCCGGGATTGAGATCACCCAGCGATATGGTCTCGATGCCGCTGCGGTAGCCGGCGGCGTCGCTGTGGATGCGGAAGGCGCGGAACGTCGCCGGGATGGTCATACATCCTCCGTGGTGAGCTTGAGCTGGCTGCGACGCTTCTCGTCCAGCCACTTGTCGGCCTGCGCCGGCACGTAGCCGCGCATCCATTCCAGGAGGGCCTCGATGTCGGTCCCATGCCACATGTCGGCGCGCTGCTCGGGATGCAGGAAGCGCTCGCGTACCATCGTGTCCAGCATCGCCATCAGCGGCTCCCAGAAGCCGTTCACGCCGAGGAAGGCGCAGGGCTTGCGGCCCAGCCCCAGCTGGCGCCAGGTCAGCATCTCGAACATCTCGTCGAGGGTGCCGAAGCCGCCGGGCAGGGCGACGAAGCCGTCGGCCAGTTCGAACATCCGCGCCTTGCGGGTGTGCATGGAATCTACGACTTCGAGGCGGGTGACGCCCTTGTGGGCGACCTCCCAGTCGACCAGCTGCTGCGGGATCACTCCGATGACTTCGCCGCCGCCGGCAAGCACCGCATCGGCCACGATGCCCATGAGGCCGACGTTGCCGCCGCCGTACACCAGCGCGATGCCGTCGCGCGCGAGGCGGGTTCCGAGGTCGCGGGCCAGCGCGGCATAGGCAGGGTCGCTGCCGGCATTGGAGCCGCAATAGACGCAGAGGGTTTTCATGCCGGAGCCCTGAATTGGGTAAGGAGGTATTGCACGCCGTTCATGCCGGCGAAGCCCGCGATCCCCGCTGCGACGAAGCACAGCCAAGGCTGCCAGCCGGCTTTCAGGCAAAGGCTGAGCACCGGGAAGAACAGCAGGCCACCCAGCACGAACCAGAAGATGTCCATCGACATCATGGCCACGCGCTGGCTGTCGCCGGTTTCGACCTGCAACCAGCCGAGCGCCAGCAGCGATGTCACCGGCAGTGCCGCCACCAGTGCGCCGAGCACGCCGGGGCGCCTGGACAGCGCGGAGGCGGTCAACACCAGCACCACGGTGATTGCGAGTTTCAGCAGGAATTGCGCGTTCATCAGGCGATTATCGCGCGGCGCATACGAAAACGGCGCCACCTTGGCGCCGTTTCCATGCGATGCAGAGCCGCGTATCAGTTGGCCTTGTGGATCGCCCGCTTGTGCACCGCCATCGCGGCGTCGTGCACGGCCTCGCTCAGCGACGGGTGGGCGTGGCAGATGCGCGCCAAGTCATCGGCACTGCCCTTGAACTCCATCGCCAGCACGCCCTCGTGGACCAGTTCCGACACGTTGGCGCCGACCAGGTGCATGCCCAGGATGGTGTCGGTCTCGGCATGCGCCAGTACCTTCACGAAGCCCGCCGGCTCGGCCATCGCCACCGCGCGGCCGACCGCTGCGAACGGGAAGCTGCCGGCCTTGTAGGGGACGCCTTCGGCCTTCAGCTGCTCCTCGGTCTTGCCGACCCAGGCGATTTCCGGCTCGGTGTAGATCACCCACGGAATCGTGTCGAAGTTGACGTGGCCCGGCAGGCCGGCAATAAGTTCCGCCACCGCGATCCCTTCTTCGAAGCCCTTGTGCGCCAGCATCGGGCCGCGCACGCAGTCGCCGACCGCCCACACGCCGTCGACGCCGGTGTGGCAGTGCTCGTCGACCACGATCTGGCCGCGCTCGTTGACCTGCACGCCGGTGCCATCGGCCAGCAGGCCCTTGGTGGCGGCGCGGCGGCCCACGGCCACCAGCAGCTTGTCGACCACCAGTTCCTGGGCCGCGCCCTTGTCGTCGGTGTAGCTGATATGGACGCCGTCCTTCTTGACCTCGGTGGCGGTGCACTTGCAGCCCAGCTTGATGTCCAGGCCCTGCTTCTTGAATTCGCGCGCCGCGACCTTCGCCACTTCCGCATCGGCGGCGGCGAGGAAGTTCGGCAGGCCTTCGAGGATGGTGACCTCGGCGCCCAGGCGCTTCCACACGCTGCCCAGTTCCAGACCGATCACGCCGGCGCCGATCACGCCGAGGCGCTTCGGCACCTTCTCGAGGTCCAGCGCGCCGACGTTGTCGATGATGTGCTCGCCGAACTTGGCGAACGGCAGCTCGATGGAATCGGAACCGGCGGCGAGGATGACGTTGGTGGCCTTCAGCGCGACTTCGCTGCCGTCGTGCTGCTTGACCGTCACCACGTTGCCCGGCTGCAGCTGGCCGAAGCCGTAGAACGCGGTGATCTTGTTCGCCTTGAACAGCGCGGCGATGCCGCCGGTGAACTGCTTCACGATGCCGTCCTTGCGGGCGACCATCTTCTTCACGTCGATCGAAGGCGACTCGAAGCTGATGCCGTGCTGGTCGAACAGGTGGCCCATGTTCCAGAACTGGCGGCTGGAATCCAGCAGCGCCTTGGACGGGATGCAGCCCACGCGCAGGCAGGTGCCGCCCAGCGCCGGCTTGCCGTCCTTGCCCAGCGCGGCGTCGATGCAGGCGGTCTTCAGGCCCAGCTGCGCGGCGCGGATGGCGGCGTGGTAGCCGGCGGGACCGGCACCGATGACGACGACGTCGAATTGCTGTTGTTCGCTCATTGCTTCATTCCTGAACTTGGTAGCGGGGGGGCAGGATCCGAACCTGCGGTGCCCCGAAACAGGACGGGAACCGTTGCCGGTTCCCGTCGCCGGAATCACATGCCCAGCAGCATGCGGTGCGGGTTCTCGAGCTGGTTCTTGATGTCGACCAGGAACAGCACCGCGTCCTTGCCGTCGATGATGCGGTGGTCGTAGCTCAGCGCGATGTACATCATCGGCGCGGCGATCACCTGGCCGTTCTCGACGATGGCGCGCTCCTTGATCGCGTGCATACCGAGGATGGCGCTCTGCGGCGGGTTCACGATCGGGGTGGACATCAGCGAGCCGAAGGTGCCGCCGTTGGTGATGGTGAAGGTGCCGCCCTGCAGGTCGTCCAGGCCCAGCTTGCCGTCACGCGCCTTCTTGGCGTAGTCGGCGATGCCCTGTTCGATCTCGGCGAAGCCCATCCGTTCGACGTTGCGCAGCACCGGCGTGACCAGGCCCTTGTCGGTGGACACGGCGATGCTGATGTCGGCGTAGCCGTGGTAGATGACGTCATTGCCATCGACCGAGGCGTTGATGACCGGGTACTTCTGCAGCGCGTTCGCGGCGGCCTTGGCGAAGAAGCTCATGAAGCCGAGCTTGATGCCGTGCGCCTTGACGAAGTCATCCTGCAGCTCCTTGCGCATCTCCATGACCTTGGAGAGGTTGACCTCGTTGAACGAGGTCAGCATGGCGATGGAGTTCTTGGACTGCATCAGGCGCTCGGCGATGCGGGCGCGCATGCGGGTCATCGGCACGCGCTCTTCCGGGCGCGCGCCGCCGGCCACGCCGGCGGTCTTGCCGCTGGCGTAGTTGACGATGTCTTCCTTGGTGACCATGCCGCGGCGGCCGGTGCCGGCCACCTCGGCCGGGTTGACGCCGCTGGTGGCGGCGGCGAAGCGCGCGCCCGGCGGCACGTCGGCGGAGGCGGCGGCCGGTGCCGCGGCCTTGGCCGGGGCGGCAGCGGCGGGCGCGGCGGCCTTCGGCGCTTCCGCGGCAGGGGCGGCCGGCGCGGCTGCGGCGACGGCGCCTTCCTCGATCACGGCGATCACCTGCTGGCTGGTCACGGTGGCGCCGGCGTCGAACTTGATCTCCTTCAGCACGCCGTCGACCGGGGAGGGCACTTCCAGCACCACCTTGTCGGTTTCGAGGTCGAGCAGGTTTTCATCGCGCTTGACCGCGTCACCGGCCTTCTTGTGCCAGCTGGCGATGGTGGCGTCGGAAACGGATTCGGGGAGAACCGGGACTTTGACTTCAATGGCCATGAGGGCGTCCTGTCGGAATTCGGAGGGGAATTAGTCGGCGTCGCTGTCGTTGCCCACCGGGTTGACCAGTGCGTCGGCAAGCAGCTTGTTGAGTTCGGCCACGTGCTCGGCCATGTGGCCGGCCGCGGGCGAGGGCGAGCGCAGGCGGCCGGCGTAGCCCAGCACCTGCTTGGGCTGCAGGCAGGCGCGCAGGTGGTGCTGGATCTGGTACCAGGCACCCTGGTTCTGCGGCTCTTCCTGGCACCAGACCACGTCGGTGGCGGAGCCGAAGCGCTTCAGCTCGGCGACGAGCTCCGGGCGCGGGAATGGGTACAGCTGCTCCACGCGGACCAGCGCCACGTCCTTGATCTCCTTCTTCTGCGCTTCTTCCAGCAGGTCGTAATAGACCTTGCCGGCGCACACCACCACCCGCTTGACCTTCTTCGCGGTGGCGGTGGTATCGGGGATCAGGCGCTGGAACTCGCCGTTGGCCAGTTCGTCCAGGCTCGACACCGCCAGCTTGTGGCGCAGCAGCGACTTCGGCGTCATCACCACCAGCGGCTTGCGGGTGCTCTGGCGCATCTGGCGGCGGATCATGTGGAAATCCTGCGCCGGGGTGGTCGGCGTGCAGACCACCATGTTGTCCAGCGCGCACAGCTGCAGGAAGCGCTCCAGGCGCGCCGAGCTGTGCTCGGGTCCCTGGCCTTCATAGCCGTGCGGCAGGTACAGCGCGAGCCCGCACAGGCGGTCCCACTTGGCTTCGCCGGCGGCCAGGAACTGGTCGATCACGACCTGCGCGCCGTTGGCGAAATCGCCGAACTGCGCTTCCCAGATGTCCAGGGTCATCGGATCGGCGGTGGCGTAGCCGTATTCGAACGCCATCACCGCTTCCTCGCTGAGCAGCGAGTCGATGATGGTGACGTCTTCCGGGTTCTGCACCAGCTCGCGCAGCGGCAGGTGGTAGGCGTCGGTGTTCTGGTCGTGCAGGATCGCGTGGCGATGGAAGAAGGTGCCGCGACCGCAGTCCTGGCCGACCAGACGCAGGCGGTAGCCGTCCTGCAGCAGGGTGGCGTAGGCCAGGTTCTCGGCAAATCCCCAGTCGGCCGGCTGTTCGCCTGCGGCCATCTTGCGGCGGTCCTCGTAGATCTTGGCCACGCGCGGATGCAGCTTCACCGCGTCCGGGATGGTGTTGATCTGCGATGCCAGCTTGTCCAGCGCCTTGCGGGGCACCTTGGTGTCCACCGGGTCGGACAGCTTGCCGGCCAGGTACGGCGACCAGTCGACGGTCAGTGCGTTGGCCTCGGCCGGCACCACGTCGGTGGTGACCTCGCCGGCATCAAGGCGGTCGCGGCAGGCATCGACCAGCGCCTGCGCATCGGCCGCGGACAGCGTGCCTTCGGCCATCAGCTTGTCGGCGTACAGCTCGCGCGTGGTCTTCATCGCGCGGATCTTCTTGTACATCACCGGCTGAGTGGCAGCAGGTTCGTCGGCCTCGTTGTGGCCGTGGCGGCGGTAGCAGACCAGGTCGATGACCACGTCCTTGCCGAAGGTCTGGCGGAAATCGAACGCCATCTCGGCCACGAACGCCACGGCCTCCGGGTCGTCGCCGTTCACGTGCAGCACCGGCGCGCCGACCATCTTGGCCACGTCGGTGCAGTACAGGGTGGAACGCGCGTCTTCGGCAGCGCTGGTGGTGAAGCCGACCTGGTTGTTGACCACCACGTGCAGGGTGCCGCCAACGCGGAAGCCGCGGGCCTGCGACATCTGCAGCAGTTCCATCACCACGCCCTGGCCGGCGAACGCCGCGTCGCCATGGATCAGCACCGGCATGACCTGCTTGCGCTCGGCATCGCCGCGGCGATGCTGGCGCGAACGCACGCTGCCGGCGACCACCGGGTCGACGATCTCCAGGTGCGAGGGATTGAACGCCAGGGCCAGATGGACCGGGCCGCCGGGGGTGGCGACGTCGGCGCTGTAGCCCATGTGGTACTTCACGTCGCCGGTATGGGCGTGGTCGCCCTGACGGGTGTGCTCGAACTTGCCTTCGAACTCGTCGAACAGCTTGCGCGGCGGCTTGCCGAGGGTGTTGACCAGCACGTTCAGGCGGCCGCGGTGGGCCATGCCCAGCACCACGTCCTTGACCCCGGCCTGGCCGGCGCGACGGATCGTCACGTCCAGCAGCGGGATCAGTGAGTCGCCGCCTTCCAGCGAGAAGCGCTTCTGGCCGACGTACTTGGTGTGCAGGTAGCGTTCCAGGCCTTCCGCGGCGGTCAGCCGCTCGAGGATGCGCTGCTTGTCTTCCTTGCTGCGGCCGTAGTTGCCGGCCGCCTTCTCCAGGCGCTCGTAGATCCAGCGGCGCTGGTCGGCGTCGGTGATGTGCATGAACTCGGCGCCGATGCTGCCGGCATAGGTCGCGCGCAGGCGCGCGTACAGGTCGCGCAGCTTCATCCGCGGCTCACCGCCGACGCCGCCGGTGCTGAATTCGGTGTCGAGGTCGCTGCCGGACAGCTTGTGGAAGGCGAGGTCCAGGTCCGGCGGGTTGACCGGCGGGGTCAGCCCCAGCGGGTCGGTGTGCGCACCCAGGTGGCCGCGCGAACGGTAGGCGGTGATCAGGCGGCCGACGTGGCGCTCGCGCTCGTCGCCGCTACCGCTGTTGGCGGGAACCACCCCGCGCGCGGCCTGGCGGCCGGCCTCGGCGATCTGGTCGATCACCGCGGAGTGCGGGATATCCCCGGCCTCGCGGCCCTTCAGGCCATCGAAATACTGCTTCCATTTGGGGTCGACGCTGTCGGGCGCGACCAGATACTGCTCGTAGAGGTCTTCGATGAACGCGCCGTTGGCGCCGAGCTGGGAGGTTTGAGCGAACTGCTTGAGGAGACTGTCCACGGTGTGGCTAGCAACCTATCGGTGGGGTGGGGGGTGCGCCCGCGCCGGTACTGGCGCCAGACCGGGCGGGACAAATTCTGAATGCGCGCAAGCAAAGAGTCGGAATTATAGCCGCTGGGGTGTCGCGGGCGCATGCGACCAAAGTCAAGAACGCGGCGATTTCATATCCCGAGGGCGCGATATTCGGTTACCGGGCGGGAACGCTCCCAGATTTCCTCGAAACGCTGCTGCAGCTGGCGCACCCGCGCGCGCGCATCGAACGCGGCGATGCCTTCCACGCGGTCGCCCTGGGTGCGGACGTAGTAGCCGCCGGCGTCATTGGCAACCAGCGCCACGCGCTCCTCGCGGTAGACGGGATCGTCCACCTGACGGAACTGGAACACGCTGGGCAGACGCTGGGCCAGCGCCAGCAGCTTGGCGTGGGCGGCTTGCGGGGCGGCGGCATCGTGCAGCAGCACCAGTACCTGCACGTCGCGGCCGGAGGTGGCGAAGCCGCGCAGCGCGGCCAGGAAGTCGGGGTGGTCGAACAGCCAGCCTTCAAGGTCGAGGCTGCGGATCCACAGGCTGCGCCGTGCGTCCGCGGCGATGCGGGTGGCGGCCTCGATGGCCGCCGGATGGTCGGTGATGCGGACCGGTTCGCTGCTGGGGTCGCCGTTCATGCTTCGTCCTCCTCCTGTTCCAGCCGGTAGTGGCCGGCGGCCAGCAGGGCGACCACCGCCGCCCGTCCCGACTCGCCCAGCCCAGCGTACAGCGTGTGGTCGATGCTGTCCGCGGCGGCCACCCGGCGGGCGTCGTCCAAGCCAAGCGGATAGGCGGTGCCGCCTGCATACAGCCGGCCCGGGTCCGCGTCGCCCCCTTGGCGGGCGCGGCGCCAGGCCATGCGCGACCAGGGGTGCCGCCACAGCTGCGCGCCGCCGGCCAGCGCCTGTTCCATCGCGGCGCGCGGCAGCGGATGTTCCTCGGCGGCAGGCAGCACCGCGCTGCGGTAGGTGGTGATGAAGCTGCCGAACCAGTCGCCGAAGCGGTCGGGATCGTCCATCCGCAGCTGGTGCAGGGCGGCTTCCACCCGCTGCATGGCCGCATCGTCGATCTCGCCGGCGTCGCCCGGCAGGGCCAGGTCCGGATCGGCGTAGCGCAGTTCGTCCGGCGCGTCGGCGGCCAGCGTGTCGGCGTAGTCGCCCAGCAGTTCGGCTGCGGCGGGCGCGCGCATGCCCACGGAGAAGGTCAGGCAGGGGCTTTCCGCCACCCCGTGGTGCGGCACACCCGGCGGCAGGTAGAGCATGTCGCCGGGTTGCAGCACCCAGTCGTGGGTCGGGTGAAATTCGCGCAGGAGCTTGATGTCCACGTCGTTGCGGAAATCCAGCGACGGGTGGGCGCTGGCATCGATCTGCCAGCGCCGCTGGCCGTGCGCCTGCAGCAGGAACACGTCGTACTGGTCCACGTGCGCGCCTACCGATCCGCCGGTGGCGGCGAAGCTCACCATCACGTCGTCGATCCGCCAGCGCGGCAGGAAATCGAAATGGGCGAGCAGGGTGCGGATGTCGGCGTCCCACTTGTCCACGTCCTGCACCAGCAGGGTCCAGTCATGGTCGGGCAGGCCGGGGAAATCGTCCTCGGCGAACGGCCCGTGGCGCACCTTCCAGCCATCGCTGGCCTTGTCGTGCTCGATCAGTCGCGCCAGCACGCCGTCCTCGCAGGCAAGGCCAGCGAGGTCTTCGGGTTCGATCGGGGACGCATAGCCGGGGAAGGCGTTGCGGACCAGCAGCGGGCGCTTCTGCCAGTAGTCGCGCAGGAACGTCGCCGGCGGCATGCCCAGCGGGGCCGGCCCGGCGGCGGCGTCGATCTCGATGGGAGGTGTCGCCGTGGGGCGTGCGTCGGTCATCGCGACGGTTCCTTGCGTTCGTTGGCCAGGCGCACGCGGAGATTGGTGCGCGCATTCGCGGAGAAGGCCTTGCAGGCGCCGGCATCGACCAGCGGCGCCTCGCCATGTAGCCGCGCCAGCAGGTTGCTGGCGGCCGGGTGCGGGGTGAGGAGCAGGTCGCAGGGCAGGCCAGCGACGGTGTCGAGGCTGCGTTCGAACGCGGCCACGTAGCCGGGGTGGTCGGCGAAGCGGTAGTGGCCGTCGGTCAGCGCGGTGTGACTGTCGACGTAGGCGATGTCGAGGCAGCGTGGGCCCTCGCAGGACCGCCAGGTCCAGCTGGTGCCACCGGGAGCGTGGCCGGGGGTTGCATGCGATTGCAGCACGAGGTCGCCAATCCGGACGGTTTCGGCTTCGCTCAATGTGCGCACGTCCGCCACGGCCGGAAAGCCGGCCAGCTCGCCCAGCTGCGGGTCGTCCTGGCCTGGCTTGCCGCTGCGCAGGGTGGCGACCGCGGGGGCACGGGCCAGCACGGGGGCGCCAGTGGCGCGCTGCAGGCCAGCCAGTCCGCCGGCATGGTCCATGTGCTCGTGGGTGTTGAGCAGCCGCCTGATGTCGCGGGGGGCGAAGCCGAGCGCGCGGATGTTGGCGAGGATGGCGGCGGGTGCGCGGTCGGTTGCGCCGTCGATCAGGATCGCGCCGGCATCGCCCACCACCAGGATGGCCGCGATGCCGCAGGTGCCGACGTAGTAGGTGTTGCCGAAGATCCTGCGCGGCGGCGCGCGGTCGTTCCAGCCGTCCATCGGGCTGGCGTCGGCCGGGCAGGCCGGCACGCCGTCTTCATGCGTTGCGCCGGGGGCCGCGCGGTCCAGCGACGGTGCGGTCCGCGAGGCGCAGGCCGCCAGCGCCAGCATGGCCGCCACGAGGACTCCTTGGCGGCCGTACGGCACCTCAGGCCTCCCGCGCCAGCCGCTCCGCCAGGCCGGTGTAGCTGCCCGGGGTCATGTCCAGCAGGCGCTGCTTGTCGGCTGCGGGCAGGTCCAGCGATTCAACGAAGGCGCGCATGGAGTCGGCGGTGATGCCGTGGCCGCGGGTCAGCGCCTTGAGCTGCTCGTAGGGGTTCGGCAGGCCGTGGCGGCGCATCACCGTCTGCACGGCTTCGGCCAGCACTTCCCAGCTGGCATCGAGGTCGGCGGCCAGTCGCTCCGGGTTGACGCTGAGCTTGTTGAGGCCGCGCTGCAAAGCGT